>CAKPMH010000027.1 GCA_934167935.1 uncultured Bacilli bacterium
TGCATCAACCACAAATTATAATTCACAAACATCAACTCATGTAGCAACAACAGAAGAAGGATTACTAAGTGTAACAGTAAATGGATATACAGGAGATTATGACTCTAAAGAACATGGAATTGTTGTAACAAGTTCTGGTTCAACAATAAAATATGGAACAGTAAATGGAACATATAACTTAGATTCAAGTCCAAAATATAAAGATGTAGGAAGTTATATAGTATACTATCAAGTAACTAGGTCTGGATATAAGACAATAACAGGAAGTGCAAAAGTTATTATTACAGATAATACTACTCCATCAATAAGTTTTAAATCAAAAATGCCAACAATAATTACTCAAAAAGATAATTATACAATTGGAAATTATTTAGATATAACTTATGGACCAACAGGTGGATCATATAGTTGTAAATATGGATCAAGTACAATTAGTAATTTATCAAGTTTACCAATAGGAAACAATAAGATAACATGTACTGCAACAGGAAAAAATGGTAAAGCAAGTAGTACTTCAATAAATGTTTTAACATTTAATCCAGATTATGTATCATCAAAAGCAGAAGATTTAATATGGACATATAGTTATACTGGAAATAAAAGAGAATTTTATAAAGTTAATGCTGGATGGACATTATATTCTTATGCTGCTTATAGAGGAAGTAGTGCAACATGGATAGCACCATTACTTGTAAGTACCGATTCAAATGCAGTAATTTATGAAACAAAAGTTGACCATATAGCAACTATCACAAATAGTACAATAGTAAATTATTTAGGGCATACTTGGTATGTTTCAGGAACAGAGGCATGGTTTAAAGATGATGTAGTAAGTAGTAATGGTACTGCAAGAAAAATTTCTGTATCAGGTGGAACAGATTTCCCAGATATGCAACAAGCAGCAAAAGAATTTATAGATATAGCACTTAAACCAACTGTTCCTAATTTATCTTTAGATGTGAAATTAGGTGATTATATCAAAATGACACCAACATCTACAGGTTATACAACAGATATTAGTAAAACAGGATATACAAGTACACAAACAATAGATCCAAGTGAACTAGATATGTGGCGTGTGGTAAAAGTAAATAGTGATGGAACGATAGATGTTGTATCAGAAAAATTATCAAGTACTGAAATATATTTTAAAGGGCAAATAGGATATAAAAATTTTGTAGGATATTTAAATGTACTTGCAAATCAATATAAAAATAGTAAATATACAACAAAAGCGAGACATATGGGTTATAATGGACAAACTGAGTATATTAATAGAAGTACATTAGAAGAATCTTCGTGGACTTGTAGTACGGAAGAATCGTGTAGTACACCTGAAGAGCAAGGTGGTGGGGATGTGTTATATAAAAATGATATTGATAGTGTTAATATATCAATTGGAACATTAACTGCAAAACCTGTTAATTTAAATATAAATTCCAAATATTGGATTGCTTCGAGACGATATGTTTATGAACCAAATTCTGATAATAAGGCTTTTGGATATACTGGAAGGACAATAAATTCTGACAATGTATTATCCTCCTCATCATATTTTATATATTATTCATATGATACATCAACATTTTTATCTAACAATAATAAACATTATATTCGCCCAATTTTGACTTTAAAATCTAATCTTAAAGCAAATGGAAATGGAACAAGTGTTAGTCCATATATATTGTCATAGAAAATATTTTGTAATTTTATACGTGAAGTACAATCTAAAAAATTAGATAATATAATTATCTAATTTTTTTATAAGTTAGGATTTCCACTTCCAGCTATTATACTGTAATTGTTTCCATATGATTTTATTATTACATATAAAACTATTATTGTAGAAACTAATGAAATTTCAGATGCTAAAACTTGTAAATTAAATAAATTAGTTTTTTTACCCTTAATTTTAGCAATTTCTTTATTACTGTAGCTAATATACAGATAACTTAATGATAATACTACTACTAATACACGATTGAAAATAGAAATATTTGAAGTATCATTATATTTTTTGTTGGGATTTTTAATTTTATTTTTATCTACAGAAGTAATATATATTGATATAATTAAACTTGCAATAAAAATTATTGTTGTTAAATTTTGTAAATCTAATAGCATTATTTCTTTTTCTTTAGTGTTATTCATTTGAGTTTCTTAATTTTTTTATTTCTTGTAATTCACTTATTGTAACAAAAGTATAACCTTGTTCTTTTAAAATTGGTATTATTTTTTTTACGGCATCTACTGTTCTTTTTCTAGTATCGTGCATTAAAATTATATCTAAATCTTTGGTGTTTTTTGTTGCTCTTTTAACTATTCTGTCGACACTTTTATATTTCCAATCCATTGTATCTACATTCCATAAAATAATATTTAAATTAATTTTTTTTCTCATATTATTATTTATTGAACCATATGTCGGTCTAAAATTTAATGGTTTATATCCAAGCGTTTCATATATAATATTTTGCGTTTTATTTATTTGACTATTTAATTCTACATCATCAACTCGTGTTAACCATTTATGATTATATGAGTGATTTCCAATTTCATTACCATTTGTAATAGCTTTTTTTAATGTTTTATTATATATACTTACTTTGTTTCCTATAACAAAGAATGTTGCAACTGCATCATTGTCTTTTAAAACATCAATAAGTTCATTTGTATATTTGCTTGGTCCATCATCAAATGTTAATGCAACAACTTTTTTATTTATATTAATTATATTATTGACAGGAATATTTGCCTTTTCATAATAAGTATTATTTTCATTAAATTTAATGTTTAATTTATTTAAAGGTATCATAATTTCTATAATATCATTGTAATTTTTAAATACATCTTTCGGATTAAAATAAATGTATAAATAATCATTATCAATACTAAATAAATTATAATTGTATTTTATGTTGTTAATATCACTTATATTTATAAAGTTTTTATAATTTTTAATTAAATAATTGTTTATATATTTTGGTAATTTGTTTAATTTTTTTTTTTGAAGTAAATCCTTTAATAATATAATTGATTTTTTTGATATATTATAATTATATGTTTTAATATACTCAATTTTTTCTTTAAGCTTAGAACTATTTATATATATATATAAATTAATTGCAATTATATTATTATCTACTTTGTTAAAAGTATAATCAATATTTAATTCAGATTTATTTGTAAGATTAGAAAAACTTTCATAATTGTCTTTAAAATCATTATATATGTGTTCTATATCTTTTTTAATTAAATTATCCAAATTATTATATCCAGTAGATGGATAATTAATTCCAACAACAATATTTTTATTTTCTTCAATTACAGTATTGATTTCTTCTATATTTTTTTTGTGGCATCCACAAAAAAGAATAACTATAAATATAAGTAGAAATTTTTTTAGCACATATATCACCTAAGAAATTATATTCATTATAAAAAAAATAATTAATAATATCGTAATTTGTCTAATAATGAAAAAATAATAAAAAAAGCTTTAAAATAAAGGAAAAATATGTGAAAAGTGTTGCTTTTATTATAAAAAAATGGTATTCTTAGAGTGTAAGCAAGATAGCTTAAATAAATAGGAGGTAATTATAATGTCAAAAACAGATTTAGTAAATTACATTGCTGAAGAAGCTGGATTAACAAAAGCTGATGCTACTCGTGCATATGATGCATTAGTAAAAGGAATTGAAAAAGGATTAAAAGAAAGTGGAAAAGTTACATTAACTGGATTTTTAACTTTTGCAGCAAAAGAAAAAGCTGCTACTACAGCACGTAATCCAAGAACTGGAGAATCTGTACCAGTTCCAGCAAGAACAGCTGTTACAATCAAAGCTGGTTCTAAATTAAAAGAAGCATTAAACTAAAAGCCATTGGCTTTTTGTTTTTTTTAGGTGAATTATGTATAATTGTGCAATAAAAATTTTAAATTTATTATGTAATAGTGGATATGAAGCCTATATTGTTGGTGGATATCCTAGGGATAAATATTTAAATATATTATCAAATGATATAGATATTTGTACGAATGCTAAAATAGATGATATAAAAGAAATATTTGATAATATTGATTTAACATATAGTAAATATGGTAATGTAATTTTAAGCTTTGAAGGATATAAGTTTGATGTAACAGTTTTTAGAAAAGATAAATATTTAAAAAATAGAAATGATGTTATAATAAAATATGTTGAGACATTATTTGAAGATTTAAAAAGAAGAGATTTTATTATTAATACATTATGTATTGATAAAAATGGTAATTATGTTGATCTATTTAATGCGAGAAAAGATATTGATTCTAAAATAATTAGAATGATAAATAGTTCTGATGAATTAATTGAAGATCCTCTTAGAATACTTAGGGCAATTAGATTTGCAACAATTCTTGATTTTAAATTAGATGAAGAATTATCATCAGGAATTATTAAATATGGGTATTTAATAAAAAATTTATCTAATACTAAAAAGAAAAAAGAATTGGATAAAATTATGAATAGTAAAAATAGAGAATATGGAATTTATTTAATAAAAAAATATGGATTAGATGTTTATTTATAGAAATAAATAATATATAATGAAGGTGGTGATTAATATGATGAACAAAGTAATAGATGTATTAAAAAATAATATTTATATACCTAAAATTTTATTAACAAATTATAAAAATTTAAAAATAGAAGAAAAAGAATTAATTATTTTGATTTATATGATTAATGATAAAAGTAATTTGTTTAATCCTGGTAAAATAAGTGAAGAATTAAACTATAAATTGCCAGAAGTTTTGGAATTAATAGAAAAATTGGTAAATACAGATTTAATATCAATAAATACAGAAAAAAATAATGGTGTTTTAGAAGAAGTTATTGATTTATCTAATCTTTATAAGAAATTAGCTTATTTAATTATAAATAAAGAAGTAGAAGATGAAGAATTAAATGATAAAAAAACAAATATTTATGATGATTTTGAACGCGAATTTGGTAGAACTTTATCTCCAATTGAATATGAATTAATAAGTGGATGGTTAGAAAGCAATTATAGTGAAGAATTAATTTTATGTGCTTTAAAAGAGGCTGTATATAATGGTGTTTCAAATCTTAGATATATTGATAAAATACTATATGAATGGAAAAGAAAAGGAATAACAACAAAAGAGGCAGTTTTAAAGGATAAACAAAATTTTAAGAAGAATAGTACTAAAAAAACAGAAATGTTTGA
The DNA here is from genome assembly GCA_934167935.1 of uncultured Bacilli bacterium. The sequence continues at coordinate 5,230 of CAKPMH010000027.1, forward strand.
TTATGACTGGTTAAATGAAGAATAAAGAAATATTTAATTATTTAGATGAATTAATTGTTGATCCTAAATGTGAACTTAATTATAATAAAGATTATGAATTATTGATTGCTGTTATGTTAAGTGCACAAACTACCGACAAAAGAGTTAATGAAGTTACAAATGTTTTATTTAATAAATATGATACTTTAGAGAAGTTAGCAAATGCTAAAATTGATGATATTATAAATATTATTAGAAAGATTGGTACATTTAACAAAAAAGCTTTAAATATTATAGAAATATCAAAATCGTTAATAAAAAATTATAATGGTATTGTTCCTAATAATAGAGAATATTTAGAATCATTGCCTGGAGTTGGAAGAAAAACTACTAATGTAGTATTAAGTGAACTTTATAATGAACAATATATTGCTGTTGATACACATATTAAGAGAGTAAGTATAAGACTTGGTTTTGCAAATAAAGATGATGATGTTCTTACTATAGAAAAGAAATTAACAAAAAAGTTGAGAAATTATAATGCTAAAAGAATTCATCACCAATTATTACTATTTGGTAGATATTATTGTAAGGCTAAAAATCCTGAATGTAGTAATTGCAAACTAAAAAATATATGCCAAAAAAAGAATTTCGATTGAAATTCTTTTTTATTGTATTGTTACATTTCTTGTTATTGTTTTTCCATTATAGCTATATGTTACTGTGTATGAACCTGGTGTTGAATTCATCATTTCTAATGAAGAAGGTGTTCCAGCCACGGTAGTATATGTAATTGATGATGCTTTTTCAGTTGTCTCTTCACTATTTATTATTACTTTTATTCCTTCTTCTTCATATGTACCTTTAGGTGTTGTTATATTTTCGTCCCCGATTAATTTTAATTCAATATTATCCGTTACACCATTTAAAGATACGCTTGTTTCAACACCATCACTCATATTTGCTGTAAATATAGTATATGATGTTTTTACAACATATTTTGTTGGAGAACTAGAATTAACTGTTAATGTAATAGATGAGTTAGATGTTGTATCTAATAGCTCTAAAGAGCCATCATCTTTTTTACCATAAATTTTATAAACAACACTTCCGATATTATTGTTATTATATGAATTTCTTGATGATATGAATCGATTTTGGAACCCAGATGTTTCAAATAAATCTTTAGCTAAATCTTTAATTTTGTCTTCTTTTAATGCATAAGGTGTATCAATTGCTTTCCAAGATAGTGTTAATTCATTTCCTGAGACAGAACTTGATAGATTAGTAACATTTGCAAGTTTGCTAAATCTTTCTGATTTTTCTGTTGGTTCTGTACCTGTTTTAAATAATTCAGTAACAATTAAACCTTTAGGTGTATATTCACTTGGAAGTTTTGCAGGATATGTCTCACTTTCAACTGAAACACTTGATACACCTCCAGGATTTTTAAATGTACTATTTTTCTTAAAGATTCCTTTTCCAACTTTTTGGAATAATCTTTCATGATATGATGTACCAAATGAATTGTGATATTCTTTATTAGGAACTTCATATCCATACCATACTGAAATTGCGTAATCAGGAGATGTACCTGATACCCAATAATCGGCAATAGCACTATTAGGTAATTTTAAATTCTTTTTATCTTTATCAGAGAAGTTTGATGTACCAGTTTTGGCACCATATGTTGCTCCATTTATATTTGAGTATCCACCTAATCCTACTTTGGCAGAAGATTTTAATAAATCTGTCATCATATAAGCTGTTTGTGGACTAAATACTTTATTAGTTGTTACTTGTTTTTTAGTTTCTTCATTATTGTTTTTGTTGACTACTTTTGTGTAACTATGTGGAGAATTATATTCACCATTGTTTGCGAATGTTGCATATGCTGCAGCCATTGTAACAACATTTTCTCCACCATATCCACCAATTGCATGAGCTTGATGTAATGTTTCATCAGGATGTAGACCAAGCTTTGTTACAACTTCTTTTATATTTCCATTTTTGTTCTTTTTGAATGCTTTAACAGCTGATGTATTTCTTGATTGAGCTAATGCATTTCTAAGTGTTAAATAACCCATATAAGAACCATCCCAGTTACTTAAACTTGTTCCATCGGAATATGTAATATTTTCATCTGAGAATGGTTCATATGTAGACCAGTTTTCATATTCAATACCAACAGAGTAATCAAATATAGGTTTAGCAGTAGAACCAATTTGTTTTTTTAGTTGAGTTGCTGTATTTAATGTACGTTCTTTATTTTTATTACGACCAGCACCTATTGCTACTAATTCACCATTATTAATATCAACAACGGCTATACCTGCTGTAACTTTGTCATCTTTCCAATCCCATGTTTTACCGTTCATAATATCATTAATATAATTTTGTTTATCTCTATCCATAGTTGTATATATGTTATAAGCTGTTTTATATGGGTCAATTCCATCGTCATTTAATTCTTCAATTACAGTATCAATAAAACCTTGATATTCATTTTTATCTGAAGTATTATCATTATCTTTTTTTACTAATAATTTATCTACTGTTAATTTGCTTGCAGCTTCTTTTTCTTCTTTTGTAATATAACCATGTCTTTCCATAAGTTTTAAAACAATTTGTCTTCTTTTTTCTGCTTTTTCTGGATATCTTGTTGGATCATCACCACCAGGTGATTGGAATAATCCTGCTATAAGTGCTGCTTCTGCAAGATTAATATCTTTAGCAGATTTTCCAAAATAAGTTTTACAAGCTTGTTCAACTCCATATGAACCGCCACCTAAATAAGGTGCATTAACATAAAATTCTAAAATTTCTTCTTTTGTATATTTTTTTTCAACTTCATATACAGCCATATATATGTCTGTAAATTTTCTAGTTAAGCTTCTTTGAGTTGAAGTGTAATGGTTTTTAACAAGTTGCATTGTAAGAGTTGATGCTCCACCAGCATTAGAACCACCTAATAATGTTTGAATAGTTGCTTTAGCAAATCTTGGTAGGTCAACACCATTATGTTGATAAAATCTTGAATCTTCTGTTGCAACTATTGCATCTATTAATACTTCTGGTAAATCATCATAACTAATTATTTCTCTATTTTCTGCACCTAGTTTTGCAAATTCTTTACCATCTTTATCAAATAATGTTGAAGCTTCTTGATGATATAATTCTTCAGGTTTGAATTTTGGGGCATTTGCAACTATATATGCCCAAAAAGCACAAAATGCTAATATTGCAAATATACATAAAATTAAAAATATAAATAATAATTTTTTCCATACCTTTTTTTTCTTTTTTTCTTTTTTTTCAGGTTTAACCTTTTTAGGTTTAGTTTTTTTCTTATTTAAAGCTGCATGTCTACCTTTTTCTACTTTTTTTCTATTTTTCATTAAGTTAGGTATAAATAATATTATGTCAGCTAATCCTATTATAATGAGAGATACCCAAAAATTAATTGCTAAACATCCTATTATAAATGCAATTAAACTAACTGTTCCTATTATTATATAATCTTTATTTTTGTTTATAAACTCTTTCATAAATCTTCTCCTTTTAATTCTTTAAAATATATTTTATCGATAATTTCTAAATAATCAACCCTTGGATTAAATTTGTCTTTTATTAAATAACCATTTTCATAAAAAAAATCATAAGGTATTCTTTTTTTGTTACTTTGATTTATATAATTTATTAAATTTTTTGTTTCTAATAAAAATGTTTTATTTTTAGATGTAAATCTTACTATTAAAAAACTAATACCACCATGTTCATTTATTTTTTTCAAATGTTCAATTTGATGATCATGTATATTTGCAAGTGGAAAATTTTCTAATTTTGTTTCTTTGGCCTCAAAATCAATATATTTTCCTTTATAAATTCCATTATAATCAGTTGTTGATGGAGTTTTAAAGTATGCTTCTTTTATAACTGCTTCATACCTATTTGGATAATCCACTTTTGTTATGGTTATTGGGGTTGGTTTTTTATGTATAACAGCAATATTATGAATTAAGTAATATTTGTTAGTTTCATTTAATTCATGTTCTAAAGTCATTCCTCTGTTACTATATGAAATATTTCTATTAATTTTGTTTATGCTTGTTGGATATTTCATTATTATCACCAATTTAATTATACAATAAAAAAATATTTTTTACTATATAAAATTATGAAAAAAATAAAGTTCTAAATATATCTAGTTTTGTCGAATTTGATGAATACATTTTATATATGTGTTAAATTTTATTTGAGGTGATTTTATGAGATATAAACATATGAATATAAATCTTTTATTTGATGAAATGTTAGAAGATGTTAATTATCTAAAAAAAAGTGCCGTTTTCATAAAAAAAAATACAAAATAATAACTATTTTGTATCAATGTGATTAAATAAAATTCCAATGTTGATAATACCACATATTCCGACAATAATATATACTAAATTTGCTAAAAATTTGATATTTAGTAATTCTACAAAAATATAGTCAACTAGATTAAAATTAAATAATCCAATCATTCCCCATACAATTGCACCTATAATAGTGAATACTAATGCTATTTTTTGTAAATTTTCCATATTTTTCTCCTTTCCTATTTGTTAGAATGTCCGAAAAAGAATAAATTATTCATATAAAAATAATAATACCATATAATTAAATGAAAATATTTTATGGGGTGATATTTTGAAAAAAGGAAAATTATTATTGGTATTATGCATGTGTATGTTTATTACAGGATGTTTTAAAGGGAAAAATAGTGATGTAGATAAATTTACAAAAAAGATTGAAAAAGTAAAAAATTATTATTTAACAGGTGAACTTGAAATTGTAAATAATGAAGATGTTTACAAATATTCCGTAAATGTTTCTTATAAAAATAAAGATTATTATAAGGTAGATTTGATTAATAAGACAAATGATCATGAACAAATAATTTTAAGAAATGATGAAGGAGTATATGTTCTTACACCTTCTTTAAATAAAAGTTTTAAATTTCAAAGTGAATGGCCTTATAATAACTCACAAAGCTATTTGTTACAAAGTATATCACAAGATATTTTAAATGATAAAAATAAAAAAGTAGAAAAAAAAGGCAAAAATGTAATTATAACTACAGATGTTAATTATTCTAATAATAAAAAATTAACAAAGCAAAAAATATATTTATTTGATGCTATGGTTAAAAAAGTTGAAGTATATGATTCTTCAGATAATCTTAAAATAAAAATGAATTTTAAGGAAATAGATTTAAAATCAAAATTTGATAAAGATTATTTTAAAGTTGAAAAGAATATTAAAAGTAGTGAAACCATCGAATCGTCAAAAGAATTGGAAGATATAGTTTATCCAATGTATATGCCAAGTAATACATATTTAGCAAGTGAAGATAAGATTTCACTAGAAAATGGTGAAAGAGCAATTTTAACCTTTTTAGGAGAAAAATCATTTACTTTAATAGAAGAGACAACAACTGTTTCAAAAGATATAGATACTATTAATATGTATGGTGATCCTGAACTTTTAAAAGATACAATAGGTTCGTTAAGTGATTCAGGAATTACATGGATTAGTGATGGTATTTCATTTTATTTATCATCTGATACAATGAGTGAAGATGAACTGTTAGATGTAGTAAAGTCAATTAGTGTTATGCCAATATCAAAATAGATAAATTTATCTATTTTTTTAAAAAAATTTGACAATGGATTTTGATTATTGTACTATAAAATTGACCTATATAGATTATTGGAGGCTTTATATGAGTGAAATAGTAAAAACAGAAAACGGAAAAGAAAAGAAATATACACCAATTGGTATACTAAATTTAGTTGACGTTGTGCCTGTTGAAGCTTGGATAGTATTTAGTGATAAAGATAATCATTTATATTTTGGATATATAGATGATAATGCTGATTTAGAAAATAAATTTTCTTATGACAGATTTGTGTCTTTACCAGAAAATGAAGTAAGAAAAAATATAAAATATTTTAAAGAATTAAAGTGTAATAAAGAAGAAGTAAAAGATTCATACTCAGTAGGGGATATAATTACTGTAGCTTTTCAAATTGATGAAAATACTGTTTACGTTGGTAGAATAGATAAATATGTAGAATTTTTAAATCAATTTAAAAATAACTTAACTGAAGATAAGTATGATAAATTATTATTAGATGAGATAAATGATTCTTTAAATTTCTATGACCTTTCAAAAATAAAATTTGAAGAAAAAAATAAAACTAAGAAATATAAAAAATAAGTTGGATTACTTGTTGCTAGTATTACTTTAATATCAAAATAGATAGATTTATCTATTTTTTTATGTATAAAAATTATTTGTTAATAATATTAAAATATGATATAATGCAGTTGGTGATAAAATGAAAAAAGAAAAAAAGCAAATTTTAAAGGCGAATAGTTCAGCTGAAAGTGATGAATATAAAAAGTTAATAAAATTAATATTAATAATAGCAATTGTATTTTTGATTTTTTATTTAGCAACTATAATGTTTACAAAGAAAAATCATGATGATATATTTGCAAATGATTTGAATGCTAATGAAATTCAATATGATGAGGTAATTGTTGGTAATATGTTTGATAAATCTGGTGATTATTATGTTTTATTATTAGAAAAAGATGATCCTTATAAAGATTTGTTTACATCTTATTTAACTAATATAAGAAAAAATACAAAAATATACACAGTTGATTTATCAAATGCTTTTAACAAAGCTTATTTATCTGATGAGTATTTATATGAGGCAAGTGATTTTAAAACAAAAGGGACTTTATTATTAGAAATATCAGACAAAAATATAAAGAATCATTATGAATCAAAAGAAGATATTTTAAGTAAATTAAAAAGCTTAAGTGGAGAATAGTATGTATAAAGAAGCATATAAAGAAGATATTGAAAAATTTATAGTGTTTATTAATGATTTAGCAACTGATTTGTTTTATGATCAATTAATGTGTGATGGTGAAGTAATGTTTCAGTGTGGAGCATGTTATGAATTTGTAAAAATTATAAAAAAATATTTTGATATTCAAAATATTTTAGTTAATAAAGAATATAACCATTGTGCTTTTGAATATAATGGTAATTATTATGATTCTAAGGGAATTATAGATAATAGAGAAAACTTTAGTATTGCAACAGAAATTGATATGTTATATATAATAGAACGATTTGGAGGTAATTTAAGTGGTTATCATATATATGAAAATATGATAAATGAATTATCAAAAATTGAAGAAATTCCTCATTTACCACAAAAATTTTATTCAAAGAAAAGAATGAAAAATGTTTAATAATTTTCATTCTTTTTTCATTGATATTAAATTTATATTGTGCTAATATAATTATGGTGATACTATGGTAATGCAAAATACAAATGAAAAAGTAAAAGATGGAAATAAAGAAAAAAACAAGAAAAAAGCAAATAATATTAATAAAAAAGTTAGAGAAAATAAAGTATCTAAAAGAAACTTGAATATTGAAAAAAATTCCTTTAGTACTTTGGAAGTTATTATACTAATATTTATATCGGTTACAGTAAGTTTAGTTTTTGGATCGTTAGTTACAAGCAAGTTAAATAAAAATAAAACATATTCTAATGATAAAAACTTAAAGAAGTTTATAAAAAATTATAATTATATTATTGATAACTATTATAGCGATGTAGATAAAAAAGAATTAGTAAATAGTGCTATAAAAGGAATGTTAGAATCATTAGATGATGATTATTCATATTTGCTTGATGAAGATAATTCAAGTACATTTGATATTCAATTAGAAGGTGAATATCAAGGTATTGGAATAGAAATTATTGGATTTTCAACAGGTGAAATTGTTGTTAATGATGTTTTTGATAATTCACCGGCAAAAGAAGCTGGAATAAAAAAAGGTGATCTTATAAAAAAAATAGATGATATGGATGCACAAGAAAAAAATGTAACAGAATTATCAAAATATATAAGAGAGTCAGAAAAACAAGAATTTACATTTGAAATTGAGAGAGAGAATGAAGTAAAACAAATTAAAGTTAAAAAAAATAATGTTACAATAAATGCAGTAAGTTCAAAAATAATAGAAAAAGATGATAAGAAAATTGGATATATAAATGTTAGTATATTTTCAAATGTGGCATATAAACAATTTAAAAGTGAACTAAAAAAATTGGAAGATAGTAAAATTGATTATTTAATAATAGATGTTAGGGATAATACGGGAGGACATTTATCTACTGCTGTAAATATAATTTCTTTATTCCTTGATTCAAAACATGTAATATATCAAACAGATACTAAGGGAGTAAAGAAAAAATATTATTCGCATGGTAATATAACTAAAACATATCCAATTGCGGTTTTACAAAATTCTAATTCTGCATCTGCTTCTGAAATGCTAAGTGCAGCTTTAAAAGAAGAATATGGGGCATTAGTTGTTGGTGAAGTAAGTTATGGAAAAGGGACTGTACAAGAATTGTTAGATTTAGATGATGATGTTGAATATAAAATAACAACAAAAAAATGGTTAACTCCAAAAGGAAATTGGATTAATAAAAAAGGAGTTACACCTGATATATCAGTCTCTTTAAGCGAAGAATATGAAAAAAATCCAACAGAAGAAAATGATAATCAATTACAAAAAACAATAGAAGAAATTATAAAGAAGTAAAAAGCTTCTTTATTTTTTTAAAAAAAACATATATAATGTATATGGAAGAGGTAATATATGAAAAAAATTTGTATAGGAGATAAATTTCAAATTCAATGCTATAAACATGATGGAAATGTTCATAGATGTTGGGAAGAAGCAGTAGTTTTAGATATAACTAAAGACTATATAGTTTGTGGAAATAATAAAACATTGGTTACTAGAGCTGAAGGTGTTACTTGGAAAACTAAGGAACCGGCAATAATGTATTTCTTTAAACATGAATGGTATAATGTTATAGCACAATTAAAGAAGGATGGCATATATTATTATTGTAATATAGCAACACCTTATATAATAGAAGAAAATACAATTAAGTATATAGATTATGATTTGGATTTAAGAATATTTCCAACAGGTGAATATAAAATTTTAGATAGAATGGAATATAAATATCATAAAAAATTGATGAATTATTCTGATGATTTAGATGTGGCAATTAAAAACGGACTGGATGACCTTATAAAAAGATATAACAATGGTTCAATGATTTTTAATGAGGCTCAGAATTATAGATATCATGATTTATATGAAGAAGTAAAAAAATATAATGAAAATCATAATTTTTAGTATATTTGGAATTTGATGTAATATAATTAATAAGGTAATATATATATGATATATTACTTTTGTTTACACATTCTTTTATAAATTTTAAAAATATTAAAAAAAAATAAAAAAAGTGTTGACTTAGTAAAAAGTATTTGATATATTAGTAGTGCTTCTTGTGAAGGAAGCCTGAATGATCTTTGAAAACTGAGC
>CAKPMH010000028.1 GCA_934167935.1 uncultured Bacilli bacterium
TCTGATGGGGTTTTTAGAATTGAATTAAGTAATGGTTTTAGAGATGATGGTACTCGTGATCGAATAGTTGAAAGAGTATATGGTACTGAAGAAGATGCAATAAAACGAAGAGATGAAATGAAAAAATTGCAACAGCAAATGAAAGAAGAAGGACTTAAAGCTGAAAATGGTGGTTATACTCTTATTCAAACCTCAAAAATATACTTAGGTGATACTAAATATCAAAAGAGATCACTTAATACTGTCAGAGGGTATAAACAATTACTTAATAATTGGATTTTACCTAGTTTGGGAGATATTAAAATAAGGAGTATAACCGAACAAGATTTAGAAAAGTTATATGACAAAATGAGAAATTCGAATAATCCTCAAACTGGTAAACCTTTATCTGAGACTTATATTAATCATTGTCATAAATTAATTGCTTCTATTTTTAATTATGCGAAAAAGAAAAAATGGTTATTAACAAATCCTGCAGAATTTGTTATAAATCCACCTAAATTAAAAGTTAAAAAAAAGGATTATTATAACTATGAAGAAATGATGGAAGTGTTTGAGCTTTTGGAAAAGTATGACATTAGATTTAGAACTGCAATATTTACCCTGTTTAATACTGGATTTAGACGAGGTGAACTTTGTGGTTTGAAATGGAAAGACATATCAAAAAGAAAAATGCCTATTACTGAAAATGGTGTTAGAAAATTTCAAACAACTTATATTATTAGTGTTAATCGTGAACTTGCAGTAGCATCAAAAGAAATGCGACAAGATCCTGATTTTTTTAAAAAGTATGAAATTATAGAACAAGTAACAAATTCATTAGTTGCAATTAAACCTAAAACTGATGAAAGTGCTAGAAAGATTGTTGTTGTTGAAGAAGTTTATAATACACTTATGGAATATAAAAATTATCAGATTGAAAATGGTTTTAATCCTACTGCTGAAGATTATATTTTTAGAACATTAAAATTAAATAGTGTCTGGCATCCTGATTATTTAACTAAAGATTGGTCTAGATTTGTAAAAGATAATTCTCTAAAGCCAATAACTGTCCATGATATAAGGCATAGTCATGCAACATATTTATTAGCAATAGGAATACCATTACAGGATGTTGCTCGTAGATTAGGTCACTCTGAAGTATCAACAACTTTAAAAATATATACTCATAGTAATTTAATACAAGATCAAAAAATTGCTAATGTGATGGAAAGATATATTTATAACAATAATGATGCACCCAATGTTGGCATTCAACCATTAACTTTATTATCAATATTAACAAAAAATCCAAAAATTACTAATGAAAATGATTTATTTGATACATTAGAGTGGTTGTCCAATGACAATATAACATATGATGATTTAGATACTTATATGAATATATGTAAGCAATATATTTTAGATAGTAATCCAAATTTACAAATTTTTAATCAATTTATTGAAAGTGTTAATCCTGAAATAATTAATAAATTACTTGATGGCATTTATAATATTTTCGACAATAACCATGAACTTTTACTTAATCCAATAAGTGATATTTCGAAATATAAAGATGAATATATTAATATATAATAATTCCCACAATTCATTGTAATTGTGGGCTTTTTTTCTATTTTATGGTTATTTTCAAGGGTATTAGAAGTCCAAAAGACTTTTGTTGTGCTTTTTGAGGTCAACTGGTGGCACTTTTGGTGGCAAAAGTATTGATTTTAACCAATTTATATCGTATAATATCAATGTATAAAATAGTTTTTTTCCTTTGTTTTACTTGATTTCATTATTTTACTACTAAGGTTTTGGTGTCCTCCAAAACCACTGTTGGGAGTTCGATTCTCTCCACCCCTGCCATTTTGAAATTACACGTATGTGTTTAATAAAATCTAATATTAATTAGATTTTTTTTTACTATATAAATCCTTTCTTTAATATATTATATGCTTATAAATAATAAAAAAAGACATTAGTCTTTAATTTATTAAGTTAATAAATGATTCATTACATAAATATAAATTTAATATATAAGTAATTATAAATATAGTTGTAAAAGTAATTCCTTCATAATATTTTAATTTATAAACTATTTTTTTAATCAATAATCCAAATAAAATTAATTCCATTGTAATAAAGAATATAACTTGCAGTCTTAAAACTGTAAATCCATATTCATTTATATATAAAAACATTCTATAATATGAATTAAATATTAGAAATATTGAAAATAAAATTAGTAAAATTAATAAATTTTTAATTCCTTTATTAGTTTTTATTATGTCTGTTTTATATAAATAATAAATAATAATACCAAAATTTATTGATGTAACAATTAATAATTGAAAGAATCCTTCTCTTGCATATTTTGAGTATGTATATGAAACAGGTATTTTTAAAAAATTAGTTGTAATTTTAGATATTTCTGATATTAAAAATAAAACGAATACGGAATTTATGATAATTAAGATTGTTTTTGTTATAATATCATTTACTTCTTTTTTATTAGGTAAATTAAATTTAAAATCCTTATTTTTTAATATATTTATGAAAATAGCAAATAATATTGTGAAAGATATAGTAAATGGAAAAATAAAATTTGAAAATATACGACTAATATCAAATTTATCAAAGAATAATCCAAAAATATTATCGATTAGTTTACCAAAGTATTTATCAGCATCTTTTAGTAGAAGAAGTAATATTAAAGCAATTGGAAATCCTATAGCACATCCTATAATAATTGATGTTAATTTTTTATTATCCTTTTTTTTAAATTTAATATAATTTAAATTATTAAATAAATTATTAGGAAATAATTTAAATATATTTTTGATTAAATTATTTCCAATATAATAATTTTTGTTAGTAAGATTAAATAGAAACATTGTAATTATTATAGGAAGTATAATTAAATTTAAAAGTGTATTACTAAAATCTATTTTAATAATTAAATTACTTATTAAAATTAGAGTAATCGGGATTAAAAATAAATATGCTTTTTTATTAACTTCAAGATTATTTTTTTTAATTAATATAATATTATTTATAACTAAGATTGATAAAGGAACAACTATTATTTTATTATAATTTTCTAAATTAAATAAATTTATTAATGTAATAGCAAGTGCAGATATTAAACATGTAAAAGTTATTAAATTTAAATTATATTTTTTGATATTTTCATTCATTAGTATCACCTTCATATTCTAAAATATCACCTGGTTGGCAGTTAAGAGCTTTACATATTGCTTCTAATGTAGTAAATCTTATTGCTTTTGCTTTATTAGTTTTTAAAATGGATAAATTAGTTGTAGTTATTTTTGTTTTTTCACTGAGTTCATTAAGGCTTATTTTTCTTTTTGCCATCATTACATCTAAATTAACAATTATCATATTGTGTAATCAACTTCTTCCTTATAGTTTATAGCACATTTAAATACTTGACCTAGTATATAAAAGCTTAGACTTGCTATAAAAGTAACGACAATCATAGCTAAAGACAAAATTGTTGGAATAAAAATCACTTTAATTGCTATTATAATCGCTAGTAACATAAATATACAAGCAATTATTTTTAAATATTTTACAATTTCTATTTTAAATGGGGTATCTTTATATATATCGTTAAAAATTTTAGTTAAGAAAAATACAATACTTAAACTTAGTATGTAACAAGCATAAAATGCAATTTTATAATAAATAGAATGATTATTAAATAAATCAACATATTTATCGCTTAGTATATTATATAAATCTGGTATAAAAAATAAACAAATTATACCAACTATAAATAATAAATATAAAATTATTGTAATTAAATTACCTATAAAACTTTTCCTCATAATGTCACCTCATTTTGATTATATGATTAATTTTATTAAATGTCAATATATATTTTACGATTATCATAAAATATATTATATAAAAAATAAAAATAATTTTATGTTGATATATTTTATATAATGTGCTATTATATAAATGCAAAAAAATTGCATTTAGGAGGATTTATGTTGGATATTATATTAGATACGATTATTGATTCAGTAAAAATATTACCATTTTTATATTTAACATTTTTACTTATGGAGTTTCTTGAACATAAACTATCAAATAAAAGTAAAGATAAGTTGGAGAAATCGGGTAAATTTGGGCCATTATTTGGTGGAATATTTGGAGCTTTTCCTCAATGTGGATTTAGTGTTGCTGCTACTAATTTATATGTAGCCCATATCATAACACTTGGAACACTTATTGCTGTTTATTTATCAACATCTGATGAAATGTTACCAATTTTATTATCCAAAGGGGCTTCATTTACTTTAATTTTAAAATTTCTTTTTATTAAAGTTTTAATTGGAATATTTTTTGGCTTCATTATTGATTTTGTATTTAGAAAAAAAATAGAAACTAGTTATATACATGAAATTTGTGATGATGATCATTGTGATTGTGATCATGGAATTATAAAATCAAGTATTAAACATACATTAAATATTTTTATCTTTTTAATTATTATTTCCTTTTTATTAAATTTTGTTATGAGTTATTATGGAGAAGATAAATTAAGAAGCCTATTTTTAGATAATAATATTTTCAGCCCATTTATTTCAAGTTTAATCGGATTAATACCAAATTGTGGCGCTAGTGTTATCATAACAGAACTTTATTTGAGTAATGTTATTTCATTTGGCTCTGCACTTGCTGGTCTTCTTACAGGTAGTGGCGTTGCTATACTTGTGTTATTTAAAGTAAATCATAATATTAAGGAAAATATAAAAATTTTATCTTTAATTTATTTTATAGGTGTATTTTGTGGAATTATAATGAATTTTTTAGGAATAAGTATATGATAGAAGAATATTTTAAAGAAAAAAACATTAAGTTAACTAAACAGAGAAAATTAATTTTTGATATTATTGATGAATATGGTGAAGTGACATTTAAAGATATAAGAAATAAATGTGGTAATAAAATGAATAATTCTACAATATATAGAATAATAGAATTATTTTTAAATAATAATGTAATTATTAAAACACTAAATGATGAAATTTATTATTCTATAAATAAAAATGAGCATAAACATTATATATATTGTGTAAAATGTCATAAAAAAACTTTAATAAATATATGCCCTATAAATAGCATTAAAGATACTGGTTATAAAGTTCTTTCACATCAAATTCAAATAAATGGAATTTGTAGTGATTGTCAAAAAAAATAAAGGTTTAAAGCCTTTATTTTATTATTTCCATTATATTTGGGACAAGTTGTTTTTTTCGTGATACGCATCCTGCTAAGTAATAACCTTGATGTATATCTTTGATATTAAATGCTAGGGATATTTGTTCTTCATTATCTTTTGTATAGAAAATGTATGAACCATTTTTAATAATATCAGTAACACATAATAAAACTAATTCACATTCTTTATTTACTTTTATTTCTTCAATTAATTCAATATATTTATCTTTTTCCTTTAATATTTCTTCATAATTTAATGTAAATACTTGTGATACTGCAAATTTTTTATCATCAACTGGAAAAATTTTAATATCTTCATTAACAATTTCTTCCTTTGTTTTTCCATCTAGTGAAGTTCCAGCTTTAAACATCTCGTTTGCATAATTATTATAATCAAAACCTATTATATCAGATAGTGCTTTAACAATTATTTTATCTAAATTTGTTGTTGTAGGACTTGTAAGTGCTAATGTATCTGATAATATACCTGATATCATAAGTCCAGCAATATCTTTTGGAATATCAATTTTGTTTTCTTTAAATAGGGAATATATAATTGTATTTGTACTACCAACAGTCATATTTCTAAAGTTGATAGGTTGTTTTGTTGTTAAATCACCAATTTTATGATGATCAACAATTTCTAAAATATCAGCTTCATTTAAACCTAATGCACTTTGTTCAGATTCGTTGTGGTCTACTAATATACATTTTTTTCTATTTTTTTCAGTAATTTCAGTTATTCTTATTAAACCATGACATATTCCTTTTTTATCTATTATTGGATAGTTGTTATGTCCTAACTTGCTGCTTTTAATTAAAAAGTCATCATAATAATCATTTTCATCAAATGTTTCTATTGAATCATCAGTTATTAAATTCTTTATATAATTTGATAAACCAATTAATTTAGCTGTATGAAAACTATCATAATTTGTTCTAATAACATTAACATTATTATTTTTAGCAATTTCTAAGTGTTCTTTTTTTATTTCATTATTACCGACTATGATTAGTAATTTTATTCCGCTATTTACTGCATATTCTATAACACTATGTCTGTCACCTACTATTAATATTGTTTTATTGTTTAATTTTAAATTTTCAAGAAATGTTGTACTTCTATATGTTGCAGCCAATATATTTCCAT
The DNA here is from genome assembly GCA_934167935.1 of uncultured Bacilli bacterium. The sequence continues at coordinate 6,389 of CAKPMH010000028.1, forward strand.
TAATTTCATCAGAGCTTTTATTTAGAATTTCTGCATTTAAAACTTCAACAATATTTTGTAATGATGTATTAATTAATGTTTGATCACTTGTTAATAATTCTTTAAAAATTGTTTTAATTGTTACTAGACCTTTAAATTTTTTGTTATCATCAACAATAGGAATTCCTGTTATATTTTTTTCTAGTAAGAATTTATAAACATCTGATATAGATTTGTTTTGATTTAAAAAATAATTTCTATGATAGTTTAAATCTTTTATTTGTAATTTGACATCATTTAAGTATGATGGTTCTTTAACTTTAAAATAATCTAAAACAAATTTTGTTTCTTTGTTTATAGGTCCTAGTACTCTTGGTTCAGTGTTATAACCTAATTTGTTTTTTAGATAAGATAGTGCTATTGCAGCTGTAACAGAATCTGTATCTGGTTTTTTGTGTCCAAATATATATACTTTTTGCATTTTTTCACCTCATTTATATACTTTAACATTATAAATCAAAAATTCTAAAAAATAAATAAAATATCATATTTTTTTTAATTTTGTCTATATTTTTAAAGTTTTATATATATTTTGTCTTTTTTGTAGGAATATGTAATATCATAACAATTCTATTGAAAAACTTTTTTAATATATTTTAAGTATAGGAGGCAATATATGAATAATACTAAATTTAATACTGGCTTAAATAGTAAAGAAGTAGAAGAATCAAGAGAAAAATATGGTAATAATAGTTTAATTAAAAAAAATAATAATAGTTTTTTTAGAAAATTTATTGAATGCTTATCCGATCCTATTATAAAGATTCTTTTAATAGCATTAGCAATCAAAACTATTTTTCTATTTAAAAATTTTGATTGGTATGAAACTATTGGAATTATAATAGCAATTGCTTTAGCATCTTTTATATCAACAATATCTGAGTATGGTAGTGAAAAGGCATTTTTAAGAATGCAAGAAGAAGCATCTAAAATTAAGTGCCGTGTATTTAGAAATTCAAAAATTGAAGAAATTAATGTCGATGATGTTGTTGTTGGCGATATTGTTTTATTAAATTCAGGTGATAAAATACCTGCAGATGGAGTAATAATAGAAGGTGAAATTAGTGTTGATGAATCATCATTAAATGGTGAAGCTAAGGAAGCTTATAAAGAAGCTATTAAAAATAATATAGAAAAAGATGAAAATAAAGTTTATAGGGGGAGTGTTGTTTATTCAAAAAGTGCCAAAATGTTAGTAAAAAAGGTAGGGAACAATACTATTTATGGTGGAATTGCAATGGAATTATCAGAGAGTGGTCCAATAAGCCCACTTAAATTAAGACTAACAGAACTTGCAAAAACAATAAGTAAAATTGGATATATAGCTGCTTTTTTAATTAGTATTTCTTATCTTTTTTCTGTAGTTGTAATAAAAAATAATTTTGATATCAATTTAATTGTTAAAACGATAACTAATTTTCCTCTAATAACGGGACATATTTTGTATGCAATGACTTTGATTGTTACTGTTATAATAGTTGCAGTACCAGAAGGACTTCCTATGATGATTACTCTTGTATTATCCTCTAATATGAAGAGGATGTTAAAAAATAATGTTTTAGTTAGAAAATTAATAGGTATTGAAACTGCAGGAAATATTAATATTTTGTTTACTGATAAAACTGGAACACTTACAAAAGGAAAATTAGATGTTATTGGATTTATTAGTGGCTCTAAATCTGAGTATAGTAATATATTAGAGTTAAAAAAGTTTCCAAAATTATGTGAATTATTAGAAATTAGTATTGCCTATAATAATGAAAGTGTATATAGTGATAATAAAATAGTAGGTGGAAATATTACTGATAGAGCTTTATTAAAATTTATTAATTCATATAATAAAAATGTTAAGGTAATTAATAAAGAAACATTTAATAGTAAAAATAAATATTCTTTAGCAACGGTTTTGTATAATGGAAAAAAACATTTAATAAAAGGTGCTCCAGAGGTTATAATAAAAAATTGTAAATATTATTATGATGAAAATGGAAATAAAAATAGATTAAATATTGAACTATATAATAAAAAAATAGATAATTACACAAGGTTAGGTATTAGAGTTTTAGCTTTAGCTATTAATGATAATTATAATCTTGATAAAAAATTTGAAAATTTGACATTGGTTGGAATTGTTTTAATTAAAGATGAAGTAAGGGAAGAAGCTGTAACAGGAGTTAATTTAACACAAAGTGCTCATATTCAAACTGTTATGATAACTGGTGATAATAAAAATACAGCAATTGGTATTGCAAAAGAAGTTGGATTATTGAATAAAGATAGTGATGTAGTTTTAACTAGTGATGAGTTAAAGAATATGTCAGATGACGATATTAAAAATATACTTCCAAATTTAAAGGTAGTTGCTAGAGCTTTGCCACAGGATAAAAGTAGATTAGTTAAAGTAAGTCAAGATTTAAATTTGGTTGTTGGTATGACTGGAGATGGTGTAAATGATGCTCCTGCTTTAAAAAAGGCCGATGTTGGTTTTGCAATGGGTAGTGGAACAGAGGTTGCGAAAGAAGCTAGTGATATCGTTATTTTAGATGATAATTTTATGTCAATTTCTAAAGCTGTATTATTTGGTAGAACGATATTTAAAAGTATTAGAAAATTTATTATTTTACAACTTACAATTAATTTATGTGCCTTGAGTTTATCTTTTGTTGGTCCATTTATAGGAGTATTCACTCCTATTACTGTAATTCAAATGTTGTGGATAAATATGGTGATGGATACACTTGCTGGATTAGCTTTTGCTTTTGAACCGCCATTAATTGAATATATGCATGAATTTCCTAAGAAAAAAAATGAAGCAATTATAAATAAATATATGATTAATGAAATATTATTTACAGGATTTTATTCATCTATTTTATGTATATTATTTTTAAAATTACCTTTAATAAAAGAAATATATAATTATAGTGTAACTGATAATTATTTACTTACTGCCTTCTTTGGCTTATTTATATTTATTGATATATTTAATTGTTTTAATGCAAGGACACATAGAATAAATATTTTAGCTAATATTACAAAAAATAAGGTATTTATATTTATAATAATATTTATTACAATTATTCAATTATTAATGATTTATTATGGTGATAATGTTTTTAGAACAACAGATTTAAATTTTGTTGAATTAGAAGTAATGATATTATTTGCCTTTACTGTTATACCATTTGATTGGCTTAGGAAAATTTATTTAAAGAAAAAAGATAAATTAACAGGTGTTTAATTATTTGTCGGTAATCTCTTGATTTTAATTATAATATGTAATATAATTAGTTCTGGTGATAGTATGATTGTCCGACATAAAGATTTGAGAAAAAAGGGTTATAGTTCATATCAAATAAAAAAATTAGTTGATAATAAACAGCTTTTTTTCCTAAAAAAAGGAATTTATTCAACCGATTTAAATACAAATTATTTTGAAATTATAGCAAAAAAACATCCTAATGCAATATTTACATTAGAAACAGCTTGTTATATTTATAAATTAAAAAAAGATATGCCTAATCTTTATTATGTGGCTAGTAAACAAAAAGATAGAAAAATGAAAGAAGATTATATTAAACAAATTTTTATGTCAGATAATCTTTATTCAATTGGTGTCAATAACATGACTTATTGTGGTGTGAATATAAAATCTTATGATCTAGAAAGATTACTTATTGAAATTGTTAGAAATAAGACCAATATAGATAATGATTCTTATAGAGAAATTATTAATTCATATAGTAAAATATCAAAACTTTTAAATAAGAAGAAACTTTTTGAATATTTAAGTAATTTTAAAGATACGAAAATTCTTATAAGAATAAATAAAGAAGTTTTTAAAATTTAAAAAATACAATAAAAAAATACAATTATTATGGCAATAATTGTATTTTTTTATTGTAATAATTGGTAAAATATGGTAATATTTATATATTAACGTAAAGCAAATGGCGAGGAGTGCGTATTATTTTATGATGAAATTCGTAGTTTATGATGACGAAGAAGTATTTAGAAGTAATGTTGTAAAATCTATAAATAAGATTATGAAAAAAGTTAATATGGATTATTCTATCGATGAATTTTCTAAATATAACACTAGAATGCAAAAGGTGATAAATGAAGATTGCCCTAAAATTTATGTTATGGATATTGAAATCCCTAATGGATTATCTGGAATTGATGTTGCTAGAAAGATAAGGACAGAAGATTGGGATAGTATCATTATTTTGGTTACCTCTCATGTTGATATGGGTTATGATGCTTTAAAAGCACAAATAATGTTATTAGATTTTATATCAAAATATAATGATTGTAATATTAATTTAGAAAAAACTTTGAAAAAGGCAATTCTTAAGATCAATAATAAAAAGGTTTTAATATTTGAGTCAGCTGATATAACTTATAAAGTATATACTGATGATATTGTTTATATTATAAGAGATAGTATTGATAGAAAAAGTATTATTAAAACTATTTATAATGACGTTTCAGTAAACGAAAATATTAGTTCTTTATTTGGTATGCTTGATAGTAGATTTTTTATGACTCATAGAAGTTGCATAATCAATACAGAAAAAATTGATAAAATTGATTGGAAGAATAATATAATTTATTTTAAGAATGATTATAAAACTGATTATTTGGCTAGAGAAAAGAAAAAGGAGCTAAAGGAATATGTTAGAAATTGTTAGTTGGTTTATAATTGCGTTGTTTACGCATATTTTAGATTGTTATGTTTTTTGCAAATTAATAAGAAAGGAGTTTAGACTTGATTGGAAAAAAATTCTAATTATAATCATTTTTTGTGTATTTGATTGTCATATAGGAGTTGTTAATAATAGAATTATTAAATTTATAATAACAAATTTATTTACTTTTTTAATTTTACAAATATTATATAAAAAATCTATATCCAAAACATTAATATCTACATTATTTATTTATATTGGATATGTTATTGCAGAAATTGCATTTGCAATAATTTTTGTTTTAATTTGTAAATTTGATATAAATTATTTTACAACAGGATTAGGATTATTATATGTTAACATTTTTGAATCGTTAGTTTTTTTAGGTATATTTAAAAATAGATATGTTTTAAATTTTATATCAAAAATTATAAAATGGTATGAATCAAATAAATTGCTTGATTTAATATTTAAAAGCTGTATTATTATGTTGTTATGTTATATGGTAATATATAGTGTGATTTTTAAAAGTATATTTAATGATAGAGAACTTGTCATTTTATTAATTTTAGTTGGAATAGTATTGTTTGTTTGTGGTTATTTTAATCAAAAATCTGGAAATAATAAATTAACTATAGAATATGGTCAATTACTAGAATATGTAAAAACTTATGAAGATGAAGTAGTAGATAAAAGTAAAAAACAACATGAATATAAAAATCAATTAATTATAATTGATAATCTCATTCCTAAAACGAATAAAAAAGCTAAAGAATATCTTGGAAATATTTTAAATAATGTTGACGATGTTACAGATAATGATTGGTTAATTAAATTAAAGAATTTACCATCAGGTGGTATTAAGGGATTAATTCATTTTAAAATTAAAAAAATGATGTCTAAAAAAATATCAGTATTTGTTTATATTGATAAAGATGTTTCAAAAAAAGAAAATTGGAAAAATCTTGAAAAAAATCTAGAGGATATTAGTAGAATATTGGGTGTTTATTTAGATAATGCTATAGAGGCTGCCGAAAAAGCATCTGATAAACAAATTGTAATTGAATTTGTAAATGAAAAGGATAATATAAGATTTAGTTTATCAAATAGTTATAATGGTAGTATTAAATTTGATGAAATTGATAAAGAAGGTTATTCGACAAAAGGTAAAGGTCGTGGTGTTGGATTAGCTTTAGTTAATGAAATTATTGCTGGTAATTCTTTATTAAAACAAACAAGAGAAATTAATGGAAAATTTTTTGTCCAAAATTTATATATAAAAAAAGATTTAAATTCATAAATCTTTTTTATTTTTATCTTTCAATCATACTCTTTGGCATTTCAGGTTCATCTAATACAACTTTTAAGCATGCATTAGAACTTGATGATGCACTTAAACTTCCAATAGCTTTGAATATTTTTGAAAATAAACTCTTAAACATATTAATACCTCCTTTTTATTCTCTATAATTAAACGGGCCCTGTTTAATTCATATTCATTAAATATGTTTTATAATTATTATAACTCAAATGAAATATTTTGTAAGTAATAGGGAGAATTAGTAATATTTCAGTCCAAATTGAGAAAATAATTATGTTTGAAATTATTTCATTTTTAATAATTAAGGATAAAATTGTAAGAATTATACAATTTATAGTAGAAATAAATTTATATTTATTTCTATTTTCTTTTTTAATAATAGGAGCTTTTTTTGTATCAGCTGGGGCATATTTAAATATAAGCAATATTCCAGTAATTCCTAGAATAATTTTTAATAAAAATGGTATTGATATATTTTTTGATAAAAAAGGTATTCCTATAAATATAATGGATGATGATAAAAGACATATCCAACTTTTAGTTGCGTGTAATCCATGTGCTGGTTCTCTTAATATATTGAAGAATAACAGTAATATTATCAGTTCTTTAAATACTCCTAATATTATTGATAGTGGTATTATAATCATTAATTTTGTTATTGTTAGATAAAATCCTTCTAGACTATATCTATATTCATCTAATTTAATATCATCTGTTTCAGGATAATATTCTTTAATTAAATCCGTTGAAAATTTTAAAAACTTTTTTTTCATATAATCACCAACTACTATATTGATGGTATCATAAAAATATGATAATTCAATATTTTTTGTGCGAAATGTAATTTTAGATGCATGAAATGTATTTTTTTATCTTCATTTGTGATTTAAATTACAATTCGAGCATCTAAAACGACTATTCGAACAAAAACTATTGATTGTAGGGGAATAAATTGATACTATTGATTTGTTCGCTAAAAATATTTTCTTAGCTTATTGAATATTATGTCGAAATTTAGGGATTTATTTTTATTGAAACAATAGAATTTTAGAGGTATATTAAATATGAAACCAGAAGAATTGAAGGAGGATTTTATGAGAGGAAAAGTAAAATGGTTTAATAATGAGAAAGGATATGGATTCATTGAATATAATGATCATGAAGATATATTTGTTCATTATTCAGCCATCCTAACAGAAGGATATAAAACTTTAGTTGAAGGACAATATGTAGATTTTGAACTTGTAAGAACTGATAAAGGTTTACAAGCAAAAAATGTTGTCGAAGTAAAAACTGCTTTAGTATAGTAGTTTTTTTTGTTTATTTTAATTTTTTATGATATAATCTATTTAAGAAAGGGTGATGATATGAGATACAATATTCGTGGAAGTAAAGTAGAGGTTACCAGTTCAATAAAAGAATATATTGAGAATAAGCTTGGTAAACTTGATAAGTATTTTGAAGATTCAAACGAATTAACAGCAAATGTTTTAATAAAAGAAAGTGGTGTTAATTACAAATTAGAGGTGACTATACCTATAAAGGGTGCAATTTTAAGAGCTGAAGTTTCTAATAAAGATTTATATGCATCAATAGATTTAGTTGTTGAAAAGCTTGAAAGACAAATAAGAAAAAATAAGACAAGAATGCATAAATATAGTAAAGAAACTGTTACAGCATTTATAGATTTTGAAATATCAGATGAAGAAAAAGATGAGAAAAAAATAGTTAAAAGAAAAGTTATAGATATGAAACCAATGGATGAAGAAGAAGCTATTCTTCAAATGAATTTATTGGGACATGATTTCTTTATATTTAAAGATTCTAAAACAGGTGATGTATCAGTTCTTTATAGAAGAAATGATGAACAATATGGAATTATAGATGTAAAATAGGCATTAAAGCCTATTTTTTTTCATATTATTGAATAAATAACATAAAAATTAAAAAATATTTACATATTTTTTAAAAATTGGTTGATTTTATTAAAAAAAAATGTTATACTTTTGGAGTCGGAGATAAGCCGCGCTCGTAGCTCAGCTGGATAGAGTGTTTGGCTACGAACCAAAAGGTCAGGGGT
>CAKPMH010000029.1 GCA_934167935.1 uncultured Bacilli bacterium
TATTACACATCCTTACTATCGTTTTATCATATATAAATGATACAACAAATTTAATATTTTGTAAACAAAAAAATCAGAATAAAAATTCTGACTCTTTTATTAATTTAAATATTCTTTTAAATACATACCTGTATAACTTTTTTCATTTAAAGCAACTGTCTCTGGTGTACCTTTAGCAACTATCTCTCCACCACCGTCGCCACCTTCAGGTCCTAAATCAATTATATAATCAGCTACCTTTATTACATCTAAATTATGTTCAATAACAACAACAGTATCACCATTATCAACAATTCTCTCTAAGATAACTAATAATTTCTTTATATCATCTGTATGAAGTCCAGTAGTTGGCTCATCTAATATAAATAAACTCTTACCAGTTGGTTTCTTTTGTAATTCCTTTGCAAGTTTAACACGAGCTGCTTCTCCTCCTGATAATGTTGGAGCACTTTGACCTAATTTTACGTAAGAAAGACCTACATCCATAAGCATTTCAAGTTTATTCTTAATTTTTGGAACATTTTCAAAAAACTTATATGCTTCTTCAACCTGCATTTCAAGTACATCATAAATATTTTTATCTTTATATTTAACATTTAATGTTTCTTTATTATATCTAGTTCCACCACAAACTTCACAAGGAACATAAACATCAGGTAAAAAATGCATTTCTATTTTTTTAACACCATCACCTTGACATGCCTCACATCTTCCACCTTTAACATTAAATGAAAATCTACCTTTATCATATCCTCTTAATTTTGCTTCTTTAGTTTCTGTAAACACATCTCTTATATCATCAAATACACCTGTATATGTAGCTGGATTACTTCTTGGAGTTCTACCTATAGGAGATTGTGAAATATCTATAACCTTATCAATATTTTCTAATCCTTTAATTTCTCTATATTTACCAGGTTTTTCTTTTGTTTTATATAAATTATTTCTGCAAACCTTATATAGTATTTCATTAATAAGTGTAGACTTACCAGATCCAGATACTCCAGTAACACATGTAAAAGTTCCAAGAGGAATTTTTACATTAATATTTTTTAAATTATTTTCTTTAGCACCTTTTATTTCAATAAATTTTTTATTTCCTTTTCTTCTTGATTTTGGAACTTCAATTTTAAGTTCACCTGTTAAATATTTACCAGTTAAACTATTTTTATTTTTCATAACTTCTTCAGGTGTACCACATGCGACTACCTCGCCACCATGAATACCTGCTCCAGGACCTATATCTACTAAAAAATCCGAAGCTTTCATAGTATCAATATCATGTTCTACAACAACAAGCGTATTTCCTAAATCACGCATTTCTTTTAAAGAATTTATAAGTCTATTATTATCTCTTTGATGAAGTCCTATCGAAGGTTCATCAAGGACATATAAAACACCTGTTAACCTAGAACCAATTTGCGTAGCAAGACGTATTCTTTGAGCTTCTCCTCCTGATAACGTTTGAGCACTACGGGCAAGTGTTAAATATTCAAGACCAACATTTATTAAAAAACTAAGTCTTGATTCTATTTCTTTAACAATCAAATTAGCAATTTCTGCTTGTTCTTTAGATAATTTTAAATTTGTAATAAATTTATATAAATTTTTTATACTAAGTAAAGTTACTTCATATATATTCTTATTACTAATTTTAACTGATAAAATAGAATCATCAAGTCTTGAGCCATGACATTTTGGACAAGGAAGTTCTGTCATATATCCTTCAATCCAATCTCTTATCCAACCACTTTTTGTTTCAACATATCTTCTTTCTAAATTAGAAATAACACCTTCATAAAAATCTCTTTGTGTTCTTGTGTTTCCATTTTTAGATGTATAATTAAATTCTAATATATCAGGTGTACCATATAACAAAATATCTAATTTTTTTCTATCAATATCTTTAATTTTCATATCCATATCAATATCATAATAACTACATACTGTACTTATTTGTGTTGAAATTATATTTGTATCATCACGTAAATTTATTACTTTAATAGCACCTTCATTTATACTTAAGTTTCTATCTGGAATTACTAAATCTTCATCTATTTTATATTTTATTCCAAGACCTTTACATTCTTTACATGCACCATATGGAGCATTAAATGAAAACATTCTAGGCTCTAGTTCTGGCAAACTAAAATCACAATCTGGGCAAGCATATTTTTCACTCATTACAATTTCATCTGAACCAATTACATCAATAACAACTTTACCTTTTGATAATTTAGAAGCTAATTCTATAGCTTCATAAAGTCGACTTCTTATATCTTCTTTTATAACAATTCTATCTATAACTATTGATATATTATGTTTTTTATTTTTCTCTAAATTTATTTCATCTAATAAATCATAATCAACATCATCAATAATAACTCTTGCATATCCATCTTTTCTATATTTTTCTAATGTATCAGCATGAGTTCCTTTTTCTCCATAAACAACCGGACTCAATACTCTAATTTTTGTTCCTAAATCTAATTTTAAAATTTGATTTGTCATTTCTTCGATGCTTTGACTAGTTATTGGTTTATTATGAATAGGACAATATGGAATACCAATTCTTGCATATAAAAGTCTTAAATAATCATATATTTCTGTAACCGTTCCAACTGTTGATCTTGGATTTTTACTTGTTGTTTTTTGATCAATACTTATAGCTGGAGAAAGCCCTTCTATTGAATCAACATCAGGTTTTTCACTTCCACCTAAAAATTGCCTAGCATAAGCAGATAAACTTTCAATATATCTTCTCTCACCTTCTGCATATATTGTATCAAAAGCTAAAGAAGATTTCCCTGAACCAGATACACCTGTCATAACAATAAGTTTATTTTTAGGAAGTTCAATATTTATATTTTTTAAATTGTTTTCACGTGCACCTTTTATTATAATTTTATCCATAATAACACCTCCAAATAATTATAACATACCAAACAAATGTATGCAAGAAAAAAATGACTTTCATCATTTTTATTATTTACAAAAATTTATTTTGTATTATCTCTTAAAACAATATAATTTACTTTTGGTGTATCACAATCATTATAAGAATTTTCCTTATTTTCTTTCACCATATATTTATGTTCATATACTTTTTCAAAAACCATATCAACTAATTTTAAAGATAAATCAATACATGTTGCATATAAAACAAATTTACCAATCTTTTTCATACTATTCCTCCATGCCAAAATATTATATCATTTTTTTTAAATTTGTAAAGAAAAAAACAGAAAATTCTGTTTTTAATTATTAAAAATTTAACTATTTATTTTTATATTTTTTAATTACTACAAACTAAGATATAGTTATAACTGGACGTACACCACAATCTATTCCCAAACTATAAAGTCCATTTTCTAAAGTTCCAAATGAAGTAACAAACCAAACGGTATTTTTATAATTAGAATACCCTGATCCTGTCCAATAAGCAGTATCATATATCCACGAATATTGTGAACTAGTACATGACCTATCAACAGATGAACATCCTAAATTTTCTAATTCTGTTTTTGTTATTAATCTTACATCTTTTACTTTTCCTGTTAATGCAGTTTTATAACCATTTATTGCATCCTTTACTGGACCATCATATTTTTGTATATCAATTGTACCATCATCCCATCCATCAACATTGGAAAATGACACATTTCCATATTTTTGTCCACTTGATATATATCCTTTTACATCCTTATCTTGTAATCCTGTTGCTATTCCTTTTGCATTGTCCCCCACATTTAAGTTATATTTTGCAAGTGCATTTATTGTTTCATTTTCATTTGAAATTACATAAAAATTTTCATTAGTTTCTTTAACTTGTATTTCATCACCAACATCTGCTAATCCATTTTTATTTACATCAACTATTATTTCATAATTTTTTTCTGGTTTTGATGGTGTTCCACCATTACATACTTCTCCTGCTACTTCTGCCTTTTCTCCATCATAATATATACTTATTTTATCTATACATAGTTCTGCCTTCGTTACTATTCCATTTTTTATTGTTATATTACCACTTGTTGGTGTTGTTCCTTTTAGTTTTATTTTACTTGTAATTTCTTCTATATTACTATATTCTCCATCATCTATTTTTGGATATTTTTGATTATTTAACATATTCATTTGATTTTCATACTCTATTGCTTCAATATATCCATATGCTGAATCTTTTGATGCACTCTTTTTTGCATCATTTATCATATTTAATATGATTGGGGTTGCAATTAAAGCTATTATAGCTAGTATTACTATTACCGCTAAAAGTTCTATTAAAGTGAACCCTTTTTTACTATTAGCTATCATATTTTTACCTCTTTCCTACTATAAAAATAATAACAAAAAAAGTAGTTTTTGTAAACTACAACTTTGTTTATATTATTATATTTTTTTAAAACACTCTTTTTCTAAGGAATGCTGGAATATCTGTATCTCCATCATCTGTATCATTATCATCAATAATATTATTTTTCTTTGGTTCCTCTACTTCTTCCTTATCAAAACCTGTAGCAATTACAGTAACAATTATTTCATCAGTTAAATTTTCATTTATTACAGCACCAAATATTGTATTAATATCAGTATTAGCACTTTCTCTAATTACTTCTGCTGCTTCTTCTACTTCAAATAAAGTTAAATTAGATCCACCAGTAACATTAATTATTGCATCTGTTGCTCCACTTATACTAGCTTCTAATAAAGGAGATGTTACAGCTTCACGAGCTGCTTCTGCTGCTCTATTTTCACCAACACCCATACCTATACCAATTAAAGCATTACCACGTTTTTCCATTACTGCTTTTACATCAGCAAAATCAAGATTTATAAGACCAGCTACAGCAATTAAATCTGAAATAGATTGAACACCACGTCTTAAAACATTATCTACTTCTTTAAATGAATCTACTAAAGAAGTTGATTTGTCTATTATTTCTCTTAATCTATCATTTGGAATAACAATTAAGGTATCAACATGTTTTTTTAATTCATCAAGTCCACTTAGTGCATGATTCATTCTTTTTTTACCTTCAAATGAGAATGGTTTTGTGACTATACCAACTGTTAAAGCACCTAATTCTTGAGCTATATCTGCAATTACTGGAGCTGCACCAGTACCAGTTCCTCCACCCATTCCACAAGTAATAAATACCATATCAGCACCAGTTAAGGCCTCTTTTAATTCCTCTTTACTCTCAAGGGCAGCTTCTCTACCAATATCTGGATTTGCTCCTGCGCCAAGTCCATTTGTAAGTTTTTCTCCAATTTGAATTTTAACAGGTGCATTAGAATTATTTAACACTTGTAAATCTGTATTGGCAACAATAAAATCAACACCCTTAACTCCTGATTCTATCATTCTATTTACAGCATTATTTCCAGCTCCACCTACACCTATTACTTTTATTTTTGCTAATTGATCCATTTCTAATCCAAACATTTTGTATCCTCCCTAATCATTAAAAAAGTATCCAAACACTTTTCCAAGCATTGTTTCATTAATCACATTCATTATATTACTTTTATTTTGTTTAAAATCATCTAACTCTTCTATCATTGTATAATCAATATTTTTTAATTTTAAATTATTAATAAAATTAATTATATTACCTATAACAACTGAGTATTTATTATTTCTAACACCAAGTATTCTTATATTACCAATACTAGCATTCTCTCCTAAAACTTCCTCACATACTACTTGGAAGTTATCCATGCTGCTAGTACCTCCAGTTATTATTATATAATCAACTTCTCTTTTTGTCAAAAGATTTATCTCTTTTCTAGCTAAAACTAAAATTTCTTCAATTCTAGACATAACAACTTCAGATAATTCAAATTGATTTATCTTTATTTTTTCTCCTAATTTATTAGTTGTTTCATAAAAATTACCTTTACCTGCATATCTTTTATGTGCTAATGCAAATTTTTCTTTTAATTTTATTGAATCATTATTATTAACTTTATATATGTAAGAAATATCATTATCTATATTTTTACTACCTAATTCTAAAATAGAATTCTTAATAATAATTCCTTTATTATATATTGATACACTAGTAGTATCATAACCAATATTAATAATAGCACCAACTTTAGATTCAGTATCCTTAGATTTAAACATATTTATATCTCCAACAGGATTTACTGAAATATCAACTACCTCAAGTCCTATATTTTCAAGTAAATTAACTATAGAATAAACATAGTTTTTTGGAACACTTACTAAAACAGCTCGTGCTGTTAATGTTCTTCCAGTTTTTCCTTTAGGATCTATTATTCCTTTTTCTAAATCTATGCCAAAATCAATTGGTAATACATTTACAACTTCTTCATCTACTATATCAGCATTTAAAACAGCATTTTCTAACACTTTTCTTATATCTTTACCAAGTACACCAACATCTGGATTTATTGAAGTTTTTCCATCTATTAACTTAAATGATGAATCAATACTTGGTATAGAAACAATAATTTTTTTTATATTTATACCTAACATATCTTCAACTTCTGATAAAGCTTCTTCTATTTTTTCTTTTGCTAAATCAGAGTTAACTATTTTCCCTTTTTTTATTCCTTCAGACTTAACACTTGATGCGGCAAGCAAATTAAGTTTATTATTATAAAGCTGACATACAGCTACTTTTATTGAATCGTTTCCAATATCAATACTAGCATAAACATTTTTCACTTGTATCATCTCCTATAATCTAAAATAATTATACTATATTTTTTTTAAAATGCCAATATATTTAATCATCAAAAATTTCAAAGTATTCACCAGCATCTAAATTAAGTATTCCATTTTTTTTGCCAAATTTATTTATTATTTCTAAGCTTATTTTTGTATAATTATTTATACTTTCTAATTTTTCTAATGTAATATACACATAATTTCCATCATTCATTGTAAACAAAAAGCGTTCTTCATCTACATTACTTGGATCATATTTTATTTCAGATATTCTATTAATTATATTTAAATCAATCAAACTTAACTTATCAATTAATTTTTTATATACTTTATCAGGAACATAATTTATAAGAATTGGCGCTTTAAGTTCTTTATTTACCTCTGTTTTATCTAATAAAACAGTTTTTTTTGTATTTGAATTGTAAAATAATACTGTATTTTCTATTACATTAATATGAACTTCACTAAATTTTTTTATTTTAACGCTTGCTGATTTAATATAAGGACTTTTTTCTATATTTTTTTCTATTTCACCTTTTGTATATTTAAATATAGATGGGTAGTTTTGTAATTTAGCTAAATCAATTATTTCCTGATCTTTTAAATTAATATTACCAGTTATATAAAAATTTTTAATTGGAAATTTCAAAAAAGTTTTTGCTAAAAATATAATTATAACTAAAAATAATATAACTAAAAATATTCTTCCAATTTTTAATTTTCTTTTTTTAGTTTTTTTCTTTATAGTATTTTTTTTCTTAATATTCTTACGTTTAGCTTTTTTCTTACTCATATTATCCCTCTTATTATGAAACAATTATACAAAAAAAATAGATATTTATCAACTAATATCTATTATTTTCTTACCTTTATAATATCATTTTCTGATAATTTTCCTATAAGTAATGAGGAATTGACATTATGTTTTATTATATTACAATCTATTTTATCCTCATCATAATTTGCATAACAATATTTGCACATATGTTTGCAAGTATTGTATACGCCAATATCAACCATTTCTACACAATTACATTTTCTACCTTTTCTAGCTGTCCATTTTTTATATATTTTAGATGTTTTTTTATATGCTAATGTATGTGATATACAATCATTTTTTATAAAACCATATTCAGTTAAATTTTTCTCTTCAAAGCATGTTTGAACTGTCATATTAAAATTAGATGCAGATTTTTTAAATGATAATCCTATTTCTTTATAATCATTTTCACTCATTTCTTTATAATTTAATATATTTTTATTTTTTCTAACATTTTTATAATCATCTAAAAAAGATACAATTATATGCTTAACATAACCATTTAATAATTCACATAATTTAAAAAAGGTTTTTTTATGATATTCAATATTATATTTATCGCTTATAAATATAGGATCATATCTAACATAAACATTTTCTATTCCTATAATATTAGATACTTTTTTTATTGCCTCTATAATGTTTCCTTTACCTATAACATTTGGTTCTATATCTTTTTTATATGGTGTTAATGTTATATGAAATAATATTGGTTTTTTAATTTTATCTAAATATTTAATAATTGGAATAGGATTTTTTGTACAAAATAATATTAAATCTACATCTGTAAAATTAATTCTACTAACTAATTTAGGATTAAAAGGATTTCTAACATCAACAAATCCTTCTTTGTATCTTTTAATAAACCACTCTGTATAAAAGGCAACTATATCTGTTCTACCACTTACATTTAATATCATAGGTCTTATTTATTAAATCTTTTTATAATTCTTAAAGTATTTAAAATTGTAATTAAAGTTACACCAGTATCAGCAAATACAGCAAGCCACATATTAGCAAGTCCTAAAATACTTAAGATCAATATAATTAATTTAACCATAATAGCGAATAATAAATTTTGCTTTATTATTTTTTTGGTATAAAATGAAATATCAATAGCTTGTGAAATTTTAATTAAATCATCCTTCATCAAAACTATATCTGAAGCTTCTATAGCAGAATCAGAACCAACACCACCCATAGAAATACCTATATCAGCTCTTTTTAAAGTTGGCGCATCATTTATTCCATCACCTACAAATATAGTAATACCATCATTTTCTCTAACTTCTTCAAAAAAATGATATTTATCAGTTGGTAACATTTCATATTTTAATGAATCAATTCCAAGTTTTTCTCCGATTTCTATAGCAATATCTTTTTTATCACCTGTAAACATATAGGTTTTAATATTTCTTTTTTTTAGTTCATCTATTGTTTTTTTAGTATTTTCTTTAATTCCATCACTAATTGTTATAGAAGCAACATGACTTCCATCAATATTTAAATGTAATGTTGCATCATGTATACAATCACATAAACTTTTATTACCAATTATGATTTTTTGATTATTAAGCTTAAAAGATATTCCTTTTCCTTCAATTTCTCTAAATTCTAAAACATCTGAATTATCTATTTTTTTATCAGTTAATTTTAATATTGATTTTGCAATTGGATGATTAGATAAAGATTCACCTTTAATTAATATATCAATTATTTCATCTTTTTTATACTTTTTATCTATTATATTTATATCTTTAACATTAAACGTACCATCAGTTAATGTACCAGTCTTATCAAATATGATAGATTTAGCATTACTTAAATTATCTAAATAATTACTTCCTTTAATTAAAATTCCTTTTTTACTTGCAACACCTATACCAGTAAAATATGATAATGGTACTGATATAGCAATCGCACAAGGACAAGAAATAACTAAAAATGTAAGTCCTCTATATAAGCTCTCTTTATATGATAAATCAAAAAATAATGGAAGTAATGTTATAACTAAAATTGCTAAAATTATAATAATCGGTGTATATATTTTACTTATTTTAGATACAATGGTTTCTGTTTTTGTTTTTTTATCTGTTGCTTCTTCTAACAAATTTAAAATTTTACTAACTGTAGAATCTTTAAACAAGCTAGTTGCTTTAACTTCTATTACATGATAATTATTAATACTTCCAGATAAAACTTCCATACCTTCTTCAATTTTTACTAATTCACTTTCTCCTGTTAAGGCGGATGAATCAATTAAGGTAGAACCTTTGACAACTATTCCATCAACAGGAATTTTTTCACCTTTTTTAACAATTAAAATATCGCCTACTTTTACATCTTCTATTTCTATTTTATGGACTTCTCCATCTTTTTTTAGATTTGCATATCCTTGTTTAATATCAAGTAATTCTTTTATTGATTTTCTAGAATTATTTAATGCTTTTTCTTCTAAAATTTTTCCAATTGTATAAAGAGCTATTACCATAATTCCTTCCATATTTTCACCTATTATAAAAGCTCCTATACATGATATTGTAATTAATGCATTTTCATTAATTGCTCTACTTTTAAATAATAATTTTATAGCATTAATTGTTGTTCTATATAATAGTAAAACATAAGAAATTATAAATAATATTATCTTTAAATTATTTTCTTTTATTAAAAAATTAGCAACAACAGCAATTAATATACTTATAATTAAAATTGATAAATGATATTCTTTTTTTTCTTCTACTTCTTTTGAAATACTAGCCTCTGGTTCTATTTTTTTTATTATAGAATTAAGCTCTTCAATAGAAATATCACACTCAGATTCATAAGATATTTTTGATGTATTAAAATTAACAACTACATTTTTGAATTTTTTATTTTTATTTAATTTCTCTTCTATTTCTCTAGCACATCCAGCACAATCTAAATTATTAATATTATATCTATATTTATTCAAATTTATCACCTTCCATTATTTTATGATTTATATGTTCAATTCCAATTTCATATAGCTTATTTATGTGTTCATCATCTAACATATAATATACCTCTTTGCCTTCTTTTCTATACTTGACAATATCAATAGATTTTAAAATAGACAATTGATGTGAAATAGATGATTTTGTCATATTTAAAACATTTGCAATATCACATACACACATTTCATGATTATCAAGTGCCCAGAGTATTTTTATTCTTGTTTGATCTCCTATTATTTTAAACAATTCTGAAAGTTTCTTTAGCTCTAAATCATTAGGTTTATTTTTTAATGCTTTTAAAACTGCCTCTTTATGTATAATATTACAATCACAACTTAAACCTTTCATTTTATCACCTCTATAATTGAACATGTATTCAACTATCTATAGTATAATTGAATAAGTATTCAACTGTCAATACATTTTAGAAAATAAATTTCATTATAATTAATTTTATTATTTAATTTAAATTTAAATAATAAAAAAAGTATATTTCTATACTCTTTTTAACAAAACTTATTTTAATATACTACTTTAATTAACTATATTTTATTATCTTATTTTATATTATCTATAAATGATTTAATATCATTATCAGATGGATTTGATGAAAATCTTTGACCTGAAAGCCAATTACCACTTCCTGCAACATTTTCTAATAAATTTCCGCTATTACCTATATCAGAAGATGCTGATGTACAAAATGGTATAACTGTTTTGCCATTAAAATTATTTGCTTTAACAAATGTATTTACCGGCCATGCTGCAACACCCAACCATATTGGATATCCAATTAAGATAGTATCATAACTATCAAAATTTTCAACTTTAGTTGTTTTTAACGCAACATTTCTTAATGATTCATCATCATGTTCTTTGGATACTCTTGATTTATCATTTGTCCAATCTAAATCATCACTTGTATATACATCTTTAGGTTCTATTTCAAAAATATCAGCATTCAAATTACTAGCTATTTTTTTAGCAACCTTTTCTGTATGATTTTGTGCTGAATAATATACTACAAGTATCTTTTTATTAGTAGAATTCGAATTATTTTTATTTTCTTCTATAGTGTTATTATTGTTTTCATTTGAATTTGTTTTATTTTTATTATTTATTACATAATAAGTTCCAATACCAACTATAGCAATTAATATTATAATATTATTATAAATTTTTTCATTTTTTATTATCCTTACTAATTTCTTTCGTATCATCTTCTGATGATACTACATTTTATAATAGTATCTCCAATTTTGCCTTCATTAAAGTTACCTTGTATAAAACTTTTTCCAACAATCTAATATGATGTTGTCCTAGTTAAATGATAAGGCATATATTTTTTAGTTTTATCTTGACCTTTACACCATATAAAATCATTTATATCAATTCTATTAATTTTTTTATTTATTTGCTCATATATATAGTTGATTACAACTATCATACTTGCTCTAATTTCAACTTCATACTCACTATTTTCTTCTATTTCTGTTTTAGTTTCTAAGCGTGAATACAACTTTGCATCATATTCTAAAATACCAAATCCTTGCATTACTTGTGGTATTTTATAATCAGCACAGCCTAATAAATTGCTAAAATTAACTTGTCGATGTTCTTTTATTTTTATTACATGTAAAATATCAGAAGTTAATAATTGAGCTAATTTATAAAAATATATAGTTTTTCCTTTATAAATTCTAGTATCATTAAAACTACTAAAATTACTAATTATAGTTTCAAATACTTCTTTATCTGTATTCATATTTTTTATATATTGATAAAAATTCCCATTCATCTTAATATTTACTATTTTTGCTATATCGGTAACTATTTTATATCTTTCTTCTAAAAGTGGAATATCAATATTTCCTTTTAAAATATCCTTAAATTCTTCTAAAGTCATACTTTCTAATTGCTTATAAACTTCTATACTATTTTGATTATTAAATAAATTAAAAATACAATGTAATAATGCTATACTACCATCTAATTTTTGTTCATTATCATTAATTGTCCACTTAGGATTACCAAAAAAAGAGAAATTTATTGAATCATATATAAGTAAAAAATTAATTATATCTCTAGTATTCATTTCATACACATTAAATGGTACCTTAGTTAAATAGTGAACATTATCAAATTTTAATAATTCGTCGATTAATTCCTTTGCCTTTTCATAATTTATTTTTACATATTTAGCATTATTAACAACGAACTTACTTGTTTCCAAAACCTTATCTAACATATTTATTATTTCCTTTCATTTCTTTATAACATAGCCATTTTTATCAACTATAAAGTTTCTACCAAACATAATACTTACAGTAATAAATTGATATATAGATGAACAAACTTGTCCAATTCCTGTACAGAAAGGTGTTTTAAGTAATGACATAAACATTCTAAGTATTGACGCTATTATCTTATTTGATGTAGTTTTAAAAGCTGAATATTCTAATTGTAAATAACAAGTTTTAATTCTATATATTGGATAAATTAAAAAATTAACTATTTCAAAAGAAAAATATATCATTGTTATTTTAAAATCTAAATCATAAAAACTATATAATACTATAAACATTAGTAAACTTGTTCCAAATAAAATAGCCATTAACTTATAAGCATTGTTTATATGTTCTTTATAATTAAACCTATTTTTACTTATATCAATACTTGATGCAATTACAATAGAATAAGTTGTATCCCATTGTGTATCCGTTATTAATGCTATAAAAGTCAAAGCAGTTGCATATGCCTCTCCATACTCTAAGGCATTAGATAGCCCAAACAAGAATATTAAAAAAAATGCAATATTATTGAATAATTCAACTGAATCATATTTTATACATTTTAATAAATTTAATTTTAATTTAAACTTATTACTATTTTTTATATAAATATATATTGTAAATAAAAATAAAGGAATTAATGTTGTTGTAATTATAATAATTTGATTTTTTGTTACTAAAGATGTTCCAATCAATAATATAAAATTTAATAAATTAAATATAATTGAGTTTTTATTTGCTAATTCATTTTTTTCTTCATAATATAGTTTATCTTGCATCATTGCAAATTCTAAACAAATAAATAATTGTAATATTGAATATATAGTAAAATTTTTATATGTATTTATATTCATATTCATAAAGTTAATATAATTATCTACATTTAATAAAATCACAATAAAAATAATTATAGAAATAATAGTACCTAATATTAAGCCTGACATTACTGCATCTTCATTTTTATCCTTTTCTTTATTTATATTAGCCCCAGTAGAAAATATAGACTTAATTATATAATATATAAATTGTAACGGATATGTTAATGTAAATATATTAATTAAATTTTTATCAACTATTATTCCAAGTAAAAACCAAGATATTATTGGAATAAATGATAATAGTGATAAATCAAAACTAATTCTTAGTAATCTTTTCATACTTCAAAGTTCTGCCTACTCTGTAAAAGAACTAGGATGATATGCTGTTATTCCCATTTCTTCTGCTTTTCTTAAAACATCTATTCTATCATCTAC
>CAKPMH010000030.1 GCA_934167935.1 uncultured Bacilli bacterium
GTAGTTCTAGTATTTCCTTCTCTAAAAGGATGTACTTGCCATATACTAGAAGAAAATTTAGTTATGTTATTAATAACTTCTACTATATTCATTTCTTCATAATTTTTTTCTTTTTCTAATGATATATCGTATTCTAATGATGCCGTTAAAGTAGTACAATCTCCGTATGCTACTGAATCATTATTAAGTATTTTTTCATGTTTAGAAAAATCTATTTTTCTAAATTCACCAGCAAACTCATAAACATCTTGAAATAAAAATTTATGAACATATTTTAAGTAATCAACTGATAAATTGAAATTATCTTTATTTAATAATTCAACTATTCTAGTAGATACAAAATCACATTCTAATTCATTATGATTTATCTCATTTTTATTTTCTTTTTCAATGTAATATTCTTTTAATTCTTTTTCTACTTCTTCTATTGTTAAATTTCCTTCTACTTCTTCATCTAATAATTTTTCTAAGTATTTAGAAGGTTTTAAATTATCAACTTCTTGAAGACCAATAGCCATATCCCATTGTAATTGTTTTACATAGTTACTAGATTTATATTTTTCTTCATATTCATTAACACTTGAATCTAATTCTTTTTCACTCATAATTTAAGCCTCCTGTACCATATGTACAATTATAACATATTTTTAGTATTTTTTTCTTCATCACCTTTGATTAAATCATCAATTATCAAATTAATTTTAGGAGAAGAAATTGTCTTGTTTAACTTTGGGAAAATTCCATACTTACATTTTTTGCAATTATTGTTAAATGATTCTTCAACATGCTTTAATGAATTATTTTTATATTTTGATATTATGTTTCCTTTTGAATCAAATTCTAAATGTAAACTTGCCTCTTCATTCCAACCTTTATTCAAATAATTTTTTTCTGTATATGCCCAAAATAAAACCATAAATTTTTCACATATTATATCAAAATAATCTTTTCTCATATATATAGCATTAGTTATAGGATTGGAATAAAAATCACTGTTATTATTATCACAATACAAAACTATATCACCTCTTGAATTTTTCCATGTTGAATTTTTTGTATCATAATGTAATTTTAATTCTTTAATAATTGCTGGTGGGGGAAAAGATAAATTTGTGTTTTTAAAATCTTTCGAATCATACTCTATAGTCTTAATATAAACAGATTTAATATAAGAATACTCATTAAATTTTAAAATATTTCCTTCATATTTTTCTTTTTCTATAGTTAATTTACTTGAATTACTGTCTCCTAATAATTTTTTTGACGCATCTATAGAAATAGTCCAATCGTATGACTCTGTATATAAATGATTATGCTTATCATCAGAAACATATTTATGAATTTCAATACAAATCGGTATCCATTCATTTCCACCATATGATATAGGAATTAATAAAGATTTTAAATTATCTACAGGTAACATATTATCCATATACCAGTTATTATCTCTAATACCATTCAAATCAAACTTTTTTTCTATCTTGTTATTTAATCTTTGAACATCTTCACAATATAAACTTATCGGTGTACAAACATTTATATATTTTTCATCCATAGTAAATGGTTCAAATAATTCATAACCATTTTGCGAAATTTTATTTGTATAATAATTGCACATTAGTGAACCATACATTAAATCTTGACTTATTAATAAACATTTTCTCAATATAGAATTAGAAAATGGATTTAAATGTTCATCAAAATTCTCAGTTTTATCATAAGAATAATTATAATAATTACAAACTTTTTTAAATATTTCTTGATACATTATAAACATATTTTTTTCAGAATAATTAATATAATTTATAGATGGCATAATTTTTTTAAAAAGCGAACCATATAAACTGTATTCACAATAACCATTTTCACTAATACATTTGAATTTATATTTAAACTGGTTATTCCACTTAGTAATTTCATTTTTGTCATTTAAAATCAATTTCTCATGAATATTTAACACATCATCATAATGATATCTTTCAAAGTTTAATAAATATTTTTCATAAATATCCGTAATCATCAATATATGTTTCAAATCTAGTTCTTTATCTACAGCATATTTACCATCAACGGTTTTATATACATTTTTTTTATTCAATTCAATATAACTTTTTTTTAACTTTTTAGTATTGTATAATCTTAAAATGATTTCATAGTCAATTTCTTCATAGTCACTGTAAATTTGTTCAAATATATGGATATTGTCTTCATTTATGTCATTAATTGAAGATAATATATGAATAATTGTTTTTTTCAAATAGTATTCATCCACTTTAGAATAAAGTTCTAACAGCTTTTTACAATATTCTGGAAATTTCAAACATATTTCATACAATACTTTAAGACATAAATTTCTTACCCTATCAATGCTTGATGAGCTTAACCAAAATGAATACCAAAACATTTCTTCCACATAAGAGTTATTTTTATTTATTAAAATTAGATTATATAATGTGTTTTTCAATTTAAATAATGTTGTTGAAAAAGAATATTTAAAAGAAAGATTTTTTATTTTGTTTTTATCGTCCAAAAGTAATTTATTATAATAATTTACACAATTAAATGGGCGATCATGAAATCCACCTAGTTGAAGTATCCCACTTGCATCTTCTACAAAATTCATTTTTTCTTGAATAATATCTATTTGTTCCTTATTAAAAATCATTTTTTTTATAATTTCAGTGTTAAAGTGCTTTTTTAATTGTGAATTACTAATTATATTTAAAGCAATCGTAATATTATCATTTTTATATTTATCAAATATTAAAATTATTATTGGCTCAATCCAAGAATAATTAGCTTTGATTTTATTATTAACTATATCTATTATTTCATTAATATTCTTATTCTTAATTTCATTATTCAAAAATCTAACTATTAAATAATCAGACATTAATTGCATAGTGAAAACATATTTTTTTTCGCCATCATATAAATAATAATCAATTAAATTTTCTTTTGACATCTTTTCTATATAAGAATCCGTATCATCTAAAATTGTATTCTTTATTTCTTTATATGTTATATAATCATGATTATTATTGTACATATGAGAACAAATATTTTTAGTTAAATCCCAATATTTTTCACCACAAATAATTTTTATATATTTTTCTAGTATGGACGTTATTTGTACCAAATCACCAATTCCATTATCCACATACTTTTTTCTATTTTTTTTCAAATTATAATCAAATATTGTATACAGCATTCTTAAATATGCTGGATTATTTGTTTCAAGAATATTAAAATACTTATTAAATTCAATTCCATAATTTTCAATTAGTTTTTCCAATGAATCCTCATAATCCACACCTTCAAACTTATACAAATTCTTTAATATGGATTTTAACTCATTTTCTATTTTGTCAGACAAATTTCTAATCCTATAACTCACAATTACGTTTACATTAGAATTCATTATTATACTATTTAGAAACTCTAATATAGATTTTTGTTCTCTAATAGATAGCTCGTTTAATGCATCAATAATAAGATAAAATTCACTATCAATATTACTAATATATTCCATTATACTATTAGAAATTTTTTTAGTGTACTTACCATATATACATAAATATGGAATACCTTTATTTTTTAACTTTTCAGAAAATTCATATAAATAATAGCTTTTACCAATACCTGCTTCACCAGTAATTAACAATCTATTGGCAAAAGATAACTCGTTTTTATAGTAATTAATATCATATTTATTTCTATACTTAACTTCTGGATACCTCTCTAATATAGACTTTAATCTACCATCAATATTATGTACAAAATCTTTTTCAATTATTTTTCTATCATTAAAATCAGAAATATACTTATTAATTTCTATAAGATTCTTATCCTCTTTTAATTTCTCTGGGTCATCATAACATGGATATATTGTTTCAAATTTTTTTAATAGTGTATTTAACAAATACCTATCTTGCCACATAAATGATATATTTCCTTTTATATCATTCTTCATTTTTAAATAATTTTCGTAATTTAGACTATTTAGTTCATCCATACATATATTCCACCTAACTTCAAAAAAATAAGCAGTATCCATCTTAAAAAGATTAAATACTGCTCATCCTTATAAGGGTATATTATCATATTTCTACATTTTTTTCAGTATTTTCAAAACAATTTAATGTTTTTTAATTAAAAAGCAAAAAATAGCATTTATTTCTTAAATAAACACTATTATTACGTCATTTACTATCTTTCTAGATAAATTATACTATCTAACTAAATCGTTCAAATACAACCGTCTTAATACCCTTTTAAATTTAATCCATGTAAGAGCTAAGTCTCTCCTCCTGCATTTATGTGATTAGACACAAGTATAACATCTTCATCTCTACCATATAATTGATCTACTTTAGCAATTCGTTCATTTTTAGGTAAAGAAACATCCTCTGTCCTCGTCATCTTTGCAGGTATACCAAGCTGATTTAACCTATTAAATATATACTCAGCTGCTTGTAGGGTAAAATCTTTCTCCAAAATATTTCCATTAACTGCTCCACTATCAACGCCACCGTGACCAGCATCTACAATAACTCTCACGTTATCATTTCTAAACATTTTAATCACCTATACTAATATATGAAAAAAGAACATTTCTGTTCTTTTTAATTACTTTATTTTAATTCTTCATCTAATTTTTTTACTACACCATACAACACTTTAGCAATTTTTTCACTACTATCTTTCAAAAAAGTCTCATAATCAACTACATTATTATCATTAGGAGCATCAGATATACTTCTAAGCACTATAAAAGGAATATGTGACAAATAACAAACCTGAGCAATTGAAGCTCCTTCCATTTCCACACACAAGGCATTAAACTTATTATTTATCTTCTTTGCCATATTATATTCTGTACAAAATATATCACCTGACGCTATGACACCACTACTAATTTTTATATTTTCTTTATCTAAAACTCTTTTCGTAACATCCATCAAATACTCATCACATTTTATATATGTTCCAACATTAGGAATGTACCCCTTTTCATGATTAAAGGCAGTTATATCAAAATCATGCTGTACTAATTCACATCCAATAACAATATCACCAATTTTTAAACTATTACTTACTCCACCAGCAACACCAACATTAAATATATAGTCAACACCAATATTATCTATTAATATCTGACAGCTTCTAGCAGCATTTACCTTACCAACACCACTTTCTAACATTATACATTTAACATTTCCTATCATTGCCTCATAAAACGTTAAATCAAAGATAGAATATTCTTTATCTATTTTCACATCTTTTAGTAATTCATCTAATTCCTCTTTCATTGCAAAAATTATTCCAACACGCTTCATAAACTACCTCCATCAAAACTAATACCAATATTTTAATATATCCCCAAGTAGCTGTCAAATTATGGTAATTTAAATCATTTTTCACTAAGGTTATTGCACCAAAAATATTTATGTGATAATATTAAATTACAAATAATAATAGAAGGAGAGAAATAATGAGAAACGAAACTAAAAGAAATGGTATAATCATTGGAGCATTATTAGTAACAATCGCTTTAATGACAATTGGTTATGCAGCATTAGCTACACAACTAACAATTAACGGTACTGCTAGTACAGGAGACGCAAGTTGGGACATTTCATTCTTATCAATAACTAAGAATACTACATTATCTACTACAGATGCTGTAGAAGTAGATGAACCAACAGCAAGTGGCACAGCTGCTACATTTAATGTTAAATTACCAGCACCAGGATCAAAAATGGTATATGACTTAGTAGTTCAAAATACTGGTACTATTGATGCTACATTTACTGAAACTACTGGTGTTACTGAATTAAATGCTGCTGCTCCAACTCAAATTACTTACAAAGTTGATCGTTTAGATAGTGAAAATGGTTCACCTGTTCAAGGTACTGGTGATTTATTAAATACTACTGGTAAAAACTATTTCAGAGTAACTATTGAATGGCCTGCATCTTCTACTGAAGTTCCTACAGAAACAACTACAAAAACAGGTACTATCTACTTAAATTACGAACAAAAAGTAAGCTAATTAATAGGTGATAATAATGAAAACAAAAAAGAATAAGATAAGTATTTATATGTTATTAGGTATTGTTTATACAATATTACTGTTAACAATAAGCACTGCTTATTCTTTTTTAAATGAAGATTTATCAATGAACGCTACTGCAAGTCTTGTAAAACAAGAAAAAAACTATCAAGTAGAAATAACTGAAATATCAAAAAGTAAAACTGGTAACATTAACTACTATGAATATAATGTTATTATTACTTATCTTGGTACTGAGACAACAACTGGATGGGAAACATATATTAAAGTTCCCTATACAACCCAAGTTGAGGGATGTTACAACGCTAGTTCTTGTTCAATTGAGGGAGAAGTATTAACTGTTACAAATGCAGATTATAATGGTAGTTTATCTCCTAATAATACATCAACATCTTTTAATATAAGGTTAGCGATGGAAGATGATGATTATTCTTTAAATATATTAGATGTTAAATTTAAAACAAGTGGTACTACACCAGATCCAGATCCAACCCCTGATCCTGAACCAGATCCAGGAGATGTCAGCTACATATATATCACATATGAAATGAAAAATGACTGGGGATCACGTCAATGGCATGTTCTAAATATCAAAAATACATCAGAGACTGAAACTATAACGTCTTGGACTGTAACATTTAAAGTAACCTCAAAAGATACAATGACAAATGCTAATCTTTGGGGTGGTAACTACACCTATGATGAAGAAAATGGTATTATTACCGTAACAGGACCTAGTTGGGCGCCAACCCTTCCACCTGGTGGAACAGCAGAAGTAAATTTACAAGTAGCACCACCTGCACCAGAAGCAGTATCATTTGTAGGTATTACTTCATCAGGTGATACCATTACTGCAGCAATAAACTAAAGATATATCAAAAAAAGTATAAGGAGGAAAATATGAGACATTCCAATAAAAAATTAATCGTAATCTATATTTTATTAGCAAGCTATATTATATTTTCTTCCTTTTTTGGATATAAATACTTTGCTAATCAAATGATTAACATTATAAACCCACTATTTTATATAATATTATTTTTCATTTGCTTATTTCTTTCAAACACCACCAATCAACAGCGAATTAAAGCAAAAACAAATAAATATCAAATTGTATTTATTCTAACAATAAGTTATTTGATTATTTATGTTTTCCTTGGATTATTTTTTGGATATGTAAAAAGCATATATTCACATTCATTCTTAGGAATCATAAAAAATACCTGGAGTTATATAGTTCCAATTATATTTATTGAATTAATAAGAAATACTTTAGTAAGAAATGTAAGTAACCACAAAGTCTATTTTATTATCATTTCCCTATTATTTACATTGATAGATATTAATCTGTTTAATATAATTGGCCTAACAGATAAAGCTGATATCTTTAAAAATGTTTTTTCAGTAATCTTACCATCAATTGTTAAAAATTTATCACTAACATATATCACTAAAACATCTGGTTACATAACTAATCTAATTTATCTACTACCTCAGCAAATAACAAATATTATTCTTCCTATATTTCCAGACCTAGATTGGTATTTTACAAGTCTTCTTGGAATACTACTTCCAACAATCACATTTATAATGATAAAGTATTTAGATGATAGAATTGAAAATCAAAAAACAAAATCAAGACTAAAAAAAGAAAAACCTATTCGAACTATAATTCTTATCTTTCCTTTAATAATATTTTCTTTATTTGTAGCAGGATTATTCAAATATAAACCTACAGCAATTATGTCAAATAGTATGTATCCCATATATAATAGAGGTGATGTTGTAATTATAGAAAAAGTTAATTCAAAAAATATTAAAAACTTAAAAAAGTATGATATAATAGAGTATAGATTAAAAAATATTATAGTAGCCCATAGAATAATTTACATCGAAAAACACAATGATGGCAGCAAGTTATATATAACTAAGGGTGATAATAATAATGTCGCAGACAAAGAAAAAGTTAAACCAGAACAAATTAATGGTATTGTTAAACTAAGTGTACCAAAAGTTGGATATCCAAGTGTATGGTTAAATGATTTCTTTAATAAAAAACAAGTTGAAGTTGAAACAGGAAAATAATCTATAGAATAGATAGGAGGTAAAATCTACTATGAGCCAAAGTGTTAGAAAAAGACCAACTCTGAAATTATGGGTCCGCTTGTTATTAAGTATAACTGTAATGCTAGGTATATTTTTACCTCTATTTGAAATAGGAATAAACTCTATAAAAGTCAAAAATACTACAACAAATGAAAGTATATATACTTATAGAACTGACAAAAATTTAAATTATAAAGTACAACTGTATGATAATACTTTTACTGATGATACAGAAATGGAAGCTAATAAGATTTATATTTCAGATTTAGTTAAAAACATTAGAACCAACTTTAGTTATACTTATTCTGGAACTAATAAAACAGATCTAAAATATACTTATGATATTAAAGCAAAACTTACCGGTGAAAATCAATCTAGTCAAGCAACAGATTCTAACGAAGTAGTATGGGAAAAAGATTATACCTTGTTAGATAAAATTGAAAAAACTACAAATTCAACAGGGTTTGCAATAAATGAAAATATAGATATAGATTATCCCAAATATAAAGAAGAAGTATTAAACTTCAGAAAAAAATTCGGTATGTCACTAACTACTAAATTAAGAGTTACAATGACTATTAAAACAGAAGGAAAATATAAAGAAGAAAAAATTTCTAAAACAGACAAAATAATAATGGACATTCCTGTTGGTACTCAAGCATTCTCAATAAAAGAAGACTATAAAAAACAAGATGTAAAAGAAATATATAAACAAGAAAAAAATATAGAAATAGAAAATAAATCATATACAGTTCTTTGTTTATCAATTACTATATTATCAATAATTTTATTTTTACTTACATTCAAAGCTATATTTAATATAAAACCTAAAGATAGCTACACTAAAAAAATTACGAAAATATTAAAGAATTATGGTCAGATTGTTATAGAAGTAAAAACTCCAGTAAAAGAAAAAAATTTCAGTACTGTAATTGTTAAAGATTTTGAAGAAATGCTAGATTTAGAAGAAGAGTTAAGAATCCCTATTATTCTTTATGAAAATGTTTATAATAATGTTGCTATATTCACAATTACTCATGGAAATACAATGTATAAATATATATTAAAAGGCTAATATAAGCCTTTTTTTTGTGTAGTAAAAAAAAGTTCAGTTTTAAACTTTTTAGTCTAAACTTAATAAAACTAAGCTCATCTTTATTTTATAATAATCTAAATGCATTTTCCTACATAAAAAAAGAGTTTATAGCAACGAATTTCCTATTTTTGAAAAATCATTACTATAGCTCTTTATTAATCATTATTTTTTGTTAATACTACTTTTGTAGTGTGTTCTTTACCATCTCTTATGTATGTAACTTCAATAGTATCTCCCGGCTTATTCTTATATAATTCATATCTTAAATAAGCAGTATCTTTAACCTTTTCACCATTTAATTTAGTAATAACATCTCCTGGTTTTAAATCAGATTTACTTGCTCCGCTACCTTCAGATATTTCAACTACTACTGTACCTTCCTTGATACTTTTATCAATTGTAATATCATTTCTACGTAATAATGTAGAATCAGTAACATTAGCCATACTAATACCTAATAATGGCCATTCTATTTTCTTGCCCTTTTCAAGTTCATCAATATGCGCCATAGCTATTTCTATAGGAATAGCAAATCCCATACCTTCTATCTCATCTTGAACTAATTTCATAGAGTTAATACCAATTACTTTACCACTAGCATTAACAAGTGGACCACCACTATTTCCAGGATTAATTGCAGCATCTATTTGTAATACTTTCATTACCCAATCGCTACTACTTGAATTAGAAACACTAACAGAAACCAATCTATCTTTACCAGATAAAATTCCTGAAGTTACTGTTCCTCGGTATTCATATCCCATAGGTGTACCAACAGTAAAGATTGTATCTCCGACTTTCATATCTTCACTAGAACCAATTGTTGCAACTTGTGGAACCTTATTTTTAGAAATACTCATTACAGCTAAATCTAAATATTCATCGCCACCAAGAATTTTAGCTTCTATCTCTTCATCATTAGATAAAACAAGTACAACTTTATCAGCATTTGAAACTACATGTTGGTTAGTCATAACATACCCATAATTACTATCTTTTTTATAAATAAATCCAGTTCCTGTTGATTGAACCTCACCATTTTTATATGACTGAACCATTACCACAGAATCATAAACATTTTCAATAGCAGCAGCTAAGCTTGATTTTTCATAAACAGTATTTTTTTTCGTATTAGTTGTTATTTTATCATTACTACTACTTGATACCGTTGTATCTAACTTAGATAATAGAGGTGTCCATTTAAGAATTGAAATAACAATTACTGAGGCTACGACTATAGCAAGCACCACTGTAAAGAAAAGCTTTAATAAACTAGGATTTTTTTTCTTTACCTCAAGCTTTTTACTAGTATCATCCTGCCTAAAACTATCAGTCGAAACTTGTTTTTCTATATTTTCACTTGTTTTTGCTTTTTCAACTTGTTCTTCTATATCACTAGATTTTTCTTTTAGAGATTCTTTCTTTGTAACCTTCTTTTCCTTATTACTCTTATCTGATAATTCAGAACTTTCTTTTTCTTCTTTTAACTCTTTATCTTTATCAATATTTTTATTTTCTTTTTCATTCATCTTTATCTACACTCCTTTCAATGTTAGCCAACTCATTCCAATTTTTAGGAAATCCCATTCTATTTAACACATCATCTATTTTTATTGTTTTTAGATTGTAATCAAGTGTTCTAATTGCATTTTCAATTTCTATTGTCATAGACCTATACTTATCTTGATCTAATAATTGCCTCATTATAATTAATAGAGCAAAAACGTCATTCTTACCATAAATATATTCACCATCTTGTTTAGGTATATCAAGTAGTTTATGATAAATAGTATCATCAATTAGTTTCTGAGTTTTATTTTCATATAAAATATCTTCATGAGCACATAAATTACGATAATTAGATAAGAATGGTAAGTAAGTAGCAAATGTATCTACATCTAAATTATAAATATCACTTATAGCTTTTTGATCTTCATCTTTCAAAACTAAAAACAATTCACAGACTATTCCAAATGATAAAACTTTTACTAAAATCCATAATGGAATATACCCATAATTAGATGCATAATGTTGAGTAGCAGTATGTTGATTTCCATTAATACGTATTTGTCTTTTCATCTTTTTTAATAAATCATTTAGTTGTCGCTGTTTATCTGGTCTTCTTGTAAAGTTTTTATTTCTTAAATAATCACTTTCTCTATAACCATATTTTTTTGATAATTGATAAGAAAAAATAGATTTAAAATTATTCTCAATAATAAGCAAATTTTTAAATAAAATATTTCTGAATGTTCTATCAAATAGAAATAAGCTATATAATTCTTCAAAAGTTGTTCCCTCTTTATAAACTCTATTTGAATTAGATATCATAAATAGATGTCTATAGCCATTTAAAAAGAAATAATTTTCTCTTAAAAGTACACTTTTAGTATAATCTGCATTAGTTATTACCATGTGCTTTTGTTTTAAAATTTCCACTTGCTCATCAAGAGTTTTAAAATGTTTATCTATCATTATTCTCACCTACTATAAATTATACCATACATATCTAATAATAAATATGAAAATTTCATGAATTTTTGTGTTATCATATAATTAATCGAAAGGAATGATTAGATGCCCGCAACTATTACTCATGCTTATTTTGCTGAAGATTTATTTAATATTTTAGATAAAAATACAAAAAAATTAATAAGTAATAAGAAAAAAGAACTAATGATGTTTTCTCAAAATACTGATCCGTTAATGTTTTATATATTAACACTAAAAAATGGAAAGAAAATAAGAAAATTACAGTTTGTCGCACATACGGAAAAAACTAATTTATTTTTTGAGAATACAATTAAATATATTAAAAAAAATAAATATTATAATAATCCTGATGTTTTAGTATTTTTATATGGATTCATTTGTCATTTTGCTTTAGATAGTAGAACTCATCCTTTTATTGTATATAAAACTGGCTATTTTATAAAAGAAGATAAAAAAACTCATAAATATAATGGTCTACATAACGATATGGAAGCCTATTTAGATAACTATATGCTTGAAAAACACCATATTTCTAGAATAGATTTTAAAAAATTTTGCTTTTCATTAGAACCATTTACTGAAGAATTAAATCAAGTTATTTCTTATACATTTAAAAAGACTTATAACGTAGAAAATATGGATAAGATTTATTATAGTTCATTAAAACAAATGAATTTTTTCCTTACAACATTTAGACTTGATCCACATAAATATAAAAGTTATATATATAGATTCATTGATAAATTTACATCAAAAAAAACATTCAAACTAGAGCCAGTTTCCTATAACATAAGAAATAAAAATATAGATTATCTTAATAATAATCATAAAAAATGGAACTATCCTGTTGATAGAACAATTAAAAGTCACAAAAGTTTTGATGAATTATATCAAGATTCCTTAATAGAAGCAAAAAATTTAATCGAAAAAGTTAATGATTACTTTTTTAAAGATACATCTATAAATATAAATTCACTATTTCATAATAGAAGCTATTTAACAGGAATTGATTGTAATAGTAAAAAGAAACAAATATATTTTGAATTCTAGTATAAGATAGATATATTCTTACCATAATATCTATAGGTGAAGAATATGTTTTATAGATATGAAATAAAAAACAATGGAAAAGAAGATGCTTTATACTTATATTTAACTATGACTTATGAATTTTCTAAGGACTTAGATAGTGATGATGAAAAATCTACTATTCTAGAAAAAACTAAAGAGTTTATTAATAATAATAGTATTAATTATAATGGATCAAAAGTTTATTTAGTAGTAGATGGTATTATAATTAAAACATTTGATATAAATAAAGAATATATAGTTAAAGATGTATCTAAAGGCAATAAATATTTAAACGATAATTTCATTATTAATATTAGATATTCCAAAGATAAGTATGAGTCTATGACTTTAAAAAATTATTTATTAGGTATTATCGCTACTAATAAGATAAAAGATTTAGAATTAACTACTTTAAAATCTTTATGTGTTTTGTATAGAACTTATGCATATAAAGAGATGAAAAAGAATAACT
>CAKPMH010000031.1 GCA_934167935.1 uncultured Bacilli bacterium
TAAATTGCTTGTTAGATATTATACCAGTTATAAATCTTATTGCACAACTTCTGTGCATTTCATATTTTAAATTACAAAATCAAATAGAAATCTGAAAAAGATTTCTTTTTTCTTGAAAAATAATAATATTTATAGTAGAATTAAGATGTAATAAAGACTTGGAGGGTATATGAATAAAGATTTATTATTTAAATATGCTAAAGAAGTAAGAGAAAATGCTTGTACAATAACAGGATTTAAAGTAGGTGCGGCACTTGTTACAGAAAGCAACAAAGTATATACAGGGTGCAATATTGAAAACGCTGGTATTCAAAGTATATGTGCAGAAAGATGTGCATTTGTAAAAGCATTAAGTAATGGTGAAAGAAAATTCAAAGCCATATTTGTAGTAGGAAAAAAAGATGGGGAAGAATATAATGAAACATTCCCATGCGGTTACTGTAGGCAATTTATGCGTTCTTATACAAATTTAGATTTTAAAATATATACGTATTCAGATTCAAAAGGTATAAACGAATATACCTTAGAAGAATTACTGCCCCATAGTTTTGATTTGTAGGTGATATTTTGGTATTTACAATAGAAAATTTTGAAGGCCCATTAGACCTTTTACTTCATCTAATAAAAGAAGATAATATAGATATATGTGATATTTCAATTGCTCGTATAACCGAACAATATTTAAGCTATATAAATGAAATGCAAAACATGAATCTAGATATAGCATCCGAATATTTAGTAATGGCAGCAGAATTAATAGAATTCAAATCAAAAACACTATTACCAAATACAAATGTAGAAGAAGTAACAGAAGAATTTAAAGAAGAAATAATTAATAAATTATATGACTATAAAGAATATAAAGAATTTAGTGAAAATTTAAAAGCACTTGCTATTAAAAGAAGTACTATGTTTGATAAAGCACCAAGTGATTGTCATGAATTTGTAAGCTATGAAGATTATAAAAATATGGGAAGTGCTGATGATTTAAAGTTAGCACTAGAAAAAGTTTTACAAAATTTAAACGATATAAAACCAATAGAAACAAAAGTTACATATAAAGAATATTCAGTATATGAAAGAAGTAAAGAAATAAAAAGAATCATCTTTGATAAAAAAAGAGTATTGTTTAATGAATTATTTAATGTAAAATCAAGAGATTATATAGTAGTTACATTTTTATCAATTTTGGATTTAGCAAGAAACCATGAAATTAAAATTGAACAAGAAAACAATTTCTGTGATATTTACTTATTAGGGGGGACAGCATGAATTATAGTGAAATATTAGAAGGTTTGCTCTTTCTATCAGGCGATGAAGGAATAAGTGAAGAAACAATTAAAAAAATCCTTGAACTTGATAATATAGATGAAATAGTTAATGAATTAGAAAAAAAATATGAAACAAATAGTGGTTTAAAATTAATTAAATTTGGTTCAAATTATAAATTAGTTACCAAAAGTGAATATGCTGAATATTTTAAAAAATTAGCTGACAATTATGCTGCTGGCCCAGTAAGTCAAGCGGGCTTAGAAATACTTGCCATAATAGCATACAACGAACCAATTACTAGAATTCAAATAGATGAAATAAGAGGCGTGAATAGTAGTTATGCCTTAAGAAAATTATTAGTAAGAGGCCTAATAACAGAATGTGGGAAATCAGACGTAGCCGGACATCCTAACCTATATAAAACAACCGATAGATTTTTAGATTATTTTGGTTTAAAATCAAAAAATGATTTAATACCAGTAAATAAAGAATTTGAAATAATAGAAGATGTTGATTTATTTACAACAAAATATAAAGAAAATGTTTGAAAACAATTATAAATGTGTTATAATTGTTCTATGCACGTGTGGCGGAATGGTAGACGCGGCAGACTCAAAATCTGCTGGAGGCGACTTCGTGGGGGTTCAAGTCCCTTCACGTGCACCAATTTGCAATGAATCCCTAACAGGGATTTTTTTTATAAATAGTGCACAATAAAATTATTATAGTTTTTTGGGGGTGACTTTTTGGATAAAAATGATTATAAAAAATTTGAAAAAAATAATAAAATAGAATTAGGTAAAGCAATATATAATATTCGAAAAGAACAAAAAATGTCTCAGGAACAATTTGCAGAGTCACTAGGTAGAACATCTAGCAAAGTAGTTAGCAGATGGGAATGTGGTACGTGCAGACCAAACGATGAAACTATAATATTAATAGAAAAAAATATAAATGTTATTATTAAACAATCAAATGACACAAAAATAGAAACAATTAACCATTTAACTTGGAAAGGAAAAAAATATTCCCAGTATAATTGGTTTAGAGAAAAATTATTGTAATCAATATAATAATATTGACAATTTTAATATATTTTTAAAGGAAAATAACTTGCTTAAGGTAGTAGGTTATGATACTCATGATAATGACTATGAATTTTATAAGAATATGTTTTTTTACAAATTAGAATCTAATAAGGTAAGAAAAATGATTGAGGTGATATATAATGAAAAAAATTGATATGCATATACATACTACATTTTCTGATGGAAGTTTAAGTTTCAATGAAGTAATAAATAGAGCACGTAATAATAAATGTTTTTTAATATCAATAACAGACCATGAATTTTTAAATGATTATAGTTATTTAAATGATGTGTTAAGTGATATAGAAATTGTTAATGGCATAGAGTTTAATACTAATGAAAAAGGTGTTCATATATTGGGATATAATATAAAAGATATTAACTTTATTAATAACTTTATAAATGAGTTACATAAGGAAAATGAGCATGTTTCATTTGAATTAATAGATGCTTTAAGGACAATTGGATACAATATATCAAAAGAACAGGTCGAAGAATATATGCGTTCTTTAGGCCTTTCGTATAAATTTTTGGATAAAAGGCATATAGTAAGATATTTAGTTGACAAGAAATATACTAAAGATGTTTTTGATACGTATGCAAATTTGATTGGTTCTGGGACTAAACTGTATATACCACTTAAAAAAATTCCGGTAGAAGATATTATTTCTTTAATTAAATCTCGTGACGGTATAGCAGTTTTAGCACACCCAACATCAATTCATAAATCAACTGATGATTTATTAACGAAAATTAAAAAACTAAAAGAATGTGGTTTAGATGGACTAGAGATATTTAACAGAAAATCTGACAAGAAGTATATAGATTTATATAATGATATAGCAAATAAATGTGATTTATTTAAAACCGTTGGTAGTGATTTTCATTCGCCTGATTGTGATGAAATAGGAATTGACGTTGAAGATGATTTTTATGAAAAAGTTAAGATTAAATTGAGATAGGAGGGTATGATATGATAACCAAATTTAATGCAAAACTAATTGAAAATTTTAAAGAGTATGATAGATTAAGTAAAAAATATGATTTAAGTATAGGAGAAATACTTCAAATAGATTTAAATAGATGTGGTATTTATTTGGAAAATGGTGAAGTAAGAATTGACTTTAGAGTTAGATTTAAAGGACAAATATTAGATGATTATGAAACATGGTATGCACTGCCGTCTAGAAATAAAGGAGATACCCCATTTTCTTTGAAAGATAGTGAAATCTATTGCTTTGGTACCAAGATAGGCACTTATAAGGATATTTATTTGGATACATGTGAATCATCTTATCAAAGGGGACCAAATCTTCTTAATTTGAATAGTCGCAGCAGAAGTAGTTGTGGAGGTTGTACTGCTTGTGTGCATAATTATCATAATTTTTACGATTCAACAGTACTTAAAGATAAAAAACAATTATTTACAGAAAATGATATTGAAAATTTCTATAATGAAAAAAACATTGACGTTGCCTCGTTAGTTCAGATCGCAGTAGTAACAGGAATGAAAATGAGACTGTTGAACATTTAAAAAGAATTAAAGATGTATCCTCAAAAAGAGGATTTGATGGCGAATTGATGTACTTTGGATGTCAAATTAATTCTGATAAGGCATTAAAAGATATATCAGATTTAGGTAATGTATTATTAATATATGCTTTAGATAATTTTACTAAAAGAGAAATGTTGCTTTCTAAGACGAAATCATTAATAACAATAGAAACTGCTAGAGATACACTTTTAAGGGCAAGAACTCATGGTATAAATACTTCTATATCATATATTTCTGGTATTGACTCATTAAAGGATATGAGGAAAGGGTTTACATTAATAAAGGATTCAATTACGCGTTTTCCTATTATTAATATTTATCAGATTCAAACTCCTCAACAAGCGAAAATTCTTAATGAGGAGGCGTTTGATTTAGAGTTTTACTTACGAAGTAGGCAGGAATTAGAAAATATTTTTAAAGATACTGATTTAAAACCAAAACGTTGGGAAAATTATAGACCACTATGGTATAAATATTATAATAATGAAGAACTTCCAAATAATGCGTTTGGACAACTAGAAAAGATAAAAAGGAGAGTGAATAATGGTAGAATTGATTAGACAAAATCTAAAAATTAATAGATCAAGATTTGTTAAAGTTAAAAAAGCAATACTTGATAGTATTGATGCGGATATTATAGTTGAACATGTAGGTTCAACTGCAATACCTAAAATGTATGGGAAAAATATTTTAGATGTTTTAGTGGGCGTTAATAATTGCAATGATTTTAATAATGCAATTAAAGGATTAGAAAAAATTGGTTTTATTGGAAGCGAAAAAAGTAGAAACGATGAGTATATGTTTTTTGCTTCTGATTCTGGTGAAACACATGATGGCGATGTTCATGTTCATTTAGTACTTAAAGAAACAAAAAGAATAGACGATTTTCTTCTTTTAAAAGATTATTTATTATCTCATCCAAAAGAGGCTAAAGCTTATTCAGATTTTAAGAAAGAGTTGATTAAAAATGGCACAACAGACAGAAAAGAATATAAACGTATTAAAGCAGAATATGTGTCAAATTTAATACAAAAAGCAATAAAGTATGCAGAAAAATAAAAAAATATATTTTTATAGGCATGGTGAAACGAATCTTAATGTTTTAGGAACCATAATGGGTCAGGACACCAGCTTAGAGACGTTTTTTACCGATAAAGGTTATACTCAAATAGATTCTATAACTGAAGAACTTCTTAGTAAAAATATTGATGTTATATATACATCTGATCTGAAAAGGACTTTATTGACAGCAGAAATTATTAATGAAAAACTTACTGTACCACTTAATCCTGTTATAGAACTTCGTGGATTAAATATGGGATGTTTTCAGGGATTAGATATGAAAGATATTGCTTATTCCCCTATATCCAATGAATGCTTTAGTAATCATGATATTCCTTTCCCTAATGGTGAAAGTATTAATCAGTTAAATAGGCGATTAACTGCATTTATCAATAAAGTATGCGAGGAGACTAGTTATTCTAATATTTTGTTTATAACTCATAGTGCTGTTATTAGCAATCTAAAAGCTTATCTAAAAGACGAACCTTATGAATGTATAACATATTTAGAACTAACTTTTAATAATGGTATAATAAAGATTGATAGGTATTCTAAAGAGAATATTGATAAAAAGGAATTGATAAAAAAATATGTTAAACAGTGATTTGATATTAGTTAGACATGGTGAGAATGAAATTGATTTTAATAAAGAAAATAGACTATTAACATTATCAGAGGAAGGTATAAAGCAGGCTAAAAAGGTTCGTGATATCTTAGAGGGTAAAATCGATGTTGTTATATCTTCAACTTCTTTGCGATCTATGCTTACAGCACTTTTAATTGCTCCAGATAAAAATATTATTTGTGATAATAATCTTTTGGAGTGTGGTTGGGGCAATAAAATGCATGATGGAAGTGAAACTGATTTAGAATCTTTTATAAGAGTTAAAACTGTTTTTGAAAAATATATTAATCTTTATCCAGACAAAAGAATATTAATAGTATTTCATGGTTCATTAATGAAATTAGCTCAAAATTATATTGAAAATAAATCTTTTGATTATGAAAGGGATTCAGTAGATAATTGTGATACTATTTTTTATTCAAAAGAAGGAACAAAAAAATATATAAAAGTAGCTGAACAAACCGCATTCAAAAAAAATAACCAATAACATAAAACTAAGACATTTCGCCTTAGTTTTATGTATTATAATAATTTTTTCTTTTTTATAACTGAATTTAATTGTAAATGTCAATATTTTTTGTAGGTTTTTGGTAAAAAGTTTTGTAGGCTTTTGGTAAAGTTAATTTGTAGCTTTTAGCTACTTTTTTTCACAATTTGTAATAATATGCATCTTCAATTCGCAAGACTTGAAAAATTCAGTTTTCTTAGAAAAGTATAAGTTTTTTATGATAAAGACAATGAAACGGAATTAGATGATAAGCCTTTTATATGTCTATATGCCTTTATATTTGTATAACTCTATGCATTATATTCATGCAAGTAGAAAAAAACTATAAAATCAACAGAAATAACATAAAATCATTATTAAATACTGATTTGTAGTAAAAATAAGATAATTTTATTTAACATTCAATATTTAAATGCTCAAAAATAAATTTTGCGAATTGAAGAAATAATATAAAAATAATTGTTTTAATATAGAAAATAATTTATAATATAACTAGAAAGTCAAAAAGTGTGGTGAATATATGAGGAAAGAAATAAGTAATAAATTTTCAAAAAAAATTATAAAGAGCAAGTAAAAGAAAAAAAGATTGCTTTGGGGCAGAAAATTTATTCACTACGACAGCAAAATAAAATGTCTCAGGAACAATTTGCAGAGTCACTAGGTAGAACATCTGGCAAAGTAGTTAGCAGATGGGAATGTGGTATGTGCAAACCAAACGATGAAACTATAATATTAATAGAAAAAAAATTTAATGTTTCTTTAAAAGAATTTTATTCTTCTCAGATACAAATTTTAGAAAAGCCCAATAATAAAACAATACTTATTCTAGTTATTATCATGATAATTATTATACTAGGCAGTTTGTTTTTGATTTTTAATCGAGAAAAAAGTTATGATTTAGTGTCATTAGATAACAATTTAATAATAGAAGGAGTATACATAAGAAAAAGATATATTAGCAAAATGTATATTAATAAAATTGTACTAAAAAACACAGAAGATATTAAATGTTACTCAATAGATACAACTATAAAAAATAATGATTATCTGATTTATAAATATGGTAGTATTGATTTATTTGAATTTGGGGAAATGGAAAATGATATACTTTTTAACTTAAATGAATATCTTAAAGGTGGTAACTTCTTTTTTGATATTAATTCAAAAACAATAAAAAAACAGAATAATAAAAATTTTACTCTGATATTTAGTTGTTTAAAAAATAGAAATCGGGATATTGAAAAATACAATTATCAGTTTACTATAAAATAAAAAATATATAAACATTTAAATTCTACATGTAGAGTGGTTGTATATTCAATAAAAAATAGTAAAATTTAAATTGAA
This sequence comes from uncultured Bacilli bacterium, assembly GCA_934167935.1. The sequence continues at coordinate 7,458 of CAKPMH010000031.1, forward strand.
ATTAAGGTGAACAATATGCAAGAAAAACTAATAACAATAAATAATCTTTATAAAAAATACAAAAATTCTAATTATGTATTTGAAGATTTTTCATATAAATTTAATAAAACAGGTTTTTATGTATTATTTGGTGAATCAGGATGTGGTAAAACAACACTCTTAAATATATTAGTAGGTGTAATACCATACAATAAAGGAACAATAAGCATAAACGGAATTGACTATGAAAATCAAATCCAAGAAAACAATTACATCAGCTATATAACGCAAGAACCATATTTTATAAATTATCTAACACTAAAAGAAAACATTGAATTATGCTCAAATAATATAGAACAAATAAACGAATTATTAAAAGTATTTTCCTTAAAAGATAAAATAAATAATTATCCAAATCAATTATCTGGTGGTGAAAAAGAAAGACTATCGATCTTAATTGCACTCCTAAAAAATAAAAAAATAATACTACTAGATGAACCAACAGCATCTTTAGATTATGAAAATAAAAAAATAATATTTGAACTCTTAAAAAAAGTAAGTAAAAATGTTTTGGTAATATGTTCTACTCATGATGAAGATGTATTTTCATATTGTGATGAAACAATAAATTTTAATGAATTGGGCAAATATAAAAATAACTTTACAACAAGTAAAAAATTATTAAATGAATTTCCCAATTATAAAGTAGAAGATTTATATAGATATATAGAAAAAGAAAGCAATTTAGAAAGAAATAAAAAAATAAACATTTTATTAGAACTAATGTTTATAATAAGTATTCTAATAACCTTTTTCTGTTTCAATATAAATCAAAAACTATCAAAAACAATTCAAAGTACATATAAAGTAAATTATCTTAATGTGTATTGCCCAGTTCCTAATTTATCAAAAGAATGTGAAAAAGTATTTAAAGACAAAAATGTTTTATCAGTAGATTTTTCTTATTCATTAAATATACCGGTACAAAGAAACGATACCATGATTGATAAAACAGACTTTATATCTCAAATAATAACACTACCATCAAATGAAAAAGCCTTGCCACTAAAAAATATATTTATGTATGGAAAATATCCACAAAATGAAAACGAAGTAGTTTTAGGAAATGAATTAGCAAGCAATCTAGATGATCCCGAAAGTTTAGTTGGGCAAAATGTAACCATTAAAACCCTAGACGGAATACATAAATTAAAAGTAGTAGGTATTTTAAAACCATTAAAAGATGACTATTTTAAAGCAATGGGCGATGAAGTAAACAAAAGATATTTTGTAAATGGTAAATTTAATCAAAAATATATAAATGATGGCATAAAAGGTTACAATGAAGAAGATACAGGAAAAGGAGTATATCATGTATTTTATAATAAAACATCAAATATGATAAAAGCCTATAACAAATATAAAAACAATAACCTATATGATAAAAAAATATATATACAACCAATATCAAATGCTTATGCAAATATGTATCACACCTTTGAATCATTCGCAGCATTTCTATTACCAATAACCATAGTTGCAATTTTTCTATCACTAGTATATTACTATGAATCAATGAAAATAAATATAATCAATACTATGTATGTATTTAGTGTGTATCAATTATATGGGTATGATATAAAAATAGTCAAAAAAAGTTTAGAAAAAAAAGATATAATCAACATATCAAAAGAATTCATTAAATCACTTTTCATAGCCTTATTACTAGCAATATTTCTAAATATAATAAATGATTTATTTAATATCTTTAATTTTAGATTATTTAATTATGATTTTACTGGAAGCATAATAATGTTTGTTATTTTAATAGGACTATCAAAAATATTTTCAAATAAAACATATAAAAAAATAAAAACCAAAAACTGGTATGATTTAATAAAAAATAGTGGGGATTTATTATGATAGAATTAAAAAATATAACCAAAAAATATGATAGAAAAGTTCTAGATAATGTAAATTTAAAACTAGATTATGGCAAAATTTATGTATTAAAGGGTATAAGTGGAAGTGGTAAAACTACACTATTAAACATAATAGGCGGAATAGATAATAATTATGAAGGTACATATACACTGGATAATGAAAATATAAAAAAACTAAAAAATAAAAATCAATTCAGGAAAAAAATAGGTTATGTTTTTCAACAAAGTTTGTTAATAAGTCATTTATCAATAAAAGATAATCTGTTATTAATAAAAAATGATTACAAATTAGTAGAAGAACTATCAAAAACGTTTGGACTTCAAAGTTTGTTAAATAAAATGCCATCAGAATTATCAATTGGTGAAAGAGAAAGAGTATCAATAATAAGAGCAATCATATCTAATCCCAAAATAATTATAGCAGATGAACCGACATCTTCATTAGATAAAACAAATGCCAGTAAAATTGTTGATTATTTTAAACAAATAAAAACCAAAAATCGAATAATAATCATATCTACACATTCAAATATATTTGATTGTGTAGCTGATGAAATAATAAACATAAAATATGGAAAAGTAGAAGAAATTAAACAAAAAAATTTTATAAAGTGCAATGATATAACATTAGATAACTCCAAAACCAAACAGTTTCCTACAGATTTTAAATATTCAATTAGTAGATACCATGCAAATAAAAGCAAATTTTCTTGCATTTTTCAAGCATTATTGTTTTTAGTTATATTATCATGTATATCTTTAAAACTTAACTTCAAAAAGGAATATATGAACTATTTATATAAAAAATATCCGTTTACAACATTATCTTTAGAAAAAGAAAACTACAACTATATGTGCAATAAATATGAATGTTCAAAATATGAAAATTATATATTCGCTGATAATGAAAACGAATACTATATCTTGTTACCAAAACAAGAAACAGTTATTGGCAAAAAAGAATATATGTATAAAGGAAAATATCCACAAAATTCAAATGAAGTTATAGTAAATTATAAATATTATAAGGAAAATTTAAAAGATAATGATATTGAAAATAAAGAAATAATAATAAAAAACAAAAAATACAAAATCGTTGGAGTATTAACAAATGATGATATGTATTTAAATGATATTTATGAATCGAACAGCTACTATAACAAAGAAGACACTAACCAAATCTTTATTCCGTATGAAGAAATGCAAAAAGAATTTAAAGATGAAAAAAAGTCATCAAATGAAATTATGGTAACAATAAGAGAAAAAATAGATGATGAACTTTATACTGACTTGAAATACAATAGTAGCTATTGGTATAAAAAAATCGGAAGTAACATTTATCTTCTAAACACTTTCCTTAACCTGTTCTTTGTTGGCTTAATATTCATAAGCATTCTATCATTTATTTTCATTGCAAACAATATATATTTAAACATTTATTTCAGAAAAAGAGAAATAGGATGTCTACAATTATTCGGACTATCTAAAAAAAGAATAAAAAGAATATTTATATTTGAATACTGCTTTAAATACATATTTGGTTTATTCATATCAATAATATCATTTCAAACAATAATACTGTTAATAAAACACATATATAAATTGGACTTTTCAATAAATCAATACATAATGATTATATTTATTGTGTTGATAATTACATATTCATATTTATTATCATATATTCCATTAAGAAAATATATAAAAAAAGATATAAAAGAATTAATATATAACTAATCATGAAAAGAGGGAAAAATGAAAATAATTAAAATAATCATAGTAAGCTTATTACTAGTTGGCTGTTCAAAAGTATCAGAAAATGATATATCTGCAACATATGTATCAAAATGTGTTGCCAAAGAAAAAAGTGATGGATGGTTTGAAATATTCTGTATTGAACCATTAAAAAAAGATCAAAACTTAAAAGAAGTAAAAAACAACTATTTCTATAATGATAAAACAACCTATTCATTTGATGGATATAATCTAAAATACAAAGAAATTAAAGACTGCTATATTCCTATATATGACAAAAAAGGAAATGAAGTGGGGAAAGTTCCTACATCTGTCCCATCATTTGCAACATCAAAAATATATAGGGATGAAATCAAAGAAATAAGTTCCTTCTTTAACACTCAAAAGTTTAAAACAAAAATAACTTTAAATGATTTAGAAGAACTAAAAATTAAAAAAATTGATAAACAGGAATTAGTAAATTTATTTAATGAGGCATTTGAAAAAGAACCAATTGAAGTTGGTAAATTTAAAAACATTCCAATCCTTAATATAATTCAATCTGAATCAAGTGATGATTACATATTTCAAGTTGGCTACTACTGTGAATATGGCGTTATTCAAAAAATAAATATTGAAGTTATATTTAATAACAACACTTATTTATCAGATTTAGTACAAAAAAAGAATCCTAAAAAAGAATATATAAACATGCAAGAAGACATAGAAACATTTGAAAAATATATTTTAGAAAACCAAGATCTTGATATTTCAAAATCAAATGCCTACAAAAAAGAATATAAAAAATTATCCGGATTATTAATAAGCATAAATGATGAAAATAAAGAATCAAAAAAGGAATTTTAAAATGAATTCTTTTTTTATAGCATCATATAATTAAAAGGGTGAAAAAATGTATAAATTTTGGTTTTACAATTTCAACACGAAGACATAGACATAATAAATTTATCAAATCAAGAAACGCCACTATTATATGGAATGGTACCATTATTTAATATTGATCTTTGGGAACATGCATATTACATAAACTACGAAAATGATAAAAGCAAATATTTAGATAATATAAAAGAAATAGCAGATTTCACAAATGCCAGTGAAATATATAATAAAATAGCATAAAAAGCAAAATATTTAAAAAAATTCTACAAATAATGTTGACACACCCAAAAAACATGTGCTATAATCTACCTTGTAAATTGGTTTTGGAGAAATACCCAAGTTCGGTTGAAGGGACTAGTCTTGAAAACTAG
>CAKPMH010000032.1 GCA_934167935.1 uncultured Bacilli bacterium
AATTCAGGTGGATCAAATACAAGTGGACTAGATTTTCCAGATAAAAAATACTATGATTCATATGTAAGTAGTGATGCAGTAGGTACAGATAACTGGTATAAATATACTAGTGGAAAACTAGGAGATGCTACAAAAGAAATCGCAAATACTAAAACAAATTCATCAAATAATAAAGGTTTATGGTTTAACGATTACGCGTACTTCGTTTCTCCTATGTACCCTTTCTTCTGGCGTGGTGGTGGCTGGAATGATGATTCCATAGCAGGTGTGCTTGACTTTGACCATGGCACTGGTCATTCCAATGGTGGCGTTTCGTCTCGCTTAGTGCTTGCATTTTAAAAATACTTATAAAAAGTATTTTTATTAGACATATTCCGACAAATATTTTATTTCTTAAAACATATAATATAAAAGGTGATTTTATGTTTAAAAAAGAAGAAATAGAATTTATGAAAATATATATATCATTATTATATAAATATGGATATTGTTATTTTGATGTAAGAAAAGAATATTTAGATGAATATTTAAAACAATTAGAAAATTTAGTTGAATATAAAAAATGCTTTAAAAAATATAATAACTTAGAAAATATATTTAAATATGATGAAATAATGGATAATTATACAAATTTTATAAATTTAATACTTTATGTAACTAATTGTCCAAAATATTCATTTGAAGATGAAAAAGCAAATATAATAATGATTAAATATGATGATAAAATAATAAAGAAAAATTTAGAAAATGTTAAATATATTGATATCAATATAGTAAATGATATAGTAAGTTATATGAGTGATTATATAAATCAAAACCTTAAAATAAAGATTTTTACAAAATAAACAATTGTATAGTTGTTTATTTTTTGTTATAATTTACTAGGTGATGTTTATGTTAATACCAAATTTAAAAGAAGCAAAGGTAAGAACAAAAAGAGAATCTATTGTAAAAGAAAGTGAATATAAAATAGATGATAATTTAAAAACAATAGGAAAAAATAAAAAATATTTTTTAAAAACATATGGATGTCAAATGAATGAACACGATTCAGAAAATATAAAAGCAATACTAGAAGAAATGTCATATGAAAGTACAGATGACATGGAAAAAGCAGATTTAATACTATTAAATACATGCGCAATAAGAGAAAATGCACATAATAAAGTATTTGGATATCTTGGTAGAGCTAAAAATCTAAAAGAAAGAAAAAAAGATGTTATAGTAGGTATTTGTGGATGTATGGCTCAAGAAGAAGTAGTAGTAAATAAAATACTTAAAGAATATAAATGGATGGATATCGTATTTGGAACACACAATATATATAACTTACCAAATATATTAAATGAAGCAATAAAAAAACAACAACTTGAAGTAGAAGTTTTAAGTTGTGAAGGAGATATCATAGAAAATATTCCCGTAAAAAGAGATTCAAAATATAAAGCATGGATTAATATTATGTATGGATGTGATAAATTCTGTACATATTGTATAGTTCCGTATACAAGAGGAAAACAAAGAAGTAGAAGAAAAGAATTTATATTAGAAGAAGTAGAAAAATTAGTAAAAGATGGATATCAAGAAGTAACCCTATTAGGTCAAAATGTAAATGCATATGGTAAAGATTTAGAAGAAAATTATAAAATGGAAAATTTACTTGAAGATGTTGCTAAAACAGGAATAAAAAGAATAAGATTTGTAACAAGCCATCCATGGGATTTTACTGATAATATGATTAATGTAATAAAAAAATATGATAACATTATGCCATATATTCATTTGCCACTTCAATCAGGTTCAGATAGAATTTTAAAATTAATGGGAAGAAGATATACAAAAGAATCTTATTTAGAACTATATCATAAATTAAAAGAAGCCCTACCATATTCATCAATAACAACAGATATAATTGTAGGATTTCCAGGCGAAACAGAAGAAGACTTTAAAGAAACTTTAGATGTAGTAGAAAAATGCAAGTATGATAGTGCATTCACATTTATTTTTTCTGCAAGAGAAGGTACTCCAGCAGCTAAAATGAAAGATGATACACCACTCGTTGAAAAAGAAGAAAGATTACATAGATTAAATGAACTAATAAATAAATATTCAAAAGAAGCAAATTTAAAATATCAAAATAAAATTGTCCCAGTTTTAATAGAAGGAATAAGTGAAAAAGATGATAATAAACTTATGGGATATACTGATACTATGAAACTTGTAAACGTAGTTGGAGATAAAAAATATATTGGCACAATACAAAATGTAGAAATAACAGATGTTAAAACATGGAGTATGGATGGAATTATAAAGGAGAGTTAATATGGCATTAAAAGCAGAAAATAAAGATAATTTAGAAAAATTAAATGAATTATGTAAAGAAAATGGTATTGAAATAATTTTACCAAAAATAGAAAAAGAAAAGGAAGAAAAAAAGAAAAACTAATCTTCCTTTTTTTCATATAATATATTGGTGATACAATGTATTTAATTTCACATAGAGGAAATAATAAACATAAGTATATAGAAAATACATATGAAGCAATAAATTCTTCATTAAAAGAAGAATATATAGATGGAGTAGAGTTTGATATAAGAAAAACAAAAGATAATAAATTTGTTTTAAGTCATTCAATGTTTAATAAAGAAAAAATAATAGAAAATAATAAATTAAAAGATTTAAAACTAGAAGAGTTAGAAAACACATTAAAAAAAATAAAAACAAATAAGATAATTATAATCGATTTAAAATATGAAAGATTTAAATATAAAAAGTATGCATACTATTTAAATAAAATATTAAAAAAATACAAACACTTAAATATATATTTATGTAGTTTTAATTATGATTTAATATTATATATAAAAAAAAGATATAAATATAAATCAGGGCTTATAATATCTAACATATTAAATAAATGCAAAGATTATGATTCATTTGATTTTATATCAGTCAATTATAGAACATATAAACAATTTAAAAACGCATTAATGATATGGACAATAAATGATAAAACAACATTAAAAAAATATCAAAATGAAAAAATATATGTAATAACAGATAAACCATATTTAAATAATTAAATAAAAATTATTGACATAAAAAAAAATATAATGTAAAATTAATATGTAAGTCTGGAGCAGTACTCAAGAGGCTGAAGAGGCGCCCCTGCTAAGGGTGTAGGTCGGGCAACTGGCGCGAGGGTTCAAATCCCTCCTGCTCCGCCATTAAAAAAATAAAGCTCGGTTAACGAGTTTTTTTTATACATTATCCTTTACAAAAATATTTAAAAGAGGTGATTGGTATTTCAAACGAAGAATTTAAATATTATATAGAAAGTAGAAATAACACATTATCTATAGAAGAATATATATATATAACAAGCTTTATTAATATCATATCATATGTAAGATATAATCATGATTTAAACATATTTGAAATAAGCACATATGATAATAATACATATAAAGTATTTATAAAAGAAAATGATAAAATAAAAAAAAAGAGTTAATTAATATAACTCTTTTTTTAACATTTCAATATTTTCATTAACTAAACTAAAATAATCTTCATTTTCACTTCTTTGCTTATCAGTAAGATTGCTTAAGCTATTTATTTCAAGTAATTCAACTTTAGTATTATTAACTAAATCAGTAACAGTTTTATTAACATCAGTACCATTTAATGTAAAAATATATTTAACATTTTTATTTTGAATTAATTTCTTAGCATCATATAAATTTTTTTCACTTATACCATTATTATCTTCTAATGAAATAACTGTAAAACCATATTTTTCTAAAAATTTTAGAGCATTATTATCAGTAATAATAGTTTTGTGAGTAGCATTTTCATATATAACTTTTAAATTCGCATCAACCTTAGAAATTTCAAGTTTTAAATTATCATAGTTATTATTTATTTCTTCTTTTAAATAATGATTAGATATATATTCAAGAAGACCATTTTTAATATTTCTAGATAACATTAAGAAATTAGAAGGATCAAGCCATAATTCATCAATATCATAAGTGTATTCAATACTTTGACTAGCATCAATAATCATTAGATTTTTATTATATTTAACAAGCTTAGATAAATATGTTTCTTCTTTTCCTAAACCATTAAAGATAAAAAGTGAACCTTTAGAATAATCCTTTAATTGTTTATCATTTAATTCATATTTTTTAATATTTGTTCCATCAGGATAAATACTTTTAATTTCACTATGATCTTTATAAAGCTTACTAGTAATATATTCTATAGGATAAGAAGTAGTATAAATTGTTATATTTTCAAAATCATCTTTTTTAAAACAACCAGTTAATGAAAATAAAATAATAAAAGATAAAAATAAATAAATAATTTTTTTCATAAATCCTCCTTAGTAGGTACAGGATCATATCCACCCTTATTAAATGGGTTGCACCTTAATATTCTTTTAATTGTTAAAATTGTTCCTTTAATAAATCCATATCTTTCATAAGCCTCTTTAGAATAATTAGAACACGATGGACTAAATTTGCAACTTCCATGTGAACTAAAAGGTATTGATTGATATAAATTGATCAAAAATATCATTATCTTTTTCATAAAATAATTATACTAAAAAAATAAATAATTGTAAATAAGATATTTATTTGCTATAATGTATAAAGGTGATTTAAATGGAAATACTAGAAAAATTAAATATAAAAACAGATAACGAAAATTTATATAAAACAGCCCTTACACATACATCATATGCAAATGAACACGGAATAGAAAGTTATGAAAGATTAGAATATTTAGGAGATGCAGTACTAGAACTTGTTATGAGCGAATATTTATATAATAGTGGATTATATAAAGAAGGCGAAATGACAAAATTAAGAGCACATTATGTATGTGAAGATGCATTATATGAATATTCAATAAAACTAGGACTTAATGATTATTTAATGCTTGGTAATGGAGAAGCAAAAAACGGTGGTAAATATAGAAAAGCAATAGTAGCTGATATTTATGAAGCAATAACAGGAGCAATTTTTTTAGATAAAGGATTTGAGGCAGCTAAAGAATTTATATATAAATCTGCAATACCTTTTGTAGTTAATAATTCATTTGAATTTATAAAGGATTATAAATCAGAATTACAAGAACTAGTTCAAACCGATAAAAGAAGTCTTGAATATAAAATAATAAAAGAAGAAGGACCAGCTCATGATAGAATATTTACAGCAGTAGTTATTGTTGATGATATAACATTTGGTCTTGGTGTATCACATAGTAAGAAAGATGCCGAACAAAAAGCAGCTAAAGATGCCCTTTTAAAAAGTGTTAAAAAAAGAAATTTAGATTAGTATTAGGTGGTGATAAAATGAGCTCAACAAAAAAACAAATAAGGAAGTATGGCACATATGTTGAGAAAAAAGTCATAAATGATAAAAAAAGAAAAATAGTAATTAGTATAAGAAATTTAATGGAAGAAGAAAAATATTCTTTAGCTTTTATAAATATAGAAAATTATATTAGTGATTATGGTTATGATTGTTATATTATTCATGAATTAGGAAAATATTATGAAATGCAAAATGAATATAACAAAGCTAAAGAATATTTTAATAAAAATGTTTTAAACAATTGTCAAAATATGTACTATTCATTATATGAAATTGCTAAAATACAAAAAATAGAAGGTAATAATGAAGAAGCAATAAAGAATTTAATTAAAATAATTAATTCTAAACATAAAGATAAAAGTCATGCTTACTTAGAATTAGCAAAAAATTATATGGAATTAGAAAAATATAAAGAGGCAGAACAAATATTAAAAGATATAATAGAAAAATTTGATAATCCAATAATAAAAGCAGGTGCATATGAATTTTATATAGAAACATTACTTGAAAATAAAAAAATAGATGAAGTAGAAAAAATAATAAATGAAATGCCTATTAAAATAGATTTAGAATATACAAAAGCAATTATAGAAACACAAAAAGGTAATTTAAAAGAAGCAAAAAATATTTATACAAACATTTTAAGAAATACTAAAAAAAATCATAAAAAAGCAACATATAATCTGGCTAAAATAGAAATGCAACTATATAATTTTGATTCAGCTATAAATTTAACTGATGAACTTTTAAAGGAAAAAAAATATCGTTATACAGATTCATTAAGATTAAAAATTGAATGTCTTATTAAAAGTGGTGCATATAGTGAAGCTTATTTAGCTATAAATAAACTAGTTAGTATAAGTAATAGTTATATAGATTTTGCAAACTTCTATTATGCTAAAATAGAATTTTATAAAGGAAATTATGATGAAGCATTAAACTTATTTAAAATAATAAAAAAAGATAATATAATAATAAAAAGAGAAGCTATTTTTAAAGAAATTTGTATATATATAAAACAAAATAAATATAATGAAGTATGGGAAAAATATGAAGAATTAAAAAAATATGATTATACTAAAAAATTTGAAAATGAATATGGATTAATAGAAATATATTTAGGAAAAAAATTGCATAAAAAAATTAATGTAAAAAAAGAAAGATATGTAGAAAAGCAAATGCTAAATTATAGTTATAATAGAGCAATAAAACATATAGAAAAACATTTAGAATATGATACTAAAAAAGATAATCATACAAAATTTAATGATAATATTGATATAAAAAAAATGTATTCATATGCAGTAGCAAACCTATCAGAAGAGACATATTCATCAAATAATATATGTGATTCATATATATTAAAATATGAAGGTGTGGGTATAGATGAATCAGGCATTTTAGATTATATTAAAGTAATAACACTTCCAAATAGTAAAAAAATAATTACAATATATCCATTTAATAACTATAAAGAAAAAAATAAAAAATCTAAAATAAAAGTTATGTCAAGAATTGACAAATTTAAACATAAATATAATATGTAAAATTAAAATGATAATAAATACTATCATTTTTTTTATATATTTGATATAATTGTTATGGTGATTATATGAAAAACATATATGATTACACATTAGAAGATTTAGAAAATTATTTTTATAGTATAGGCGAAAAAAAATTTAAAGCAACACAAGTATTTGAATGGCTATATAAAAAAAGAGTAAAAGACTTTGATTCAATGAGTAATATTAAAATTGGTACAATAAATAAATTAAAAAAAGACTTTTATTTTGGTAAAATAGAAATAATAAAAGAACAAAAAGATAAAGATGTATATAAATTTTTATTTAGTTTAGAAGATAAAAATAAAGTAGAAGCAGTACTAATGTTTCATGATTATGGTAACAGTTTATGTGTATCAACTCAAGTAGGATGCAATATGGCATGCTCATTTTGTGAAAGTGGAAGATTAAAAAAAGTTAGAGATTTACTTACATCAGAAATGGTAATGCAAATACTAAAAATAGAAGAAAAGCTAAACCTTAGAATATCACATGTTGTATTAATGGGAATAGGTGAACCTTTTGATAATTATGACAATGTAATAAAATTCATTAAAATAATAAATTCAGGAAAAGGAATAGATATAGGTGCAAGACATATTACAGTATCAACAAGTGGAGTAGTACCTAAGATAGAAAAATTTATTTCAGATGGTAATCAAGTAAATTTAGCTGTATCGCTTCATGCACCAAATAATGAAATAAGAAATAAAATAATGAAAATTAATAAAGCATATCCTATAGAAGATCTAATAAAAGTTTTAAAAAAATATATAAAAATAACAAATAGAAGAGTGACATTTGAATACATATTACTAGATAATGTAAATGATAGTACCGAGTGTGCTATAGAACTTTCTAATTTGCTTAAGAAAATGAATTGTTATGTAAATTTAATTCCCTATAATGAAACAAGTCATATAGAATATAAAAAAAGTAGTAAAGAAAAAATAATGAAATTTTATGATACACTTAAAAAAAATAATATTAATGTCACAATAAGAAAAGAATTTGGAAGTAAAGTAGATGCCGCATGCGGACAACTTAGAGCTAATTATAAGGAGGAGATTTAATGAATTATTACTACCTAACAGATACTGGCAAAATGCGTGATCATAATGAAGATAATGTAATAATAGTAAAAAATAGTAGTGGTGAAGTATTAATGGCAGTTGCAGATGGAATGGGAGGACATTTATGTGGAGAAGTTGCATCATCAATTGCTATAAAACATATTGCTGAAAGATTTAAAAAAATAAGCTCAATAGGTAATAAAACAGATGCAGAAAACTGGATTCAAATGGCAGTAAGTGAAATAAATGCCCTTATATATAAGTATACAGAAGAACACCCAGAAAGTATGGGAATGGGTACTACATTTGTATGTGCCATAGTAACAAATGAATTTTTACTTTATGGCAATATAGGAGATTCATCAGGATTTGCTATAAAAGGTGATAAAATTCAAAAAATAACAAATGATCATACATTAGTTAATTTACTTGTCAAATCAGGAGAATTAACAGAAGAAGAAGCCGTAAATCATCCTAAAAAAAATGTTTTATTAAAAGCACTTGGAGCAACAAAAGCTGTAGATATGGATATATTTGATGTAGAAACTGATGTAGATGGCGTTTTATTATGTAGTGATGGAATGACAAATATGCTAGATAAAGAACAAATAATAAGTGTTTTAAGAGAAAAAACAAGTATTGAAGAAAGATTACAAAAATTAATATATAAATGTAATAACAGAGGTGGAACTGATAATATATCAGTTGCTTATTTAGAAAAAGGAGTTGAAAAAAATGATAATTAGAGGTCAAAAAATAAATGATCGTTATGAAATAATTAGAAATATTGGTGAAGGTGGAATGGCAAATGTATATCTTGCCTATGACACTATTTTAAATAGAAAAGTTGCTGTTAAAATACTTAGAGGAGATTTAGCAACTGATGAAAAATTTGTAAGAAAATTTCAAAGAGAAGCAAGTGCCGCTAGTAACCTAGATCATCCAAATATTGTTGGAATATATGATGTAGGAGAGGATGATGGAAATTACTTTATAGTAATGGAATATATTGAGGGTCAAACTTTAAAAAGTTTAATTAAAAGAAGAGGTGCTCTAACGCTTCCAGAAGTTATCGATATTATGATGCAACTTACAAGTGGAATAGAACATGCCCATGAAAAAGGAATAATACATAGAGATATAAAGCCTCAAAATGTTTTAATATTAGATGATGGACTTGTTAAAATAGCTGATTTTGGTATAGCACAAGCTTTAAATAGTAATGAACTTACTCAAACTAATTCAGTAATGGGTTCAGTTCATTATCTTCCACCAGAACAAGCAAATGGAACAGGTTCAACATATAAATCAGATATATATTCACTTGGTATATTAATGTTTGAATTATTAATTGGAAAAGTTCCATTTAAGGGTGAAAATGCTGTAGAAATAGCTATAAAACAAATGAAAGATCCAATACCTAGTGTTTGTGAAATTAATAGTGATATTCCACAATCTGTAGAAAATATCATTTTAAAAGCAACTGCGAAAAATCCTAAAAATAGATATGATACTGTAGAAGATATGAAATATGATATAAAAACATGCTTAGATGATGATAGGAAAAATGAACCAAAATACATATTTCCTTATCCAGAATTTGAAAAAGATGAAGAAGTAAGTACAAGAACTCGTACTAGAAAAAATGAAAATATAGAAGAAAAAGAAGAAAAAAAGGAAGAAATAAAAGAAGAAAAAAAGAGTAATAAAAAAATTTTAATTACATGTATTATTTTAACTCTTTTAGTAGCAGTTATCTTATTCTTTATAGTATTATATCCAAAAGTTACATCTCCAAAAACTGTTGAAATACCTGATGTTTCTAATATGAGTATAAAAGATGCAACAGATAAATTAGAAAAAATAGGACTTAAAGTAAGTACAGAAGATAAAGAAGATTATAGTGAAGATATAAAAGAAGGTAATGTTATAAAAACAAGCCCTAGAGCAGGAAAATCAATTAAAGAAGGAGCAAGTATTACTTTAGTTGTTTCACTAGGTCAAGAAGGATTTGAAATAGAAAATTATGTTGGACAAAATTATTTAACAGTAAAAGCAATACTTGAAGGTAAAAAAATAACTGTTGAAACAGAAGAAGAAGAACATACAAAAGATGAAACAAATATAAAAGAAAATATTATTTTAAAACAAGATTTAGAAGAAGGAAAAAAATTAGTCCCTGGTGATAAAATAGTATTTACAATACCTAAATTTATTGTAAATTACCCTGATTTTGTAAATGAAGTATATAAACTTGAAGAAGTAGAAAAATTCTGTAAAGAAAATGGAATAACTTTAGTTAAAAAAGAAAAAGAGTCAACAACAGATAAAGATGGAACAATAATATATCAAAGTAGAAAAGCAGGAACTAAAGTAGTAAGTGGAACAACTCTTACAATAACTGTATCAAAAACACCAACTGTAACAAAAGAACCAGAAAATACTAAAGATAATACAACAACTACAACAACTAGTCCAACAAATGAAAACACACAAACTAGTAATAATGAAACAAATAAACAGGAGTAATATGCAAGGTAGAATAATAAAATTAATAAGTAATGATTATACTGTTTTAAGTAATAATAAAACTTATATATGTAAAAGTAGAGGCTTATTTAGAAATAAAAATATAAAACCATTAGTTGGTGATTTGGTTAGTTTCGATGAAAAAAATAACTATATTTTAGACATATTACCTAGAACTAATAGTTTACTAAGACCTCCAGTATCTAATATAGATCAAGCAATCATAGTATCGAATGTAAAACCAACATTCGATACTAATTTATTAGATAAACTATTATGTATTATAGAATTTAATAATGTAAAACCAATTATTTGCTTTACAAAATTAGATCTATTAAATAAAGAAGAATTAACTAATATTAATAAATATATAAATTATTATAAAAAAATAGGTTATCAAGTATTTACAAACGATGAAATAGATAAAATTAAATTAATATTTAAAGATAAAATAACTGTTTTAACAGGTCAAACAGGAGCAGGAAAATCAACACTTATAAATAAACTAGATAGTAGTTTTAATATAAAAACTGGAGAAATATCTAAAGCACTTGGTAGAGGACGTCATACAACTAGACATGTTGAATTGCATAAATTATGTGATGGCTTAGTAGCTGATACACCAGGATTTTCTCTTGTTGATTTTAATGGAATGACTAAAGAAGATATAAGAGATAATTTTATAGAATTTAATAATTATAGGGAAAAATGCAAATTTAGAGATTGCATCCATAAAAATGAAAAAATATGTGAAGTAAAAAATAAAGTAGACGATAATGAAATATTAAAATCTAGGTATGATAATTATTTAAATTTTATAGGGAGGAATTTATGATATCAGTATCAATTTTAGGAATAAAAGAAAATAAAATAAATAATTATAAAAAAATAGATAATACATCATGTGATCTTATCCATTTAGATGTAATGGATGGACAATTTGTAGAAAATAAAATAGATTTTGATTTTAATTATAATTTTAATAAAAAAATTGATATTCATTTAATGGTTAATAATGTTAAAGAATATGTTGAAAAATATAAAATATTAAACCCATCATATATAACATTTCATATAGAAACAGGTAATACTGATGAATTAATAAAAATAATAAAAGAAAATAATATAAAAGTTGGAATATCAATAAAACCAAATACAGACATAAATATTTTAAATAAATATTTACCATATATAGATTTAGTACTTGTGATGAGTGTTGAACCAGGTAAGGGAGGACAAAAATTTATTGAAAATTCTACTAATAGAATAAAATATTTAAAAAAATTAAGAGAAGAAAATAATTATAATTATTTAATAGAAGTAGATGGTGGAATAAATATTGATACAATTGATTTAGTAAGTGATGCCGATATTAAAGTTGTAGGTAGTTATATAACTAGTAGTGATAACTACGAGGAAAAAATAGCAAAATTAAAAAAATCTGAATAAGATTTTTCCTAAATTGAAATTTCAACCGCACCACAAAGGTGTGGTTTTTTGATACAATAAAAAAGCCCACCCGGCCAG
>CAKPMH010000033.1 GCA_934167935.1 uncultured Bacilli bacterium
TTTACTTTATCTTCATAACTTAATTTACTCATATAAAAACCTCGTTTCTATGTCCAAGAAACGGGGTTCATATCAATATGATTATTTTTTCATTTGTTCTTTTATAAATTTTCCACTTTCACTTAAATTTTTATCACTTATATCATATTCATTTGTATTTGGAAGTAAAAGAGCTGATGTTTCATTTTTATCTGATAAAGACCAATTAATAAAACTTATTTTTTTATCTCTTAAATAATCTAACCATTTTATTGTTTCTTCTTTAAATACACCACCTGTACCATCTGCATTACTTACACCAAACTCACTTACTATAATAGCAATATTTTTACTTCTTGCATAATCAATTCTATCTCTAAGCCATTTTTGGTGTGTTCCGGCGTAAAAATGACATGCATACATTATATTGCTATAATTAAGTGGATTATCAGCAGCGTCATTTATATCTTGACTCCATGTTCCTGTTCCTACAATTATAATATTATCTGTATATTTTCTAATTAATGGTATAATTTCTTCGGCATATTTTTTTATATCATTATTCCATGTAACATTCCCATTTGGTTCATTACATATTTCAAATATAACATTTGGTGTATCTTTATATTCAATAGCCATTTCGGTAAAAAATTCTTTTGCTTCTTCTTTATGTATATTTGGATTATTATCACTTAAGATATGCCAATCTATAATAACATACATATCAAGTTTAATTGCTATATTAGCAATTTCTTTTACTTTATCTTTTAATGACTTATTATATATATATCCATTTTCTTCGGTATACATTGCAATTCTAAAAACATTAGTATTCCAATCATCTCTAAGTGTTTTTATAACTTTTTCATTAGCAAATTTAGAGTACCATTGTATTCCATGCGTACTTATTCCTTTTAATATTATTTCTTCTTCATATTGATTAACTAAATTTGTTTTATCTACTTTTAGTTTTCCATTATAACTTACAAGATTATTTTTCTCTTGTTTTTTATTTGTATTTTCTTTTATTTTTTTATTTTCTTTTTCTTCTATATTACTTTGTTTACTACTATTAAAATATAGAAAAACGATACTTAAGATAATTAGAATAATTGGTATTATTTTTTTCATTTTATCACCAAATTCATTATAACATAAAAAACGATTTTTTAATCGTTTTCTAAAGTAATCATAATATTATCTCTTTTTCTTCTTTTACAATAATAATATGCTAAATTCAAATTTTTTCTTTTTCTTTTATTTTCTTCTGTTTCTATTGGTTTAAATTCTAATGAACCTTTTTGTACTTGAAAGTCATTTTGTTTAAAATGATTGTATTTCTTACTATTTTCTAATATTTTTAAGTTTTCATTTATTTCAATCATTTCTCTTTTTAATTCTTCTAGTTTATTTTTAAAATAAATTCTATCTTTTTTTAATAATTTTTTATCTAAATTTAATTTTATTAAATTCATTAAACTATTTATTCTTTTTAATTTATTTTCTAAAATTATTATTTCTTTTAAATATTCCCCTTCTTCTATTAGATTTTCTACACCAATTATGTTACGATTATCATCTCTAATAAATATCTTTGTCATCTACTTCTCTCCTTAGGAAATATATATTATATTAATTTTAATGATTTGTCAAATTTTACTTAACTTCTTCCAATTTTACACTAACAAGTTTAGATACTCCTGATTCCTGCATCGTTATTCCATATAATATGTCTGCATATTCCATTGTTCTTTTTTTATGTGTTATAAGTATGAATTGTGTTTTTGATTGTAGTTGTTTCAAATAACTACCAAATGAATCAACATTTACTTCATCTAATGCAGCTTCTACTTCATCTAATATACAAAAAGGTACTGGTCTTGATTTTAATATAGCAAATAATAAACTGATTGCTGTAAAGGTTTTTTCTCCTCCTGATAAAAGAGAGATACTTTTTAGACTTTTTCCTGGTGGAGATGCGACTATTTCAATTCCTGTTTCTAATATATTATTTGGATCTGTTAATTTTAAATCAGCAGTTCCTCCTTTAAATAGATCTTTAAATGTTTGTTTAAAATTTTCTCTTATTATTTTAAATGTTTTTGTGAATTCTGTTTCCATTACTTCATCCATTTCTTTTATAATTAAAAGTAATGTATCTTCTGCTTTTAATAAATCATTTTGTTGATTTATTAAATAATTATATCTTTCACTAACTCTATCATACTCTTCTATAGCATCAATATTTACATTTCCTAAATCTTTAATTATTCTTCTTAAATTATTTACTTTATTTCTAGCTTCATTTTCTTCTATTTCTAATTTATACATAGTTGTTGCTTTTTCATAAGTTAATGAATATGTTTCATTTAATTTATTTAATAAATTATCTAATTTTACATCCATCCTATTAACATCTATTTCTAAATCTTTTAGTTCTTTATTTTTTTCTTTATATATACTATTTTCTTGTTTTAATGCTGCTTCATATTCTTCTAAATCAATATTTAAATTTGTCTTTTCTTTTTTTAATTCTTCTAATTTTAATTCACATTTATTTTTTAAATCTATTTCTTTATAATATTTTTCTAATATTTTTTGTTCTTCATCACTTAAATTATTATTTAATAATTTATCTGTTCCATTTATTTCATCTTTTGCAAATTTCAATTTTAATTTATATTCTTCTTTTGTTTCTGTCCTTACATTTATGTATTCTTCTTTACTTATTTTATCCTTGTTTAGTAAATATATTTTGTCTTCTAAGGCTTTATAGTTATAGTCTGTAACATTTATTTCATTTTCTATTTCTTTTATTTTTTTTACGACTCCATCAATATCTTTAAGGCTATTTTCAAGTTCATATTTATCACTAATTATGTTATTTCTTCTAAAATCAGTTCCACCTGTTATTGAACCTCCTACATGTAGTAATTCTCCGTCTAATGTAACTATTTTATATCTATGATTAATTAATTTACTTATTTTATTAGCATTTTCTATATTATCTACAATTAAAACATTTCCAAGTTGATTTTCTATTATATTTTGATATTTTTTATCAAATTTTACTAATTTTGATGCAACAGAAATAAATCCTTCTACATTTAATACAATATTTAAAGTATTTTCATCTATACATTTTCCTTTTATTATATTAAGTGGGAAAAAGGTTACTCTACCTAATTTATTTTCTTTCAAATATTTTATTGCTTCACTTGCATTTTTTTCGCTCTCTACTACTATATATGATGTAGATGCTCCAAGACTAGTTGTAATTGCAACAGAATATTTCTCTTCTACTTCAATTAAGTTTCCAATTGCATCACAAATTCCTGTTAATTTTATATTATTTAAAACATTTTTTACAGATGTTGGAAGACTGCCATTGTTCTCTATTTTTTCTTTTAAATTATCTATTTTTTCTTCTAATTTATTTTTTTCTCTTATTTTTGAACTTAAATTATATTCTAAATTTATTTTAGTTGTTTTTTGACTTTCTATTTGTTTTTCTGTTTTTGCTATTTCTTCTTTTATGTTATTTAATTCTTTTTCTTTTATTTCTATTTCATCTATTATTTTATTAATATTATTTTGTAATTCTAATTCCTTTTCTTTTAATTCTATGATATTGTTATGTAGTTTTGTGTCTTCTACATTATATTTTTTTCTTTCTATTAAAATTGTTTTTTCACTATTTATCTGCTCAACATTTTTTATTTTTTCTAATAATTCTTTATTATAATTATTTATTTCTTGTTCTATTTTATTTAATTTTAGTTTATATTCTTCTACTTTTGCTTCTTTATTTGTATTTGTTACGGATATTTCTAATAATTCTTTATTTATTTGTTCTATTTCATTTTTTGATTCTAAATATTTATAATTTATATCAGTTATATCTCTTGTTATTAAAGCAACTTCTATATTTTTTAATTCTTCTTGTTTTTCTTTGTATATTATTGCTTTATCTCTTTGTTCCTTTAATGGTTCAACTTGATTTTTTAATTCATTTACAATATCACTTATTCTACTCATATTATCATGAGTTCTTTCTAGTTTTCTTAATGCTTCTTCTTTTCTTTTTCTATATTTAAGTACACTTGCTGCTTCTTCAAAAATAACCCTTCTATTTTCTGGTTTACTACTTATTATTTCTTCAACTTTTCCTTGTGAAATTATATTGAATGATTCTTTAGCAATACCACTATCTAAAAGTAAGTCTGTTATATCTTTAAGTCTAGCTCTTTCATTATTTATAAAATATTCATTTGTAGAATCTTTATATACTCTTCTTGTTATTGAAACTTCATCATAATCTAAGGGTAAATATTTATCTTTATTATCAAAAACTAATGTTACACTAGCACTACCTGATGGTTTTCTTGATTTAGATCCTGAAAAAATGACATCTGTCATATTTCCTTCCCCTCTAAGTGATTTTACGGATTGTTCACCTAGCACCCATCTTACAGCATCTACAACATTACTTTTTCCACTACCATTTGGACCTACTACACCTGTAATTCCATTTGTAAGTTCTATATTAATTTTATCAGCAAATGACTTAAATCCATTCGCTACTATTTTTTTTAAATACATACAATCACACTTTCTAATTATTTATTATACTATATTTTAAAGAAAAAAGGAATGTTATATATAAAGAAAAAAAGATATAAATATCTTTTATTTAATAACATGTTTATGGTCATTATAAAATAATTCATCTGGTTTCATTTTAAAAATTTTTGCTATTTTAACGGCCATATCATAAGTTAATCTTCTTCTTCCATTTTCTATTTGTGAATAAAAAGGTTTACTTATTCCAAGTATTTCAGCTATGTATCTACTTGTATAATTATTTTTTATTCTTAGTTCTTTTAATTTAGAATTCATGTTTACTCCTCCCTAATTATTATATCATAAGTTCACTAATAGTGTACTGAAGTTTATATATAAAAGTTATAAAATATAGATAATTGGTAATTTTTGGAAATAGGTGGTAATATGATTACTAATAATGTTATTCATAAACAATATGAAACATTTAGTGAAAATATAAAATATTATAGAAAAAAGCTTAATCTAACACAAGAAGAATTAGCTGAAAAATCTGATTTAAGTATTTCTTATATTAAACAAATTGAATCTAATAAAGAATTTAAAAATGTTTCTTTAACTGTTATATTAAAATTATCTAAAGCTTTAGATGTTAGTGTTGATAAATTATTTATTATTAAAATTAAAACGTCAGATTGACGTTTTTTTAGTCTTCTACATTATGATATACGTTTTTAACATCTTCTATATCATCCAACATAGAAACAAGTCTATCAAAGATTTCTCTATCTTCACCTTCTATTTTGATTTTTTCTTTTGGAAGCATTGAAATTTCATCAATTTCAAATTCAACAGGCTTAATAGTTTCTATTGCTGATTTTAAGGCATATGAATCTTTAGGGTTTCCATAAATAATAACTAAATCATTATCAGTTTCAATATCATCAATATCTAAATCAGCATCTATAATAGCATTCATAACATCTTCTTCTTGTAATCCTTTAAATCCTATAATACATAAATTATCATAATTAAATGATACAGAACCTTGTACACCCATTTTACATTTACATTTATTTAATGCTGCCTTTACACTACTAATTGATCTATTAACATTATCAGTTAAACATTCTACAATAAGAGTTGATCCTGCTGGTCCAAAAATCTCATAATTTACTTTTTCATATGATTCATCTACACCACTATTTACTTTATCAATAGCTCTTTTTATTATATCAGCTGGAACTTGTTCTTTTTTTGCACGTTCCATTATTCTTTTAAGTGATGCATTAGAATTTGGATCTGTTCCACCACGTTTTGCAATATCATATATTTCTCTTGCATACATTGAATATAATTTTGCTTTTGCTGCACCTGTTTTTTGAATGCTTGCTTTTCTAACTTCATAAGCTCTACCAAATAATTGGATATCTAATTTCATATAATCACTCTTCCTCATTACATATTTATTTTACATTATATAATATAATTTTACAAGAAAAAAATATCACAAGGATATTATTTTTCATTATTTAGTGCTTCTTTTATTTTTGTTTTTGCAAGTTCTACTGTACTCATATCTGGTTCCATTACATATAATTTTTGGTTTGGATATGAATATGTATAATTACTACTATCACGACCATTAACACTTTGTGATGTTATATTCCATTTTGGCATAGTATTTAATTGATTTTTTATTAAACTTGTTAAATCTTTTGTTGCCATATTTGTTTGAAAACTTCCATCTAAAGTATTTAATAAGCTATTATATTTAGAAATAATTGTTTTTGAAGATAACATTTTATTCATTATTGCTGTTAATACATCTTGTTGATTTTTTACTCTATGTCTATCTCCTTCTTGATATGCATGTCTTTCTCTTGCGAATGCAAGGGCAGTTTTACCATCCATATGAACATTTCCTTTTTTTATTGTAATTGCAGGATCTGTCCATGGAATAAATGTTTTATCTGAATATACATCTATTCCTCCTATTACATCTACTACATCTATTAATGTTGTAAAATTAACTCTAAAATAATAATTAATTTCTATTTCAAAAAGGTCTTCTAACGTTTTTACGCTTTTATCTACACCATATATTCCTGCATGTGTTAACTTATCTTTTAATCCAGTTGTTCCATTTAATTTAACGTAATAATCTCTTGGTATTGATGTTAATAATATTTCATGTGTTGTCGGATTTACAGTCGCTATCATATTTACATCACTTCTTGATACTGATGATATAGCTCCATATGTATCAATTCCACTTATAAATATATTAAATGGTTCTTTTGTTACTTTTACTTCTTTTGCTATACTTTTGGTTTTTGTTTTAATAGAAATAGTTGCTAATATTTTAGTTTTATCTTTAAATCCAGTTACTTCTTCATCTAAATTTACTTTATATGATTCACTTATAAAGATTGCATCGACATTTTCATTTAACAAATCATTTGCTAGTTTAATGTGATCTTTATAATCCGTATTTTTTGTTTCTACTTTTTTTTCTATTTCTTCTTTGGCCTTTTTATATGTATCAGTATCGGTATTAAAAAATCCCATTTTATATGATTTTAAATCATCTAGTTTAAAGTATGTTTCATTATCTAATACTACTACATAATAGTTTTCTACTTGATATCCTGAGCTAGTTATATTTTCTAAGAAATCTACTGTGTTATATAAATAATTTATTCCAAATATAAATACTAACGAAAATAAAATAGCAAATATGTTTGTTGGAATTTTTAATTTTGTTTTTATCTTTGGAATAAACAAAATTAAATTTATTATAATAGCTATTATAGCTATTACACTAAATACTAGTGAAAAGTATTTAGTTGGAAGTACATCCATATATATAATTAGTCCAGAAAAAATTATAAGTAATATATCAAAAAGTATTCCGATAATTCGACTGAATATATTAACTTTTTTCTTTTTTTTAGAATTGTTTTTATTTTTATTCATTTTATCACCTAGTTAATTATATCATATAAATTAAAAAAACTAAATATCTAATATTTAGTTTAACCATTTTATTTAATTTAATATCATAAATTATATTCTTATTGAATCTAACTTAAGTTTATCAGCTATTGTTACAATAAATTCACTATTTGTTGGCTTTGCTTTATCTATATCGACACTATGTCCAAATATTTCTTCCATTAAATCCCAGCTTCCTCTATTCCAACTTACTTCTATAGCATGTCTTATTGCTCTTTCTACTCTTGATACTGTTGTATCAAATTTATGGGCTAATTCAGGATACAATTCTTTTGTTATTCCGCCTATTATTTCTGGTCTTTCATATATTATTCCTACTGCTTCTCTTATATACTGATATCCTTTTATATGTGATGGTATTCCAAGTTCATGTAATATTTTGGTTATCGATATTTGTAAATTGTTATTTGTTAAATTCATTTTTTTATTTTGATCAAATATGCTTAAAATTCTTTTGTGTAAATCTGACAATTCAAATGGTTTCAATATAAAATAGTTTACACCATAACTTGATACTTCTTCTATAACTTCTTGTGAATTATAACTTGTTTGAACTATTACTTTTTTATCTATATTTCTTTTTTTCATTTCTTCTAATACATACATTCCATCTTTTTTGGGCATTATTAAATCTAGAAGAATTATATCATATTTATCTTGTTTTTTTTCTGCTAATTCTATTCCATCTGTTCCATCATATGCAACAAGGTCAATACTTATTTGATCATTCCCTTTAAAATATTCTTTTACCATATCTATTAAGTTTTTATTATCATCTATCATAAGTACTCTTATTTTGTTCATTTTATCTTCCTTTCTTACTATGATATTATTTTACAACTAACTACTTATGAAATTTATCTAATTATGTCGAATAAGATAAAAAAAGTCACTAATTACAAGCAACTTCTATCAATTCTTTTATATTTAATGATGTTCTTCCTATTAAATATCCATCTAATTCTTTTATTTGTTTTAGATATTCAATATTTTTCTTATTAATATTTCCACCATATAGAACCATTATATCATTAATTTTATATTTTTTTACAATTTTTTTTATATATTTTATCATTTTTTCTATATACTTTACATTTATATTTTTATTGCTATTAACCATGTATTTTGGTTCATATGCTATTATAATTTTATCTAAATTTATATTTTTTAAATAACTATTTAGTGCTTTTCTTATTGTCCTTTTTTTATAAATATCTTTTTTATTTTCCCCTATGCATACTATTGGAGTTATACCATATTTTTTGCATAATTTTATTTTTTTATTAATTGTTTTATTATTATTTTTTACTTCACTATGTCCTATAATTGCATAACTTATATCTAGTGATTTTACTTGTCTACATGATATACTTCCTGTGTGATTTCCTCTTTCATGTTCGGATACATCTTGTACACCTAAATTCAGGTTTGCTTCTTTAAAACAAGGAATATATATTGTAGATGGGCAAAATATTATATTATCTATTTTTTCTTTTTTGATTTTTTCTAAATAATTTTTTACTTCATCATAATCTAGATACATTTTCATATTAGCAACTATGATTTTATTCATCTTTATTTCCTTTAATCATATCTTTTATTTTATCAATTAAGCCTTTTTTATTCATACCAAGGGCTTCTTTATATACACCTAAAATACTATCTGCAAAAAACTTAAGTGAATGCATTTCGGCAGTTATTCCTGCTTGTTTAGACATTTTTTCTCTAATATCATTATTTTCTATTAAATAATTTATTGCCTCAACATATGTTTTTTTATCTTTAAAATATTTTCCATTTACATCATCTATTAATATATCTTTAAAACTTTCATCCCTTAAAGCTACAACAGGTATTGATCCTGCCATTGCTTCTATTAATGTTAATCCTTGTGTTTCTGTATTAGATGCGGTTACAAAGACGCTTGCTAATTGATAATAAATTGGTATTTCTTCATATGGAATAGCATTAGTAAATATAACATTATCAATTATTTTTAAATCTGTAGCTTCTTTAATATAATGTTCATAATCTGGTCCACTTCCAACTATTACAAATTTTACGTTTTTATGTTTTTTTAATATATCAACTTGTCCTTTTAACAATAAGTCAATATTTTTTTCTTGTGCTAATCTTCCAACATATAATATAACAAAATCATCCAATTTTATTTTTAATTCTTCTTTTAATGATTTTATATCTTCTTTTTTAAAATTTTCTTTAGAAAATCTTTTAGTATCCATTCCTGTTGGTACAATATGTATTTCTTTATCAAATTTATATTTTTCTTTAAATAAATCATAGGTTTTCTTACTTGGAACAATTAATTCTCTTGCAGTTTTATCACAATAAAATTTTGTTAAATATTCCACTATTTTTTTACTTGATTTATCAAAATATCCTTTTGTTATATAATAAACATAATCTTCATACATAGTATGATAAGTATGTACAAGTGGAATATTTAATTGTTTAGCAATTATTCTTGCGAATGTTCCAACACCAAATTCTGTATGTGAATGAATTATATCCAAATTCCATTTTTTAATTTTATTTATTGCTCTAAGTGGATATATTCCTGTTAATCTATAATCATATATTCCAATTGGAACTCCTGGAATTCTTATTATCCTTTCATCATCTTCATATTTATAAGACATATTTTCTGGATTTACAGTTACTATAAATACTTCATGTCCTTCTTCAATTAATGCTTTTTCAAGCATTGATATACTTGTTGATACTCCATTTATATAAGGAGGATATGTATCGGTAAATATTCCTATTCTCATATATTTTTCTCTCCTTTTTTTAAGTTAACAGCAATGGCTCCTATAATCATTGGAATATAATATGTTATGAATCTCCATGTTATCATAATTGCTGTTAAAATACTTCCCTTTATAAAATTTCCATAAAATTTGATAAATCCAAATTCTAAACCACCTGTTCCACCTGGTATTGGTACAAATGATCCCATTAACATTACATATGCTGATGCAATTATACTTTCTATTCCATTAAAACTTGTATAGTCACCTGTTCCATATAGTATTGCTAGTGGAACTAAATAAAAGCAAACTAATCCTATAAAATTTACAAGAATCATTATTAAGAATTCTTTTTTATTTTTTAGTAATAGTTTTGTTCCATCATATAATTCATTTATATATGTATTAAATTTTTCTTGTTGTTCTTCTCTATTTTTTATTATTTTTATTTTGCTTAATAAATTTATGATTTTATTTATAATAAATTTATTAGTTTTTTTTGTAAATGCTAGTAAAAATAATGCAAATGTTACTAATGTATTTATTATAAAGCCTATTGTTACTAAGTTTTTTAAAAGACCATTACTTGGAAAAATATGAAATAGTTGATTACATAATATTGCAAGAACTCCTAATGTTACTAAAGCAATTTGATAAACAACAAATTGTTGAATAACAATTGTTGTACAATCTGCCATTTTTATTTTTTCTTTTCTAAGAATATATA
Source organism: uncultured Bacilli bacterium (assembly GCA_934167935.1). The sequence goes on from CAKPMH010000033.1 coordinate 11,059, forward strand.
TTTCAAAAGGTTGTCCTCCACTTGAAAATGGTGTTATTGCATTAAAAAAATTAATTTCTAATATAAATTTAAATGTTTTTTTAAAATTATAATCTTTTTTAAATTTTTTTACTATTTTATTTAAAGCAATGGCTTTAAAAAACCAATAACTTGCTATTAGTAAAAAGGCTACTAATAACC
>CAKPMH010000034.1 GCA_934167935.1 uncultured Bacilli bacterium
TTTTCTGTGTTAGAAGATAATCTTGTATAAGTATCAACTGAGATTATCCCATTATATTTATCTTCATATAAAGCATCTATTTTTAGTTGTAGTTCTTTGATATTATTTTCTAATTTTTGTTTTTCTATAATCAAATCTTCCTTGTTATCCTTCTCACTTTTCACATTAGATATTAAATTATCAATATCAACTTTATCTATATACTTTTTACAAGTTTTTTTAATTTGATTTAAAATTGCTTTTTCAAAACTATTATATTCTGAAAAGTGTGGTTCACATAATCTTTGTCTTGGACTTCTAGAATATTTATTGCAATTTATAGACCAGTAATTGCGTTTTTCTCTATAACTAACCGTTAGCTTATTATCACACTCTTTGCAATAAAGTAAGCCCTCTAATAGCCTCTGTGGGCGATTTAATTTAACTGTTCTAGTTCTGTTAGCACTTGTTTGTATTTGATTAAAAATCACTCTATCTACTAATGGTTCATGAGTATTTTCTACAATTATCCAATACTCACTAGAAAGACATATTCTCTTTTGTGATTTATAGTTTAATTTTGTCTGAACATTTTGAATCATATCACCAGTATACATTCTATTTTTTAATATTTTATTAATCGTACTACAAGTCCAGATGTATCCATTTATTTGTCTTTTCGATTTTTTTATTTGCTTATATGCACTTGGTGTTGGAATATTTTCGTTATTCAATCTTTCGATTATATCTGATATTTTATCTCCTCTTGATACTTCATTAAATATTCTTTTTACTATCCATGCTGTGTCTGGATTTGGTACCAGATGTCCTTTATCAAGTGGATCTCTCATGTACCCAAAACTTGGTTTACTACCTATAAATTTACCTTTCACTTTTTTATCTCTTAATATTGATTTTATTTTCTTTGATGTATCTTTACTAGTCATATCATTAAATAATGCTTTGAAAGGTGCTATATCATTATTTGCAGAATCTAGAAAAGTATCTACATTATCTAGTATAGAAATATATCTAACTTTCTTTAATGGAAAATATTGTTCTATATAATAACCACACTTAATATAATCTCTACCTAATCTTGATAAATCTTTAGTTATGACACAATTTATTTTTCCATTTTCTATGTCTTCAAGTAACCTTTTAAATGCTGGTCTATCAAAGTTAGTCCCTGAATATCCATCATCAACATACTCATCAGTTAAAACAAATCCATTATCCCTTAAATAATTCATAATCAAACTTCTTTGATTTAGTACACTCTCACTTTCAGACTCTCTTTTATGTGCTTTATCCTCATCCTCTTGCGATAATCTTATGTATATTCCTACATTATAAAATGATGGCGGTTTTACTGTGCTATACATTATTCTCCTTTCTTTTGTATAGCATCTTGTTTGCCGTTTCCATTATAACTCTCTTACCATCATTTGTGTCATTTATTTCGTTATTTTCATCTTTATATTTAAGTATTAAACATACGTACTCTTGTAATAAAGCTGATATATTTTTACCATCATTTTTAAATGTTTCAGTTATTATCATACCACTCTACCCCTTTTGTTTTCATACTTAAATATATTCCTAAAACTTAAAATTATTTTTCTTTTACATCTTATAAATCACTCCTCCTTAATAAGATTCTTTTAATACTTTTATACAAAAAGAGGACACAAAAACTGTGTCCTAATTTCTCTATTTTTTTTAATATTCCGTGAGTACATTTTTAGCAGGATAAGGATGGCTGACAAACAACTCCCCAGTGGGGAGTTTAGCCCTATTTTAAAAGGTTTGTGAAAGACTATTTTGTCACACATTGAAATATTTGTCATACTTTTGGGTTAACTGAAAATAACATATTTTGCATCAAAAATAGCAGTTTGGTACACAAATGGTTATACATTTGTCATACTTTCGGGTTAACAAAATTGTAATTTTGTGCCCTCATTTCACATATAAATCATCTTTTTTAGTTACCTAAATTACTCATTTTTTTATAATTTATTGGAACCTATTTATTATATAACTCTAGATAAAAATTCCTCCTTACAAAAAAATACTATACTCATAAACTGAATATAGTATTTTAACATCAAATAGTTCATTTCTTAGAACTATTGCTATATTATAATCATTATATCGTAAATAAATTAAAAGTCAATGTAAAGAAAGAGAGTGTTAAAATGTAAGCTAAAATGACATTATTAAGTAAGTTTAGAAAACAAAAATATTAAATAAGTTCTTTAATTTTATATAAACTCTTTTAAAATTTCTTCTAAATATTTATTATTTAACCAAAAACAATGCTTAGTATATTTCGCCAAATTTGTTAGCTTATCTCTCACAGGTAAATCAAATGTATCACTTGAGTCATTAGCATGCGGCCTGACATGGCAAACTTTATTATCAGACATTCCAGGAAATTTAGTTATTCTATTACCATTTTTGTCTATTTCCTTAACTATATTTCCAGTAACAATGCAATTATATGTTAGCTCCCAAACAAGTTTTGCTTCTAATTCTATATCTTGTTCTGGCATATTCCATAATTTTATTCCTGCAAAAACATATTCGTCATTAATCATTTTAAATACAAAAAACATGTATTTAGTCGATTCCAACTCTTCTCTAAATTCAGAATTTTCCCATGATTGACAAGCAATTTCTGTAAATTTAAACGCAGGAAATGGCATAGATTCTTTAATTCTTCCACTCTTCTCTATTCTTATGGTTCTGGGAACAATATTTGCTTTTAAAAATTCATCCGTTTCACTCAAATTACTTTTAACTCCAAACATTCTACTTATTATCATAGCATTAAGATTTTTTGCAGTTGAATCAATGTTAAATTTTTCCATTAATTGTTTTTGCGTCATTCCTTTATATTTATTAACAACATTATCAATAAATTCATTAAATGTAATATCTTTGTTACCAATAATTTTTTCCACATCTTTGTAATTGCCAATATACTTTCTTACCAATTGTGTCATATATGAGGTTTTTAAGCAAAATGCTCTTTGCATGGCTTTTATTGAGGAAAATGGTTGCTGTCTTAATGATTGAGAGTTTGCGCCCTTGGTACAAGCTCCTAAATACATTGTATCAGCTTCAGATATTTCATGTGCTTTTCCTTCTTTTATTTTTTTTATAATTGTATTCCAATCATCAATCACGATTTTTAAATCTTCTTCAGGAAAAGTAAATAATTTTTCATGCGTAATCTTTAAATCTTTTTTGTTTTTATCTGGCTCATATAAATACCATATAATTTGTATCTTACTGTTTTTATACCAAAAATGACTGGTAAAAAATGTATGTTTATATTCATCCATATAATTAATAATATTTAAAACTAACCTTTCCTTCGCAGACAATGTATTATCTTTATTTTTTTTGTATGGAGTTACTTTCAATTCAACACCAGCTTCTTCAAAATCTGGTGCTGAAGTAGAATTAATATCATAATTATAAACATTAGTTTCAAAAGCGTGGCCAAAATAGGCTTTATTTTGTTTCTTACCATATTGAACTTCTTCTTCCATAACATAACTAGGTATCTCTTCAGTAATATTATAATCTTTATTTTTATTATTTGAAAATATTTTTTCAATTTCATTAAAAGACTTTCCAATTGTAGATTTAGCTAAATTTTGAATTTCTTCTTCTGTATAACTTTTTTTCATAAATTCTCCTTTCGATCTTGTTTTTATCAAAAAAATATTATAAAATATTACTAGTAAATATTAATTTATTCGCTTAAAAAATTATAATTTTAAAAGAATATTAGTTGATCTTTTTATCTATATATATTATAATATAAAGTAAGTTTACAAACAATAGAAAAGGAGTATTAATTATGAAAAAAACAGTAGTGGAATTATTTGCAGGAGTTGGTGGATTTAGATGTGGTCTAAATAAAGTTATGTTAACAGATGGTATAGTCAAAGAAAACGGAAATTGGAATTTCGTTTGGGCTAACCAATGGGAACCATCCACAAAAACGCAAGATGCATTCAATTGTTATATAAAAAGATTTGGAGATAGCAACGCAAGCAATATAGATATTTTTAAAGTTAATAAAAAGGAAATACCTGACCATACATTATTAGTTGGAGGATTTCCTTGCCAAGATTACTCAGTTGCTCAAACTTTATCTAATAGCAAAGGAATTGAAGGAAAAAAAGGTGTCTTATGGTGGGCTATTGCAGATGTATTAAAAACAAAAAGGCCACCATTCGTACTTTTAGAAAATGTTGATAGACTATTATTATCGCCCGCTAAACAAAGAGGAAGAGATTTTGGTGTTATTTTGAGAACTTTTATGGACAACGGATATGCTGTACAATGGAGGGTTATTAATGCAGGAGAATATGGACTACCTCAAAAGAGAAGAAGAATATTTATTTTTGCCTATCACAAAACAACAAACTATTATAAGTCATTAACAAAAACAAATCTACACGATATTATTTTTAATGAAGGAATATTTGCAAAACAATTTCCAATAAAAAATGAAGAATTGAATTATAGTACTGCTGATTTATCTAAAAAAAGTTATGATAATTTAGTTGAAATAAGCAATAAATTTAAGTCTCAATTTTACAATGCTGGAATCATGCTAAATGGGAAAGTTTATTCTTCTAAAGTTGAAAAAGATTGCACTGATATTTATCCTTTAAAAAACATTATACTAAAAGATAAAGTTGATGATAAATATTTTTTAAATAAGGAAACACTTGAAAAATTTAAGTATTTAAAGGGAACAAAAAGAATACCTAGAATTAAACCAAATGGAGAATCTTATATGTATACAGAAGGTGCTATGCCATGTCCTGACAATTTGGAAGCACCAGCTAGAACAATGTTGACAAGTGAAGGCGGTATAAGTAGAACAACACATATTGTTGAAGATTATATAACAAAAAAGATACGATTATTGACACCATTAGAGTGTGAAAGGATTAATGGTTTCCCTGATAACTGGACAAATACCGGAATGACAGACAAGAGAAGAAACTTTATGATGGGAAATGCCCTTGTTGTTGGTATAATTGAACGCCTTGGAAATGAAATTGAATTAATTATAGAAAAAGAAACTGACTAGAACGTATGTTAATTTTTCTTTTTTTCTTCAAAAATATATTGACTTTTTTAATTAAACCTGGTATCCTGGTAATTGTTAAGGTGATAATATGAAAAATAAGATTATAGACTTATTCGCCGGGGCCGGAGGATTGTCAGAGGGCTTTAGAAGAAATGGCTTTGACATTGTTGCGCATGTTGAAATGGATAGAGATGCTTCATACACATTAAAAACTAGAGAAGCGTACTATTATTGTAAAGAAAACAATATGTTAAGTTTATACATAAGTTACTTAAAAGGAAAAGTATCAAGAGAAGAATTATATAAAAATATACCTAAAAGTGTTATTGATAGAGTAATTAACGAAGAAATATCAGATAATACGCTATCTTTAATATTTAATAAAATCGATAATAGGCTTGAAAATGAAAAAGTTTTGGGAATTATTGGCGGACCACCATGTCAAGCTTACTCTGTGGCTGGACGTTCACGTATGAAAGAAAAAATCAAAAATGATCCAAGAAATTATTTATATTTATATTACTTAGAATTTATAAAAAAATATAGTCCTAGTTTTTTCGTTTTTGAGAATGTACAGGGCATTTTATCCGCAAAAAAAGGAACCATTTTTCAAGACATAAAAGATAGAATGAGGAAACTAGGGTATACTATTAATTATAAGTTATTGGATTCAAATGATTTTGGCGTAGTGCAACATAGGAAAAGAATTATAATAATTGGGTATAAAAAAGAATTAAATATTGATTATCCAAAATTTGATAAAATTAATTTTAAGTATAGTATAAAAGATTTGTTTCAAGATTTACCTAAAATAAAAGATGGGGAAATTAATAACAATTATTCTTCAAATTCAAATGATTGCTTAGAAAACTTAAAAATAAGAAATAAATCTTGGAATGTATTAACTTATAACCAAAGCAGAAAATTAAATGATAATGATAAAGAAATATATAAAATATGTATTAAAAACAAAAATATCAAATACTGTGATTTGCCAAATAACTTAATAAAGCATAATAATAAACAAGCATTTTTGGATAGATTTAAAGTTGTTGATTATGATAAGCCTTGTCATACAATGGTAGCGCATATTTCAAAAGACGGACATCATTATATTCATCCAGATATAAATCAATGCAGATCATTAACTGTTAGAGAGGCAGCTAGAATTCAAACATTTCCAGACGATTACTATTTTGAATCATCAAGGACCAATGCATATAAACAAATAGGAAATGCTGTACCAGTATTTATGGCTGAACAAATAGCAAAAAAAATAAAAGAATCACTGCTTTTGAAACAAGAGTAATTCTTTTTTTATTAATAATAGATATTGTCTCCAACCCTATTTATCCATGCTGAAAACTTTTGTTGAATATTTACTTTAATGTTATTTTTGAGTTGACCAATTTTTTCGTATTGCTTATAAATATCATTAGTACAAATATCAAAGCGAACAATCAAATGTGAAAAAATATTTTCTTCATTAATATAAGAAAACATACAAATGTCTTGACAGTTGTAACTATAATTTTTTAAGTTCTTGAGTTTTTTGTAATTATTTTCATAATCTTTTACGCCTATAATTAAAAATCCTTGGCAATATGTAGTATTTTTTGATTTAGATGCAAAAGTACAATTTGGAGTAATATTTAATGCAATTTGATAAATATAATCAAATTGTATTTCTTTTTCACAAAGTGCAGCAAACAAATCATCAATTAGCATATTTTCCGAGTTTTTTTCAGCCAAGCTTAGTTTTTTAAGATCATCATAACTATAATCATTAATTTTATATAAACTTCCTGGTATATTTATATTACTTTTTTTTCTTTCAAACAACATTTCATAATTAAACTTAAACTTGTCAGTAAACGCAATTGATTCTTTAACATATTTAAAGTCGTAATTGTTCATTGAGTTAATTTTTGACAACGCATTATCACTAACTTTTATATTCAATATTTCAAAAGCAGACAAAATTTTGTCTGGCATAAGCGTATTACCTACAAATATTCCTAGATTTTTATCAATTAGTTTAGAATCAATTTTATTTGAATATGACTTTTCTATTAAAATATTAAATTCCTCTCTTACTGCCTTTAAATAATTTTCTTGCCATTCTAATAAATTAAATAAATTCTTATTTTGTTCTTCAAACTCGTCAAATATATCAGAAATTAAATTATTAAACGCATCATCAGACTCAGCATATAACACTTTTGATTTTTTTGCATTCAAAATTGCTATTGGTAAATTACTAGGCATTTTTTCTTCTATTTTATTTTTCAAACTCTCTATATCATCTTCATGTTGAGTCCATGCAACTATGAGTAAGTGTTTTTCACCATTTTCTGATATTGCTCTAATTATATTAGTAACTCTAGGAACGTCAACAACACCATTATCAAACGCCAAATCAACAAATACAATTCTATACCCCAAATATAAATTATTAGTAACTAAATCATTAGGGTTAATATATAGAGTTTTTACGCCTTTAGAAGAACAATAATTCATTAATTTTTGCACTTGTTCTTTTATATCATCAACAAATATTATACCAGTTGTAAATTTATTTAATTCCATCCCTATCCTCCAACTCAATTCTATATTTAACTCCGCTGTATAAACTAGGGATAGCATCATCAATTATATCAAAATCAATTTTACCATTATGCATTGACACAATTTCATTTACTATAAATAAACCTAGTCCTAATCCATTTTTCTTTTTACTAACAAAAGGAGAAAAAAGAATATTTGGATCATCTACATTGAACCCAGGACCATTATCTGCAAAATATATAATACTTTTTTTGCCTTCTTTTTGCATTTTAATAAAAATTTCTTTGTCACTTTGTAACTCTAACCAGTAAACAGAATTATCAAACAAATTAATTAAAATTCTTAATATTTGGCTTTCGATTCCTATAAAATCAAAATTATCAACTATAACTTTTAAAGTTATATTATGATCAACAAGTCTATAATGTGCATAATTTTTAAATTTTTCCATTAATTTTACACTAGATATTTTTGAAAAGTCTCTATTTCTAATTAAATCACTTTGAGCGTTCAGTAAATCATTTATATTGATTATATTTTTTTTCAAATCTTCATAAGAAATTTCTTTTGCTTTTAACATATTTAATAATGATTTTACCTGTTTATCAATATCATGAAAAATCATATTAAATTCTACTGAACTGCTTGCAATTGATAAATATAATTTCCTTGATTTTTGAAATTCATCAGCTATTTCACCAAATTTTTTTATAATGTTTTTTTTATCATCTTCATGAACAAAATCAATATTTTCTATTTCATATATAAACTCTTCAACAGTGTCATCAATTTTTTCTCTTTTTATATTTTTATCAATTGATTCTTTCACTTTATTTTTGCTGGGAACTATAAACAACGCAAAATTATCAACTATTGTTTCAATTATTTTTTTGAATTCTATAAATGCAGCGTTTTCTATAAATCCTTCCCTATTTGTTTTTTCGATTAAATCTGTACTTTTAGTAGCATCTAAATCAATTATTCCAATAATAATATTCTTACTTAAATTTTTACTTGGATTATTTAATCTCTTTAAATTTAGCCCTAACCAATCTTCATCCCTACTACCATAATTATATATACGTTGACCACTCCTATATACTCTAACTCCACCATTTTCATCCAAATAATTTGTTAAAACATCTTTTTTCATATTTAGCATTTTTAGTACTTTTGGAGTTCTGTGAAAAGCATACAATCTTACTTTGATTGGGCCAATCTTATATTTAGAAATATCAATATTTTCTAATTTTTCATCAGCATATTTGTATTCAACAGTTTTATATTCGGTAAATGATTTAAATCCTTGCATTTCTAAATATGGTTTAAAAGAAAAAATCATTTTTCCTTGAGCAGTTCCTGGTTCAACATCAATAGACGCCTGCCATAAGCTATATTCTAATACCTCATTGATAGTAAAGTAATTATCAAACATATTTTCATCATTTGAAATAAAATTAATATCGAATTTATCATTTTCGTTTTTAAATGGAGACTGCAACTTTAAAATTTCTGTATAGACTTTCCTTAAGTCAGTATCATTCCATTCTTCATTCAAATCCTCAATTATTATTCTTGTACCAGAAGATGTATATATTTTTTTATCTCCATTATATAAATTAATTGACATTTTAATATCTTCTAACATCTTATCATCTAAAAATTTATTAAAATCTATATTAAGACAATAACATGATTCATTGTTTTTTTTGGTAATTATAGTTACTTTATTGCCAATTTTATTAATTGCAAATCTTCCTATTCCTTTTTCACCAACAGGAACTCTTACTGAATTATTTTGTAAATTTTGTTCTTTTAACATCTTCTTATTGTTAGTGCCTATAATTAACCAATTATTAGATAAATCATTGTCGTTCATGCCAATACCATTATCAACAATTTCAATCGATGATATTTTTCTATCGAATAAATTAATTAATTCCCCCTCCTCATGAATTATAACATCACATTTTGTAGCACCGGCATCATATGAGTTTTTTATTATTTCCGAAAGAGCAATAATTTTATTTTCAATCGATTCTTTACCTATCTCAAAAACAATTCTAGCACTTGTTTTAAAATTATTTTCCATATTTTCCTCCAATCAAACGAATATCTAATATTATTATACAACAATTTTTTAAAATTGCACGTATATATTTGCCTTTAAAATCACAAACGTTTATATTTTATTTACTATTTTTATTATAATAAATATAACATTTTAATATTTTGTAATTTTATCGCAACTTTAATTTCTTTTCGTTTTAGTCATTTTATTACGCCATAGAGTAATTTATTTATATTTTTATCAATTTATTACGATACAGAGTAATTCTTTTATAAAATTATTAAATTATTACGATTGCTTTTTTATAACTTTAAATAAGGAAATCGCAAAAATAATAAAAATTTTAATAATATATGCCTCATTTCAAGTTATTAACTCATAAAAAAGAACTTTAACATTAAACCAAAATTCTTTTACTTCAATGGTAAACAAGATGTTATTACACTTTGCCTACATTCTTACCATTCGCACCTCCTGCATTTATATGATTAGACACAACTATAGTATTTTTATTATTTCCAAAAGCACTTAAAATTCTATTCACTC
>CAKPMH010000035.1 GCA_934167935.1 uncultured Bacilli bacterium
TAATTAAACTTTTATTAATTTATTAATAATAATTATTTATTATAAAATTTATCATTTCTTTTTCTAGTCTTTCTGTTCACTAATATGTCTAGATACACATCTCTTTTAATTTCTTCTATAATTACCCACAATGAGAATTTTTGCCACTTGAGGCATTTTTTTTCAATGAACTATTTTAAAACTAATTTTTTTTGTTCTAAATTGTACCTAAAATTACTTAATATGTCTAAACTCTTTAATACAAACAAAAATGAGAGTTTTCGCTCTCTTCAGGGGGCTCAACCAAACAAATGTTCTACATGTCAATTCCTTTTAAAAACGGCCTTTTAGAGCCGTTATATTTTTGCTTTTACCTTAATAAAATGGTATTTATTAACGTGTTGGTACCTAAATGGTACCTAAAATCTATTTTTCATTCATTTCATCTATCAAGTCATTAATTTGTTTTAATAAACCCATCAATTTTTCATCATCGTTTAAATATAAATATCTTATTTCAGATATATCATATTTTCCTTTATTACCATCTTTAGTTCCAATTCCTAAGAAGTGCTCTAAATCATTTTTTTCATTAGCAGTGATCTTTATTTTCTTAATAGCATTGGTTTCTATATACTCATTTAAATACTTATGCTTAGGGCTATCCTCATTATCGCAATCATAAATACACAGATTGTTTATTCTTATATCATTTAATATATTAATATACCATGGTATCATTTCTTTACCATGAGAAATAATACTGCATACATTTTTACTATAATATTTTTCATAATATTTATTTAAATATAAATTAAATAATTCTTCTTCTATGACACCCTCACCAATTATTACATTGTTTGAAAACAAAGCTTTATAAATTCCATCAAACATAATTGTTTTGAAATATAATTTGTCCTTATTTTTAATTTTATTATATGAATCCATTATTAACGAATCATCTTCATAACATGCAATACCATCTTTTAAATGGTAATAATAATCAGTACTTTTCAAAGGTGTTGGTTTTAAATCTTTCATCATGATAATTTCACTACTGTCTTCAACAAAATATTTTAATATTTCTTCAGAATGAGTAGCTATTGCAACCTTAATTCCCCTATGGGAAATATTATTTAAAGTTTTAGCAATTAAATAATATAGTGACGGATGCAAGTGTGCTTCAGGTTCATCAACTATCAAATATTCATATTTACTATTATTATCATCTAAAATATTATCAATCATTATTAATTGTCCTAAAACTCTTTCTCCTGATCCTGCTAAATTCTTGTTATTATTATTTGATTGCATAGAAAACTCTATTAATCCTTTATATGATTTAACACTATTCTTCAATTCAACGGATATTCTCTCATTCGTATTACTAATTCGCATTTCAGAAATAATATTATCTATTACAGCATTAATATCATCTAATCCTATTAGTTCTGTTATCCATTCTATTAAAGTTGTTTTTTCTGCGCTATTTTTCATATTTTCATCAGGTTTAGTTTCTGATTCTACAAATATAACTTTTCCAGTACAAGCTTTATATAATTGTTCTAATTGATATGTTTTTCCCTGGGAATTTGCACCTACAAGTGCAATTCTATTCTTTTTAGGGCTTTCAAAATAATTCTTTAAATATGACATGCTACCACCTCTTAAATGTTCCAAATACCAAGTTTTCCTTTTATTATTCTATTATCTTCTATTCTTTTATTATTCTTTAAAACCCAGGCATATCCTGTTCTTTCTTCTTTGTGGCCATAAATGGTTGGGTTTTCTTCAATTATTTTTTTATTAATCTCTTTATTTAATTCCAAACAATCTATGATTTCAACTTCGCCAAGTATCTTAGATGTAGGATATTCTAGATTTAAATGTTTTACTCTATCCATACCGTCTTTATCAATACTTTTTCCTGCATGTATTAATATTTTCCCATGATAATTAGTTTTCCAACTTCTAAATTCATACTTTTTGTATCCAGCTATAATTAAAGTTGCCCATGGTTGTTTTAAAGTAATTATCTTCATAAAAAAACCTCCAAATATATTGTATCACATCGTTGACTAAAATAATTATTCAATGTATAATAAATTATAGTACATTGCTAAAATATAACAGTGCATTGCTAGGAGGCTATAATGAAAACATTTTATAACAAAAATTACTATAATATAAAAAAAGAAAACGTTGGAATAGAAGAACGATCTTATAACGAATTTAGTGACTATGAAAAAAAATTAATTGAATTAGCTCAATTTGATAAAAATTACATTTTTGAAGCTTGGACAGCTTTAGGAACAAATATTGAATTAGGATATTCTACACATGGATTTTTCAGATATTTTGGCAAATTTCCACCAGTTATATCTACTCACTTAATAACAAAATATACTAAAGAAAACGATCAGGTATTCGATCCAATGTCAGGAAGTGGAACCACTGCTGTAGAAGGTATGTTATTAAATAGAAAAACTATAGTTAATGATATAAATCCCTTATCTGTTCTATTAGCAAAAGTTAAAACAACACATATTAATAAAAAAGATATACTAACAAATTTAAATACAATTAAAAAAAATTACAAACCAATTTGTTTAAAAGAATATAATTATGAACCCGTTGGACTAAAAGATTATAATCACTGGTTTTTACCTGAAACATGTGATTCATTAAGAGGAATAAAAAAATGTATTGAAGAAATATCCTCAGAGGAAATCAGAAATTTCTTTTTAGCATGTTTTTGTGCAATTATAAGGCCGGTTTCAAGAGCAACAACTCAGCAAGGAAGATTATTCCTAGATGTTGAAACCGCAAAAAAAGATGCATTAGATACCTTTGAAAAAAAAGTATTAAAAAATATGGATGCTGTAGATGAGTTGAAAAAGAAAAATAAAGTTACAGTAATATCTGAAGATGTACAAAACGGAGATTTTTCACTTTTAAATAATTCTTCAAAATTAATAATTATGCATCCACCATATTTTAATTCATATAAATATAGTTCCATCAATTCACTTGAATTATCATGGTTAGATATTAATCATGCTGATATAAGAAAATCTGAAATACGAGAATTTTTTAAAGTTGGTAAGAAAGAAAACGTTGATAAATATGTAAATGATATGACATCATCTATTATTAATATCACTAAGACGCTGAAAAAGAATGGATATTTTGCTATTATGATTGGTGATACCATAATAAAAGATGAATATGTTCCTGTAACAAATTTATTAATTAATAATATAGATAAATCAATACTGTCGATAGAGAAAATAATACTACGTGTTCCAAAATACACAGAAGCATCTTGGGCAGCAAGTCAGAGAAGAAAAGGAAATAACATAGGTATTAATTTATATGATTTTATTATTATATTTAAGAAGGTGAAATAATGATAACAAATTTTATTGAAGCAGATACTCATACATCAGAATATTTAATGCATAAATATTGGGCAAGAAAACCGCATAATGTTGTTAATTATTTTTTAAAGAAATATGGATTCGAGAATTGTAACATTTTGGATCCATTTATGGGAAGTGGAGTAACAATTAATGAAGCACTAAAAAACAATATGAATCCTACAGGTATAGACATCAATCCTATTGCAGTAAATATAACATCATCTTTAACAAATAAAATTAATATTAATGATTTTAAAAAAATTGTTGATCCTATTATAAACAAAGCTGAAGATATATGTAACAATTCTTTTAAAACTTCAGATGGTGAAATTATAAAATATGCAATTCATAGTATCATAGTAAATTGTCCTAATTGCGGTTCCAATAATTCTCCAGAAACTTGTAAAAAAGACGGAAGAAAGAGTCTATGTTATAATTGTGAACATCAAATTCATTTCAACCTAGAAAATCTTGTTTCTACAAAAATTATAGGCATTTATACTGAAAGTAAAAAATTAATATCAGAGAATAAAGAATTGCTAATACAGGAAGAGCAATCAAACAAAAATATTTTTGGTATTGATTTAAATATATATAATTATAAATGTCCAGAAAATAAAAGAATTCTTGCATATAAAGGATTAAAAACAGAAAACTTTTTTACCATTAGAAATTTTTCCATTTTGAGCTATTTAGCTGACGAATTTCATAAAATCAAAGATGATAATATTAAAAATTTAGCATTATGTCTGTTAACGGCTTCATCGGCACAATGCTCAAGATTAATACCACATAGAAACAACTTAACTACTGGTGGTCCAGCATGGAGTGTTCCTGGATTTTGGGTACCTCAAAACCATCTTGAAACCAATCCGATTATACATATTAAAGCAAGATATAAAAAGATATTAAAAGGAATAATGGAAAATTCAAATTTAAAAGCAAAAATCAAACCTGAATTAATAAATGATAATTCAATTAAATTATTGGAAAATTGTTCTTTACAAAAAAAATTCGATATTGTTTTCCTAGATCCACCATACGGTGATAGTGTACCATATACTGAATTTTCGCATTTTTGGAATAGTTTTTTAAAAAAAATTCCAAATGTTGATGAAGACATTAGTGTTAGTGATCGTTTACCTAAAAATGAATCTTGGAAACAGTATAAACATAGTCTAGAAAGATTATTCAAAGCCATCACTAAAAATATTAATGATAACGCTAAAATAATAATTACTTTTAACAATAATGATCTTAAAGCTTGGAAGGCATTAATTAATCCTTTACAAAAAAATAAATTTGAATGTATAAGTGTAAATTATCAGATACCGGCAGTAATATCATCAAAAGCTGCTTTTTGTCCAACTTCGAGTTATATTAGCGATATATACTCTGTTTATAAAAGAAATGATACATGCTCTATAAAAAAAGATATATCAGATATTTGTAATAAACTTATAAAATGTGCATCTTGCAGAAATGGAACCATATATTCGAGTGTAGTCGATAGAGAATTTATAATTTCAATTTTAGAAAACAACATTGATTGCAGCGTATTAGATGAAAAAAAAGAAATTATTGATTCTTTGTTCATTGTTGAAGATAAAAAAAATAAAATATTAAAACTAAAAAATGAATATGTGTTGCAAAAATGTGATAGTATAAAAGAATTAATTACGCGATATGTGACTGAACAAATAAAAAAAGGAGAAACAAGCTTGCAATCAATTTACAAGAAAGTTGCTCCCAAAGTATCTGAATATGGAATTCCAGAATTATATGAATTTAAAACATTATTGGATTCTTTTATTATAACTAATGATAAAATATTAGGTATCAAAGATCAGAAATAAGCGCCAAACTAACTATAAGTGAATTAATAAAATCATTTTCTTCACCATAGTAATAATGTGGTATACATTTCATAAAATTTTTTTCAGAATTATATATAGTTTCTATTCCAATAATTACGGTATCACTGATATCGTTTTTATTTTTTGATATTTTATAATGCTCTTTAAATAACATATCAATTTCTTCTTCACTATTTGGAGTTTCACTTCCCCATAGCAGCCCTAAATATGTTTTATATTTCGAACGCTTTCCCCAATATTTATTATCTGATTTATTTTTAAACATTCTTGCCATAATATCAGTTACTTCAACAGTTTTACTTATTTGAGATTGTTCAATTAATTTAGACAAGCTATCTTTAGCTTCTATTATTACAATAGCTTCTAGACTATCATTAATCATTATAATATCAGGTCTTTCTTCTTCTAACTGAAATCTATATACCTCTCCTACATTATTAAATTCATCACTACACATTATACGCTTCCATGGCCCTGCTGTTGGATTGGTAAATATAATTTTCCATTCTGGAATCATTTCTATTTTTATCTCAAAAGTCCATCTAGATATTTCTTCGTTTAATCTATTTATTTTTCTTTCTATCATATTATCTCCTCATTCTTTAATGATACTGCTACTCCTTCGTTAAATATAATTAAATCAGTTAATTCAGTCATTAAAGTCATACCTTTATTTTTAGCAAATTGTCCATCAGGTTTTAACACTTGTGAAAACGTTTGATGTGGAAAATATACAACAACCATTCTTGGTTTATTATCAAATTTTCCAAATATTGTAGAAAAAGCAGACAATTGTCCTGTATAAGGATCACCAAATAGTCTTCCTGGTTTAATACTGTTACTTAAATAAACAAAAACAGGTATATTAGGATCAATGTTATTAAATTTATTTTTTAGTCTGGGATATGCCTCAACAATCGATTGATACAAATCTGACCATTTATCATACAAATAAATTATATTTTTAGCAGTAGTAATATGATATCTTCCAGAGTTAGTCATAGGGAAATCGTTTATATCCATATTAAAGGATATCCTTGGATTCAAAATAGGTGCACTATCAAATAACCTCTTTTGACCATTTATCCAACCGAGCAATTGCTCTTTTTTTGGTGGTTTACCTGATCCTGCATTATCTGATAGAATATATGCTTTTCTATTGGATATATCATTTTCAAGTAACTGTGCTAATTTATCATATTTTAATAAAGCCTTACCATGTTGCTTATTTCGAATTGCTTCAGGCAATTGTTCTAATTTTGGCCATATTAACAGTTTATTTTTTAAATCATTATTTGTATTTTTATTTAGAGCATACTTAACTAATTCAATGCTTGTAGATTGCTCTTTTAATAATTCTTGTCCAGGTAAATAATCAATCATTCTATCCCATTGTGAAATAACAAAATTCAACATCAATCTATATTGTTTTTCAAGATTATTTTCTAATCCATCATATATATTCTTATTATTTACATAATTATTAGTAATTTTAAAAAGTGAAGAAAATAGCAATTCTAACCCTTCTCCAGATTCATAACTTTCTACATTATTTTCGTCCGAATAGTGTAATACTACACAAGGTGTGTTGTTTAATATAGTTAGCTTTAAAGCAGCTATAGTCGGCCAAATCGAATCTCTTCTAATACCACCATCTATATGTTGACCAAATTCACTAATAAAATACCAATATGGTATTTTTGCTTTTGCACTTCCATATTGTCTTTCACATCTTTGCGTAGCTTGATTCCCTGTAGGAGTAGCTGCAGTTTCTTCTACTGCAAACACTATTTCATTACTTACCGGATCAAAAAGAATAAAATCTGGCTTACCCCATTCTAATAAATCTTTTATTTTATCTGGCAACGGATTCCACGATTTATATGATCCATAAACAACTAATTCTATAATATCCTCATCACTATAGAATGTATAAAATGGCTGAAATCCATATAAATATTCTTTTTTTATTTTAAATCCGTTTTTCTTAAAATAATTTCCTATATTGTTGCAGCACCAAACACCTTCGTGAAAACTATCTGCCCATACCTCTAAATACTTCTTTCTCATCATTACACTCCCTAAAGTTTTATTACGTATTTATTATAACATATATTTATAATTTTCTTAACATTCGTAAAAAAAGTTGCATTATTTTTTATTAAGAGTGATTAATACATACGGAGGTGTTTATGTTAAGAAAATGTACTGATGAAGATATAAGCGATGAAGAATGTGAAAAGATTATTGATCCATTTTATGATAACTATAATAGTTATTTAGAAGAATATGTTGTGCCCGAGGTAATAGCATTTTATATTGCTAGCTCATTTTACAGAAATGCTATGTGGGAAGCAACTTTTAAACAGCATTTTAATTCTGCATCTGACACTTTTAATCTGGTATATAAAAATTACAAAAAAACTAAGACCGAAGTTATTAAATTACTTAGATTGAAATATTCTTTAGAAATAATTAATGAAGATCCTTTAGACTTCAAAATAATTGAGTATTAGTATTTGCTAATGCTTTTTTATTGCACTAAAAAAGGCTCATATTTGAGCCAAATATTTCATCTTTATCAAATACTCTATTTTCCAAAAAACTCACGGAAAACTTAAAATTGTGTGAATTTGAGTGGGCTGTGGGTGGAGAAAAAAATATATTTTTAGTATCACTACCCTAGGGGGATGTATATTGTTTTTCAATCATCTTTAATAATTCTTCTTTAGTTATTATTCCCTGTTCAGCTCTTTTATGATGCATAGGACATAATGTTATTAGATTTGTACTGTCTAATCGTTTAGAATAATCTTCATCTATGGATACTATATGATGTACTTGTAAGTCTTTATAGTTAAACAAGAACGGTGATCCCTCATATCCATTTATACATGCCTGACATAAATACTTATCTCTTTTCTTAACCTCTTCTCTTTTTTGTTTCCATTCATATGTACTCCTGAATCTATCACTCTTACTACTCTTTTTATACCTATATGGTCTTTTACAAACGATATTAAAATCATGTATTTTTCCACATACACTACAAGTTTTTAACATTATCTAATAGTTTTTTATCCTTTTGGTCTATTAGCTTATTCTGTTTAAGAAATTCTTTAATATCGTTTTCTACAAATTCTGGTAGATTCCCCTCATCTAACCACATAAGAGTTTTTTCATAACTTCTAAGAGCATGAGAATCAGTTAATTCCTCTACTCCTTTTTTAAAGTAACCACTTTCTTTCATTTTATCTATAATTGCAATAATGTACTTTTTATTTGCTTCTTTGCATTTATCTCTCAATTGTGAAATTGTAGGAAAATATTTTGATTCCTTTACTATTTCTTTTATAGCATTATTTAATGTTGAATACGAAATATCACTAAAATATTCAAACCAGCTTTCTAATTGCTCCTGATCCATACTTTTAGAATAACAAGCATTTAGATATTTCATACACTTAATAAAAGTTAAATGGGTTAATTTCATCTTTTTCTCCATTTTGTCTTGCTTCTATCATTTGGTCTAATTCTTTAAATGAAATATCTTTTAATGTTTTCTTTTTTACAGGCTGATTATAATAGTTCTCAAATTTATCTCCAAATAATGTGTATGGATTTAAATGAACTACCATTTTAGTATCTTTCCATTCATCAAACTTCTTATCAATAACTATTTGAAAGTCGAGTATCTTGTATCCTTTTTCTATCCAATTATTAATAAGTCCTTTTATCTTTTCATTTTCCCAAATGTATGAAGAATTAATTTTCTTATTTAAATAATCAATAACATCTTTTACGACAACATCATTGCCAGACAGGATAGTTATATCTTCTCTCTTCTCCACTATATTATTCTTTTCTTCTCTTTTCTTTTCTAAACTATTCTTTTCTTTACTTAACTTATCTTTACTATTCTTATCTATACTATTCTTGGTATCCATTTGGTTTCCATCTGGTATACCATTGGTATCCAATATAATATATTCATTATTTTCAGCAATATCTAACCTACTAAATTCATTTTGAAAAATAGTAGGCCTATATCTATCGCTTCTAACAGTATTATTTATTTTCCAATGTTTTATGGCGATCACATCAGAATCAAATATATAAATAAAAGATTTGTCTATTAAAGATTGTAGATCTTCTTCAGTTGCTCCAATGAGCTTCATATAAGATCTATAATTTTTAGCTAGCCCATCATCATCTGCTAACATACCCATATGAAAATATAAGCATTGAGCTTCAGCAGATAGTTCTAAAAAGTCGTCACTTGTTGTAACAACCTTATCAAACATTCTTTTTTGAGCCACAATTATTTCCTTTTGATATAGATGAAATAAAACTGCAATTATTGTTTCTCATAAGCGGAAACCTCTTTTAGATAATTAATATCTATATTGAAATATTTTAAAACTTCAACCATAGGCACCAAACCTCTATTACGAACTTTAGAATCATCTCCATATAAGGATATGGC
>CAKPMH010000036.1 GCA_934167935.1 uncultured Bacilli bacterium
CACAAAAAGAGAAAAATAATTTTCTCTTTTTAATATACTGCTTTTTTAATTGTGTCTCCTAAACAGGGTTCACATCAATAGAATGGTTGTTTTATTTTTAATTATAAGATAAACGTAACTAGTACTAATTTAAAAAATATGATAAACTATACCTATAGATTAATTAAGAATAGTAAAAAATCTGTAGAAAAAAATTAAGGATGTGTATAATAGTGGAATATATTATTAGAAAAAAAGAATTATATGATTGTGAAGATTGGGTTAATATAAATATTTCCAGTTGGAATGATAATTTAAAAGGAGTGGTTTCTGACAACTTACTAAAAAAAATTTCATTAAATAAAGATGAAAGAATAAAAAAAGAAATAAAAACTTTTAAACAAGATAATTATCATTATGTATTAGAAGAAAATAAAAAAATAGTTGGTATTTTAAAACTAAAGGAATCAAAAAGAAGTGATTTTATAGGATATGGAGAAGTTCAAATGTTATATCTTTTAACTAGTGCTAAAGGAAAAGGTTATGGAAAAGCCCTAATTAAAGCTGCTTTTTTAGAATTAAATAAAATGGGATTTAATAAAGTTGTTATAGGGTGTCTTGATGGTAATCCTTCAAATGAATTTTATAAACATATAGGCGGGAAAAAAATAAAACAAGAAGATTGGAATATATTTGATGAATGTTATAAAGAAAATATATATTTATATGAGATTTAGAGGTTATGATAAAAATGGAGGATAATGAAAAAAATATTTAATAATACTTTAATATTAATAATGTCTACCACAACACTAGTATATTTAATAAATAATATTAATATAAAAGCTTATTTTAGAATATTACCATGCATAACAATATTTCCAATATTATTAATACCAAAAATATTAAATAAATTAAATTTTAAATTAACTGAAATAGAAGAAACATTATATTATATATTTATATTTATTGCTCATTTTTTAGGAGCCATTGTAAATTGTTATGCAAAAATATGGATTTTTGATTTATTGGCTCATACATTATCTGGAATTCTATCTTTTATATTAGGACTAAAAATTTTAAAGATGAATAATAAAGAAATAAAAATAAATTTATTTAATATAATATTTCTATTTGGCTTTTGCTTTTTAGTAGCAGGTAGTTGGGAAATTATAGAATTTATAGGTGACAAGCTTCTTAAAACTAATTTCTAGCATTCAATTGAAACTGGTGTTAATGATACAATGGAAGATATAATATGTGCATTTATAGGATATACTATAGCACTAATACATATTTTAAATGTAATAAAAAAATTATAACTATATTTAAATTTTGTATTAATTATTAAATAGAAAAGTAAAAATATTTTTCTATTTTTTATAATCAGTATTAATAAAGAAAAAATAACAAACTGGAATTATTATACATAAATATGTTATAATGCCTTATAAGGAAGTGATTATATGAAATATAACTGGGATCTTTCTTTATTGTGTAATGATGAAATTTGGAAAGAAAAATATACTGAATTAAATAAAAATATTAATAAAGTTAATAATAAAATTGAAAGTTTTCTAGACAATGTTGATTCATTTTTGGAATTTATAAATGAATATATTAAAATCAATGAAGAAATAGAAGTTATTTATTGTTATCCTAGAAGAAATTTAGATATAGATTTGAATAATGAAAAATATAAAGAAATGTTTAATGAAGCATTAGAATTATATCAAAAAATATTAAAATTAATAAATGATCTTGAAAATAAATTAATGGATAATTATGAAGTAGTTAATGAATATTTAGAAGATGAAAAATGCATATTTCATAAAAGATATATATCTTTAATATTACGTAGAAAAAAACATATATTAAAAGATGAAAATTATAAAGTAAATTATGAAAATAAGAGACAAGATATTAAAAATAAATATCAATCTTTATTTAATAATGAATTTGAACTAGAGCAATTATCCCTTGGAGACAAAGTCGTTAATGTAAATAGATTTAATTATAATGATTTAATGCTGGATAAGAATCAAAATCATCGTAAAATTATATTTGATGCTTATACTAAGGAATATGAAAAATACAATAAGATAATAGCTGATTTATATATAAGTAAATTAAGAAACGATATAGATTTATCAAAAGCAGAAAAATATGATTCTTTATTATCCAAAAAATTATTTGAATTAGAATTGGATAATGATATAGTTGAAAAACTTATCAAAAAAGTAAATAAAAATTTATACATTATGCATAATTCTGTAAAACTTAAAAAAGAAATTTTAGGATTAGATAAAATACATTTTTATGATTCTTCGTTATCTTTATGTTCTATTCCTAAAATAGAATATAATATAGAAGATGCAATTCAATTAATAAAAAATAGCTTAAATATTTTAGGAGAAGAACGCATTCAAATTATTGATAAAATGTTTAATGAAGGTTGGGTAGATGTTTTCCCTAAAAAAGATAAAAAAAGTAGTTCATGTACAAGTATATCTTATTTTGGTGCTCCATATATACTAAGTAATTTTAATGGCTCAATTAATTCTGTTAGAACATTAATACATGAAATTGGGCATGCATTTAATGTTTATTATTCAAAACAACAAAATGATTTTGAATATTTTGAATTTAGTTACTTTTTAACAGAAATAGCTTCTAAAGTAAATGAGTTATTATTTAACGAATATATGATAAATAATTGTAAATCACAAGAAGAAAAAATATATATTTTGAGTAATATTGTTGGGAATTTAATAAATTCATTATTTGGTCAAGTTATGCTTACTGAATTTGAAGATAAAATTGTAAAAAAAATAGAAAATAATGAAATCATAAATAATGAAGATTTAAATGATATATATCTAAATATCAGTAAAAAATATAATGGTGATGAAATGGTTTATGAAGATAACATTAAATATGGTTGGAGTAAAATTCAACATTATGTTATGCAAGATAGCTATTATTTATATCAATATTCAATAGGAGCAGCAATAGCATGTAATATTTGTAGAAGAATTTTAAATAATGAACCTGGTATTTTAAATAAATATATTAAGTTTTTATCAGCAGGTAATAGTGTTACTATAAAAGAAGCATTAGCGTATGTTGATATTGATTTGAAAAATGAAAAATATATTGACGATGCTTTTATGATGCTTAATAAAAGTATAGAAGAATTAAGAAAATTAAAAGTTAAATAAAATATTATTATTAGAAAATTACAATTAGAAAATAAATATTTAATATTGTTATATACTAAAAATAGTTTCTTAAAAAAAATAAATATGATATACTAAATACATCGGAGGTTTTATATGAGTATAGTGTATGAAAAAGCAAAACAATTCAAAAAAAGATATCCACTTACAATTGCATGGAGATTAAAAAAACATTCTAAAATAATAGATCTGCATTTAAATCCTGGAGAAGAAGTAAAGTATGTATTTGCATGTCAAAAAAATGATAATCCTATTGATATAATTACAACATATGTAATTGCTCTTACTAATAAAAGAATTTTACTTGGTCAAAAAAGATTATTGTTTGGATATTTCTTTACAGCAATTACTCCAGATATGTTTAATGATTTAGAAGTTAAAATGGGAATAGTATGGGGAAAAATAATAATTGATACAGTAAAAGAAACAGTCTATTTATCAAATATAGAACGTGATGCTTTAGATGAAATAGAAACAAACATAACTGAATATATGATGAAAGAAAAACAAAAATATGTTAATAATCATTAATATATTTTATATCAAAAAAATGGCATTTAATGCCATTTTTAATTTAATATTGAAAAAATAATATTTATTTAACTTCTTTTACTTTACAATTATCAAATTCAAAGATTTTATTAGAAAGTTCATTTATATCTTCTTTTATATGTGATGAAATAATAATTATTTTTCCCTTTTCTTTTTCTTCAAGTAATAATTTTTTAATCTTATTAACAGATTCATAATCAATACCATTAAATGGTTCATCTAAAATAATTATTTTGGGATTTTCCATTAATACTTGTGCTATACCAAGTTTTTGTTTCATTCCTAAAGAATATTTATAATATTTTTTATCTTTTTCCTCATATAAACCAACATTTTTTAAAGCTCTTTCAATTTCTTCTTTAGTAATAATTTTTTTAATATTAGCTATTAATTCTAAATTTTTATATCCACTTAATGTTGGAATAAATTGGGGCCTTTCTATTAGACATCTTGTTGAAGGTGGAACAACTATATCTTTGTTTAAAATTTTATCATCATATATAATTTGACCTGCTGTTGGAACTATAAATCCACAAATTAGCTTTAATAAAAGTGATTTACCACTACCATTTCTACCAATAAACCCATAAATGTTACCATCTTCAAATTCTATATTTACATCCTCTAAAATAATATTTTTTTTATATTCTTTTTTTATATTTTTTAAAACTATTTTCATATTATCAACCTTTCAAATCTCCAAATTTAATTTTTTTAGAATATAAATTTAATGCATAATTAGCAATTATATTAACTATTAATAACAATCTAATATCAATATTATATAAATTGATATTAAAACTAAAACTACAAAGTACAGTTATTGTAATTATAAGGCAAATAAACCAATTTTTTTTATACATAATTATAATAGCATATATACAAGTAATCAAAAGTTCTAACAATATTATTCTTTTTATTATAATAATATAAAATGACAAATTTATATTTCTAAAGAAAAATATAAAACTAAAAATTAAAGAATTAAAAATAAATATATATATATAATTAAAAATTAATTTATAAAAAATCCATTTTTGAAAATTAATTCTAGTAAATAAATTTTCAAAATTTACATAATCTTTATAAAACAATGAGATAGAAAAATAAATATATATCCCATTATTAAAAATTAAAAAACTCATATATAAAATATCTCTAAAATTTTGTGGTATGTTTATATTATAGCAAAAAATATTATTTAAAAAATAATCAAATGTTTCTAATGTATAAATATTTCTACCAAATAAAAAATATAAAAACAGGAACAAAAAATATATACAAACTAATTTACATTTTTTTGTTATAATATAGTTTAAATCGTTTAAAATAAAATATTTCATTTTTCTAACTCATTTAATATTTTTTCTTTATTTTTGTATGTTAAGTAAACAATAAAAGTTGATCCCATACTTAATAATAATGAAATTAAAACCATACCACTTAAGGATACATCCGTATATGCCCATATATTAGTTAAATTAAAATATAACATGTATTTTGTATTTGCAAATATAATTCCAACAAATACTAATTCAAATATTAAAAAAATCATAAGATATTCAATGTATGAAATTATAATATTAATGATAATATTTTTATTATGACTACAATTTAATATAGAAATATTAATCCAAAAAATACTATGTAATGCAAAATTTAATAAATAAATTGGAATAAATATATACCATATTTGATAATTATTTACACCATAAGCATCAAATCCATATCTTGCAATACCATAAGTATAATCAAAATTTCTTGATAAAATTAAAGAAATAATAAAAATTATAAATAAAAAGCCTGGAATAATTAATGCTCCTTTTATAGCATTTAAATATAAGTTTTTTATACTTTTTTTATAACCAATTCTTGAAATTGAATTAACTAAATAGCCTTTTCTTAAATATTTATGAAAATTCCATGTTGATGCAATTATTACTAATAATGGTGCAAGTAGTTGTAAGCAATAAATTGTATCATAAACTATAGTAATATAGCCAAATGTTGATAGAGTATCTCTATTTTTTAATGTGTCATAGTGATTATTACATAATATTTTATTATCATCATTTTTTTTACATTTTTCATATATTTCATTATAATTGTTTTTAAATTGAATATCATCTTTTATGTAGTTTTTTATGGAGATTATTCCTAAAATTAAAAGAATTATACAAACAATGAAAAACGCTTTATTATTTTTAAGTCTATCTATCATTACATTATCATCTCCTAAAGTAATGAAGTGAGTATCTGTTTTAATTAATGAAACATAATACCAGCAATTGTATTAGCTATATGATAGCTTTTACTTTTAAATACGGCTTGTATTGTATATCCGTTTAAACTACCTAAACTTGCTATAGAAGATGTTGAACCAACTTTTAAGTTCATATAATTTGATAAAGCTGATGGCTTTTTTCTTTTAACAGCAAACATAGCATCACTATATTGCAAACTTGAAGCATAAAATCCTGGATAATCTCTTAAACAATCAAAATCTTGACTATACTTTGGAGTTGTTCCAACAACTGTTGCAGTTAAATTAGATTTAGCTGCATTAACTTTTATAAATCCAAATACAGCTATTATTAAACTCATTACGCATATTGTTTTTAAATTTTTTTTCATATATTACCTCCATTTATACTCACTTCTATTTAATAGTATCATAGCATTTTTAATTTTTCAATTATTTAATGTTTTTTCTTTCACTATTTATACAATATAAATGATAAAATAAAAAAATTTATTCATTATATTTCAAATTGTATTTTTTTCATGTATTAAGTCACATTTTTTATCTTTTCATTTAGTAAAAAAAATGATATAATTATTAAAATAAGAAGGGTGATAATTATGGAAATTGATGTAATAACAGCAAACGAAAATATAAAAGGGGAAAAAATAAGATATATTAATTATAATAATCAAAATTATTTAATTTTTTCATTAAAAGAAGTAGATATAGAAGGATATGAAAAATTATATATTAATAAAATAGTAAATGAAAATGAGGAATTAATTGATGATGTTGAATGGGAAGAAATAAAAAAAATGATTCCTGTTATAGTAAAAGAAATTAAAACAAATGAAATAATGAGTTTTAACGATTTAGAAATAAATAAAATTAAAAGTGTAAATTTAGATTATTCAAGACCTTTTAAAATAAAGGCTAGTATAGTTGAAGAAATAAAAAAAGAAGAAATTATACCAAATAATATGGAAGAAATAAAAGAAGAAGACAAAGAAGATAATGAAGAATATTTAGAAGCTTTAGATATAGATGATTTTTTAAATAATTATGATGATGAAATAAGGAAAAATGAAGAAGAACTAAATAAAGTTGAAGTCCCAATTAGACCAGATTTTGATAATAATATAATTAATACTGAAAAAAATGATATAAATGAAGAATTAGAAAAAGAAAAAAATAAAATAATTGAACTACAAAAAGAAATAGAAGAATTAAAAGCAGAAAATAGTAATTATAAAGATAAATTAGAAAGAATAAAAATTATGTTAGAAGCATAATTTTTTTATTATATAAATATAATTAGATGAGGCTGATATATATGAAAAATGCCCTTAGTTATTATTATAATTTAAATCCTGATGATATATATCAAAAAGATAACACATATAAATTTATTTATGAAAATAATTATTATACTTTAATAGAATTAGAAATGGATATTAAATATTTATTAGATATATATAATATGAGTATAGAACTAAATAGAAATGGAATATATACGCATCAAATAGTAATAAATAATCAAAATAGTATAGAAACTTATATAAATGATAATATATATGTTTTATTAAAAACATATGGAAAAATGGATGAAATAGTAAAATTAGAAGATATAATAAATTTTTCTCAAATGGCAAGTAACTTAGATTTAAATATAAAAATTAAAAGAGATAACTGGTATCAATTATGGATGAATAAAATGGACTATTTTGAATATCAAATAAGTCAATTTGGAAAAAAATATCCCTTACTTAGGGAAAGTTTTAGTTATTTTGAAGGAATAGTAGAAACAGGAATATCATTATTAGCAATCACCAAAATAGATAAAAATCTTTCTTGTATAAGTCATAATAGAATTAAAAAGAAAGATACATTGTTTGATTTTTATAATCCATTTAACTTTATAATAGATGTAAAGGTAAGAGATATAGTAGAATATATAAAAGAAATGATGATGAGTGATGATTCAATTTTTTTAATAGAACAATATTTAAAAAACGTAAAGCTTAGTGAGACTGAATATAGATTATTTTTTATAAGATTATTATATCCATCTTTTTATTTTGATATATATGAAAAAATATTAGATGGTAAAGTAGAAGAAGAAGAAATAACAAAAGCAATAAAACAAATACCACAATACGAAAAAGTAATTAAATTAACATATACATATATTAGAAATATTGGCGCAATAGATGAAATTGAGTGGATAAAAAAAATGTAATTATATTACATTTATTACTTCTTTAATAGTAGGTATTTCTTCTTTTAATGCCTCTTCAATACCATCTTTAAGGGTTAAATCAAGCATTTCACAATTTGAACAAGCACCCATCATTTTTATATAAACAATATCATTTTCGTATTTAACAAATTCAATATTACCACCATCATTAATAAGAAATGGTCTTAAATTATCAATAATATCAATTATTTTTTCTTCTGTCTCTTTCATAAAATCACCGATTATTATTATAATATATTTGCTAAAATTAGTAAACCCTTTTTATTTATAAAATTTTGTGATATAATTTAAAAAGAGGTGTTTCTATGAAAGATGAAAATTTGCTAAAAGGAATAGTAACAGGAATAGAAAAATATGGTATTTTTGTTAAGATAGATGAAGAAAGAAGTGGACTTGTACATATATCTGAAATTTCAAATAAATATGTAAGAAATCCAGCTGATTTTGCAAATGTAGGAGAAGAAATAACCGTTCAAGTTATTGGAAACAATAATGATGGCAATTTAAAACTAAGTATAAAAAATATAAATAGAAAAAAAAGAAAAAGAAAAATAATAGAAACATCAATAGGTTTTAAGACTTTAAACTACAAATTACCAATATGGATAGAAGAAAATTTAAAAAATCATAAAAATAATTCAATTTCTATTGACAAATGATCTTTTAACTGGTATATTTAATTATGTCGAATGGGCGATTAGCTCAGTTGGTTAGAGCACCTGCCTTACAAGCAGGGGGTCATAGGTTCGAGTCCTATATCGCCCAC
>CAKPMH010000037.1 GCA_934167935.1 uncultured Bacilli bacterium
TTAAAATGTAAAATAAAAGATGAAAATTATGTTTCAAATAAAAAAGCTTTTAAAAAGCTTTATTATATAAAATGGTGCGAGTACCGTAGATATCTACAACTTTTCTCAAGTACAAATGATATAAATATCACTCACTAATAAAAATATAGCACAATTTTCAAGAAATTTGAATAATTTTAACAAAAAAAATAAAAAGTATGATATAATAACTCTCGCATTAAGGGGGAATTCGTTATGGCAAATTTACGAATTGGTTATTTATTTAAAAAGAAATATGTGACATATGAAAAGAAAAAATATGAAATTTTCGAGTTTGTTGATTATGTTGCTGGTATTGGTTTTACCAACACTGAAAATAATGATAGATTTAATGTTTTAAGTGGAAACTACAATGGAACATATGCAAGTTTTATAAATAAAAATGCTAACGAAGAAGATTATGTTTTCTTAGGAGATAATCTTGAAGATGCGTTGGAAGTTAATAATAATAAAGTCGATTTTATTGCAATTAGAAACAAACGAATATCATCTACTGGTAAGTATTATTTAAGAGGAGATAATGGAACTAGTTTATCAAAATTAATAAATGAAGATTTAATAACGTATTTACAAAATAATGATAAAAAAGGACAATCGGATTTTGATGAAGATGAATTTGAAAAAACTAGTGATATATCGTCTATGTATTCTTCAATCAAAAAAACAATAATTTCGCAAGATGAACAAATAATGCAAATATTAACTGCACTATTTAAAAATCAAAAGGTTGTTAATTCTGATTTAGATATGGATTTAGTTGCCAAATTAAAAGAAAATATTTTAATTTATGGTTCTACAGGAACTGGAAAAACCGAAATATTAAAAAGAATATCTAGATTGTATAATATACCTATAGTTATTGAAGATGCAACTGCGCTTTCTGAAACAGGTTATCAGGGTAGAAAAATAACCGATATGCTTGAAGACTTATGTCTTGCAGCAAATAATGATATTGAACTTGCTGAAAAAGGAATATTAGTTATTGATGAATTTGATAAACTTGCTGAAAAATCTGGGGATAGTCAATCTCATGTTTCTAGACTAGGAGTTCAAAGATCACTATTAAAATTACTTGATGGAACATTATTTTATTTTGATGATAAAAAATTTGATACATCGAAATTAACAGTTGTTGGATTAGGTGCTTTTACTGGAATTACAAAAGGCGACGATTATAAGCAACTAACAACTGATGATTTTATGAAATATGGAATTATGAGAGAATTAATTGGAAGATTTTCAAAAACTATTGCTATGAATCCATTATCAAAGGAAGATATAATAAAGATACTAAAAGAATCTGATTTCAGCCCATTAAATACATATAAGAAGTTATTTGATATGTTAGAAGTAAATTTTGATTTTAGTGATGAATTTATTGAATATATAGCTGAACTTGCCATTGGAAAACAAAGTGGCGCCAGAAGTTTAAAAACTGTATTTGATGATTGCATTAGTAGTGCTTTATTTAGAATTTTTGCAGGAGAATATTCAAGTATTTCACTAGTAAAACCTGATGATGAAAATAATAAACCTTATGTGTTAACAAAAACTAAAGAAAAAAAACATGGATTTTTTGGAAGAAAATAAAAGACAATTACATATCAATTTCGTAATCGTCTTTTTCTTTATCATTATCATTTCCTTTATTCCAAATATAGTCATCTTGAATTGATTCAATAGTTTTATCACTAAATATATTATGAGTATATAAATCTTTTGAAAAATTCCAATAATTTTCTCGTTCTTTTTCTTTTCCAAACATTTTATCTTTGATAAATTTAACTAATCTATCAAATAGATTTTCAAAGAAATTAATAGTAGTTTGTAGTTTAAAATTTTTTCTCTTTAAGATCATCAATCCCATCTTCTTGTTTATCTATCTTTTTTTCAAGAGATTTAACTTCTATATTTAAGGCATCATTATTTTCAGTTAGTATTTTAACCTTTTTCCTGTTTCCTTGAAGTTCAGTATCTACATCATTTAAGGTAATAGATAGTTTTTGCATTTTCTTATATTCTTTATTGGTTGAATCTACTTGCTGAAGAAATTTATCTATTTTATCTTTATCATCTTTGTTTAAAACATATTTATCTTTATTAGTAAAAGTAGTTTTTAAATTATTAACTACATCCTTTACTTCATTAGAATTATTATCTAGTTCTAGTGATTTTTTATTGGCTATTTCTAATCGTTCTTTATTTTTAGATAATTCTTCTTGCATTTCAATATAGTTTCCCATATCTTTAACATTTATATCTTTATTTCCACCTTTTTGTTTAGTCTTTAAAACATTATTTAAATCATATTCTTTATTAAAACTAGCAATACATAAAGTTCTCATTTTATCTTGTAGTTCTATTAACTTTGTTTTAGTAAATACATCAGATTTACCAACTTGTTTAGACATACCATTTTTACTCTTATATTTAATTGGGACGCCAACAATATGCATATGTGGACCAGTTTCATCATAATGAATAATTGCACTTGCTACTTTAAAGTTAGGAATCAAAGTTTCTAAATCTTTAACTTGTTTTTTATATACTTTAGACATTTTATGCTTGAACTTTTCATCTTTGGTATCCCAATATTTTTTATCTCCAAGTTCAATTATAATCTCACAAGCCAAATCATTTTTAGAATTATCACTAATTTTTTTGAAATAATCATCTATTTTTCTATCATCTCTTGTTTGTTTAAAATTATATTCTAATCTTGCTTTTTCAAACTCATCTTTATATAATTTTTGAACATCACTATATAAAGAGGTTATTCCTCTAACTATTTCAATTAAGTGTTGTTTGTCATCATACTTACGATAATTATGTTTATCAACACGAGATAATTGTCTAGCTTTTTGAATTGCATTATTTGATAGAGAAGTAGTCCCACTAGCATTAGATTTTGCTCTTACTCTTGATACATTTTTTCTATTTTTATCACTATCCAAATGTAGTGAATAAGCAAGTTCTGACATATATAAATCACATCCTTTCTTTAAGCCTATTTTGTTTATGACAAAATATTTAACCCCCTTAAATAGACATAAATTCTCTTGATAAACATTCTATCACTTTTTAAAGAAATATCAATTCTTGTCAAATTAAATACCTTTTAAATAATCTTCTAATTCTGATAGTTTATCTTTTGAGATAAATTCTTGATATAAATCTCATTAGAATAATTAAAAGCAAGAAATTTTGTACCTTTAATGATTATCTTATGTGGTTCTACATATGAAAGATTAGTTTTATCTACTTTATGAATAAAGCCATTGATAAAAGTAGGAGTAGTATGTGAAAACTCATAAATAACCTCTAATCTTTGCCTTAAAGATTCTTCAATTGTTATTTCTTGCTTGATAATATTTATCATAGACACCATCCTTTCCTAGAAGGATGATTTTTCATATAACGAAAAAATCAACCCAAATTGAGTTGATATTTATATTTAAAGTTCGAATAGTTCGAACAGATTCGTCACTGGTGCCTGTGAAGAAGAAGTCGAATAACTTTTCTTACAAACATTAATAGGTAGTAATAACTTACTAACTAATACAAGTATACTACATTTTTAAGAAAAATAAACAAATAAGTATCAAAAAATATAATTATGTGGTAAAATATTACACACAAAGGAGGTTTTATTCATGAAGTTAAAAGAAAAATTACAAGAA
Source organism: uncultured Bacilli bacterium (assembly GCA_934167935.1). The sequence goes on from CAKPMH010000037.1 coordinate 3,720, forward strand.
TTAAGAAACGATCTTCACCATGCTGTACCTCGTAATAGAGATTATGAATTTGATGCAGAATTAGAAAATCATCCACTTGGGAATCAAAATATATATAGATTATATTTTATTGATTATCATAGAATTGGTGAAAATTATAGAATGAATCGTCCAAACAACATAGGAATTATTAATTGGCCATTTAAACCTTTTATGCTTCCAGAAGGTATGAGTCATGATGACGCATTTAAAGTCTTATCTTATTTAAACGATTTCATAGAGAAGGAGGCAAATTTGGAACCTTGCTCTTATAAAAGCGTAGCAGCATTAGATAAGGTTATTGATTTGGAAAGACTTGGGTTTAAAAGACTAGATATGAATTTAGATGATGATTCTGACGAAGTTATAGATTTATTTACAATAAAAGGGAGAGTACTTTTATTCAAGCAAAGTAAACAATACAAAAAATATTTTGAATGGTATACTGAAGGTGTAACCTTTAAAAAAGTTAAAGAAATCTACAGCAAAAGTGGTATCGATTTTTATGATTTAGTTCCAATAAATCAAGAAAATCTTTCTAATGGTCCAAAATTAGTTAAAACAAAATAAAAGTCGTGGCACGTTATGAAATTACAAAGTAATTTTGTAAGTGGCGATAGACTTTTATAGATATATTTTCATTACGAAGTTTTGAAAATATATAATGCAATTTAAAAAAACATAATTTTGCTTGAACGATTAGTTCTTGCTTAATTATGTTTTAGGGTTTCAAAAGGGAACTTTTCCTTTGCACACACCCTTTTGACTCTGTCAAATGGGAAGTGTGTTACTCTATTGGAAATAGAGTCTTATATGACAAGCAAACTGCTTGTCTTTTATAATGATTTATTTTATTAATTTTCTTGGTATACAATATGGCACAACTTCATTTTTTAAAGTATTAGATAAAATATCAGTTCCACAAGAAGAATCATACCATTTAAATTTTTCAATTTCTTCAGAAGTATTTAATTTACCATTTAGTTTGCCATTATATTTGAATACATAAAAATGTATTAGTGTCACGTCATCACTAGTAGCAATTTCATCAAATTCCATTACTAACTCAAATAAACTTTCATCAAATATTGCTTTATTTCCAAGTTCTTCATGACATTCTCTTATTGCTGCTTGTAATGGAGTTTCATCTTTTTCAACTCTGCCACCAATCATTTGATATGTTGGTCTCTATCTAGGTTTATCTATTAATAATTTATAATCTTCAAAAAACATTGTTCCTACAACATTCATATTTTTGCCTCCTAACTAATATTATAACACAATATCAACAGTTTAATTTAAAATGTTTTTAAATATCAAAATCTCGGTCATCATAATCTTTTTCATAACCATAATTTTGTTCATAGATATAATCATTTATTTCTTTTTCTCTAGGTGTACTATCTGCTATATCGTGTAAATCTCTATCATTATAATAATTTAAACTATGATAAGCAGTTATTTCTTTAACCACATCATCTTTATCTTTTTCAGTTCCTATGTGAAGTAATTTATTAAAGAACCTTTTTAATGTTTGAAGCATTACATTTAAGAAATTATGTAGTTTTCTATTTTCTTTTTGTAGTTCTTCATTTTTAAGTTCTAGTTTTCTAACTTCAACTTCTACATTATGTTTTTGTTTTTCCATTTCACGATAGTTTTGGGTGTAATCTTCAAGTTCTTTAAATAATGCTTGATTACTAGGTATATCTTTAATTACTCGCTTTGATGTATTCATAAAATCTTGTAAGGTATCATAAGTTTCTTTATCAATTTTAACTTCTTTTCCAGTAATAGTTGGTTTAGAAGTTTTTAATTTTTCTTCTAGTATTTCATAATCTCTAGTCATAAGATAATTTTGTTTTTCCATACGATTATCTAGTTTTCTAGTTATCTTTTTAAATTCTTTAATAGAAATATGTTCATTATCACTATTTTTAATGCCTCGTTCTAGTTTAAATCCATTGTCATTCATTCTTTGACAATATTTATCTTGAAGTTTACTGATATACTCACCAGACTTCATATAATGCTTTTTAGAAATAGTGTATTTAAGAGTATTAGTTCTTTTATCAAATTTCTTAATTAATGGAACAACTACACAATGTAAGTGTGGTGTTTTTTCGTCCATGTGAACTTTTGCGTGCAATACCTGTTCTTTTGTATAACCTAAATCATTATAAACAAATTTCATGCAAGTATCAGCCCATTTTTTAATATCTTTTTTACTCATTCCTTTAAAGAAATCATTGTCACTAGTAAATATTAGTTCATCGGCAACAACACTATTTGAATCATCTAACATTTTATCAAATGACTTTCTTCGATCTTCTTTAGTAGTAAGTTGTTTTTCTTCATATTCCTTTTTATAATCTTTTACTAATTCATAATAACCTTTGGTGTATTTATCTGATAAAGGAACAATATCGATATTATTCTTTGTTTTTGTAATATCAATATCTGGATTAGATTTATATGCTTTCTTATCTCTTTTGTTATGAGCTCCAATTTGTCCTAAATCTTTTATCGTATTTATCGATTCACTTCTAAATATTTCATAACTCATTATCTTTTAAAACCTTTCTTACTTTTTCAAAATAACCTTTATAAAACTGTTTACCATTAGGTGCAATTACATTTGTTAAGTCTATAGTTATAATGCCTAATTTTAAGTTTTTACTTTTATCAAATTTATCTTTATCTAAAGCTATAAGTCTAATTATCTTTTCTATCTCACAAGTGCTTGAAAATGTTATATCTTTTAAATCATCATCAGTATCTACTTCATAATAATTAAGTTTATAATCACTTCCTAGAGTAGAACATAATTTATCAAAATATTTCCTGGCATTTTCTTTTGTTTTTGCTTCCCAATTCATACAAAGTGGATAACCATAATCATCTTCAAATAAATTAAAATTATAAGGTGTTCCATATATGGCATGATTATTTATCATATCTACTAAAAATGATTCTCTAAAATGACCATTTGTTATTTCTATTTCTTTATCATTCTTTTCTAATTCGATAAAGTCGATATATTTAGCAAATAATTTTTGTTTCTTTTCTCTTGGGGTATTTAACCATTTATTTATGTTAATAAAGAATAATTCAGGTTTAACAAAGTCATCTATTTGTTGTATATCTTGTAAGATAAGTAAGTCATCAACTGTGAAACTCAAATTCTCATATTGTTTTTGTTCTTGCCATTTTTTATTTAATTCATTTTTATTAAATTCTATTTGGTTAATCTCATTTTCAAAATCTTCAATCTTTAAAATAACTTTAATATAAGCAGTTTTAATTCTATCTAATTGTTTAACTAGTTCCTTAATATCTTTTTCATAGTCTATTTCTTTATTATTTAATTTAGATTTAATAAATGGTGTATAGTAATTATTAATTAATTCATCTTGTTTATTTAATTCAATTAAGAAACCTTTTAATCTTTCTTCAATATCTGCTTCACTAAAATAAGTTTTACAATGTTCACATTTATAGTAATAGTATTTAGTTCCATTCTTTTTGGTTGTAGCACAACCACTTAAGAATTTACCACATTTAGAGCATTTAAGTTTATTAGTAAATAGATAGGTTGCAGTTCTTTCATAGTGTCTTGCATTTCTTTGCTTTTGATATTGGCAATCTTCCCATTTTTGTTTACTAACTAATGGTTCAACAACATTTTCATAATAAGTAGGTTTCTTTGTTCCTTTACCATGTAAATAATCTCCTTTATAAAGTTCATTGGTAATTATATGATTTATGGTTGAATCTCTCCAATTAGTTTTACCTAATACCTTTTCTTCATTATAGATATTTGCTATTGTTTGATAAGATTTACCTTCTAAATACAAATCAAATACTCTAACTACAATATCTTTTGTAATTGAATCAGGAACTAACTTTTTATTATTTCTTTTAAAACCTAAAGGGCATTTGTTGGGAATATGACCTGCTTTTATAGCACCTACCATACCAAACTTTGTTCTTTCTGAACATTTCTCAATTTCATTTTGGGATACACTAGTCATAATTCTCATAACCATTCTACCATTTGAAGTAGTAGTGTTAGATTCATCAGCTAGACAATCAATATCACAATCATTATCATTAACAAACTTCATAAGTTTTTCAATATCAAAAACGCTTCTTGTTAGTCTATCTAGTTTAAAAGCAACAATTACACTTATTTTCTTATCTTTAACATCTCACATCATTTCTTGATATGCTGGTCTTTTATCATTTTTAGCACTAATTCCTTCATCAGCATATACTTTATAAATTTCATAACCCTTGAATTTACAAAACTCTCTTAATTTTTCTTCTTGTTCTGGTAAACTAAAACCTTCTCGTTTTTGGTCTAATGTTGAAACTCTTTTATAAATTCCTGCAATTTTCTTTTCATCATTCATTTAATTATCAACTCCTTTTCTAACAAAAAAGGTGTCAAAAGTATTATAGTGACTAATACTGCTGACACCTTTTAAAATCTAATTTTTAATAAGGTTTGCTTTTAATCTTGAATCTCATAACTATTTACCCCCCTTAAATAGACATAAGTCTTCTTAGTCGATTATTCTATCACTTTTTTAAAAAGTGTCAAATATTTGGCTTAAAAACGGCTTTTAATGTGGGTTTCAAATTCTTTAAACTTTATTTTTTCGTCATAACCATTAATAAATATGTCATCACACTCATCAAACATTAAATGATCAATTTTATTAATTTTAATAATATGTGGTTTCACATAAGCAATATTAGTTCCTTTAATATTCTTAATATTTCCATTTGTAATAGTAGGTTTAACACAAGCAAACTTACATATCATCTCAACTTTCTTTAATAAGTCTTTACCTATCTCTAATTCTTTAGTTTCTATTGTTAACATATAATCACTCTCACTTTCTTAAATAACAAAAAAACTAACATTTCTGTTAGCAATTTATTACTCTCGAATATTAAAAGTTCGAGTTTCCTATCAATCTGGTGTCCTCGACTGGAATCGAACCAGCGACCTACTCCTTAGGAGGGAGTCGCTCTATCCTACTGAGCTACGAAGAC
>CAKPMH010000038.1 GCA_934167935.1 uncultured Bacilli bacterium
TCATGCCATCTATTCATTTGTTGTGTATAGCTTCCTAAACCAAAATAATATAAATGCTCTCCTACTTTCTGAAATCCCTTTTGTGCTCGTCCTTCACTGTCAAACAAATATTTTTTGCCATCTATTTCTTTAATTCCATCTCTATATAATTCTCCATTCTTATCGAAATAATATCTATTTCCAGCCTCATCATAATACCAAGTATTAATTTGTTTTGTATTATTTGTATAATAAGCGTTTTCAGTAGCAATAATCTCGTTATTTGATTCTTTATAATTGCTATAATTAATGCTAAACATTTCACTCTTCAAATATTTATAATTAATTTGAAAAATACACATCGGTAATACTATTAAAGCTAAAATTTTCTTTTTATTATACATAAAGAAACCTCCAAAATTAAATATAAGTGTTAAAAATTGCTAGAACTGACATAATATTCATAAAGAAAATAAAGTATGTTAATTTCTTTCCATATTCCTTTTCTTGTTCCTTTGAAAATAACATCGAAAAAATTGTTAATAAAGGAATAAAATATCTTCCTTGAACTCCATCAACCATACTAGCTTTATATCCTGTCCATTGCATATATAAACTTGTAAACATCAAAAGAACAGTTCCAATTAGCAGTACAGCAATATATGTTTTCTCTAATATATTAAATATAGTTTTTCCTTTTTTTAAACGACCAATAAGTAACATAAATAAAATAATTATAGATATTAAAACCATTATAGGAGATGTTCCTACAACAAATTGCCCTAATGAACATCCTACCATTTCTTCTAGATATATTAAAATATAATAATCAATAGTTCTATATAAGATAATAATATATCCAATTGGATTTGATAATATATATTTTAATTGCAATGATGAATTGGATCTACCATGGAAAGCGACTAAGTAACTTGATGATATTGATAGCCAATATAAGTTTAATACTATAGATATGAAACAGACAATAGAACAGTAAATATATTTTTGTTTTGATGATTTAAATTTATTATTTGGTATTAAATATATTAAAAATACAAGTGGTAAATAAACTATTTTACATAGCGAAATAACAACGGATAAAACTGCTAATAAAATCATATTACGATTATTCATTTTTGTATTCTTATTCGCTCTGTGATAAATTATAAAACTTATCAAGGCAATTAAACTTGAGATTATTAAAGAATCAGGTGATAAAGATGTTGCTTCTTGTAATGACATTGGCAACAAGGAAATAAATAATATCAATTCCTTCTTTATTGGTATATACTTTATTGATAAATAGATTAAGATAATATACAATAAGTAATTAAATACTTTTCCAAAAATAATTTGAATTAATATTGGAAAATTCAAAATTCGAGCCAAACCAACTCCTAAAGCTTGAGGAATATAACAAACAAACGCATATAGTGATTTATTTGCATAACCATAAAATCTTAAATTATTATTTAGTTTCAAATCCTTTATTCTTTTTAAATCACTATATTTTTTGGAACTATATACTTTTCCAATATTTTCAGATAAATTTCTACCAACTTTTTCATTTTTTTGTGGCGTAGTCAATTGAAGTTTGGATACCTCTAATGTTCTTAAATAATCAGGAGTATCATCTGGGAGTTGAGATGGCGGAAAACCAACAATATAAAATAAACCGAAAAATACTGACAATAAAAGAAAGATATTTTCTAACTTTAAGTTTTTATACATCTTTTTCATTATAATAAAAAACAATAAATCAAGAACAATAAAACCAAATAATAACAGACATATTACTGCTATTGGATATTCCTTTTCTAAGCTTTTAGAAATGATATAAAATATTGACATTATTGATATAACCACATAAATCAACATATTTGAATTAATATTTCTAATCACATTATTTGCCTTATTTTCCAAATTTTCTACTTTATTCCTCGTTTTTTTCATAAAATCATACTCCTCTTATTTACTTAATTCATTGTAATTATAACATGGAAACTTATATAAGTAAAAGACATTAATTTTTAATTAATTATTAATAATTAAATTTATATGTAAAATTATAGTGTTGTAATAAATAATAATAACATGATATAATTAACATACAATGATAAAAGCATTGTAGTGGGGATAGGGTGAATATGATGAAAAATAAAATAAAAAGAATTGATGGGATAAATATAATTAAAGTTATTGCAATCATTTTTGTTCCATTTTTACATTATTACAATAATTTTAATTTTAGTGATATAAACATGGTTGGCATGTCTAGTATTATAAAAATTGGTGTACATTGGTTATGTTTTTCTTGTATTGGTCTTTTTATCATGTCATCTGGTTTTCTATTATCAAATAAGAAAGTCAGTAAAAAATATTATTTAAAATCAATTAAATTTTTTGTTTTATATTTTATATTCTTATTGATTACTCAATTATATAATAATGGATTTACAACTAATTTCTTTATAGAATTAATGAAAAATTTTTTTACTTTTCCAGCATATTTTTGGTATGTTGCATTTTATTTAGTTTTATATTATCTAATACCATATTTAAATATAATCAGTGAAAAATTAACTAAAAAGGAATATAATATATTTTTAATAACACTAGTCTTATTAATTAATGTTCCCGAGTTTTATAACAGTTTTCCAAGTTATTATGGAAATGAAAAGATATTTTATTTTATGAATCCATTTAATACATTATATCCTTTTGTGTATTATTATATAGGAGCTTATATAAAAAAGTTTAATCCTGATTTTTCAAAAAGAAAATCTTGTTTTATATTGGTATTAACTATATTAATTATATCATGTATTGATTATACATATTCAAAAGGTTCTCAAGCCATGTTTTATGGTGGAGGATATGGTAGCATTATTACTATAATAATATCAACATGTATTTTTAATATTTTTTATAATATTAATATTAAAAATAAATTTATTTCAAGAACAATTAATTTTGCTGCTTCCATCACTTTTGAAACATATCTTGCTTTAGCTTTATCTGATAGATTTACAGATATTGTTATATCAAAAATAGCAAATCCAGAAACTATGTCATATAAATATATTATTTTAACATCATTTACAAATTTTATTTGTGCATTTATTTTAGGAACAATAGTTCATTTATTTATAAGATTTATAACAAAGATATTTTTAGAAGATAAAAAAGATATTCTAAGGCAATAGAATATCTTTTAACTTTTCCAATACTTTCCAAACAATTTATTCCATTTTGGAGGATTAAACACACTGAAACCTGCATTATGAGAAAAAGTTAATTCTCCAAAATATACTTTATCTTCAAAGCTATATAAATCAACACGTACATAATCGAAATCTTCACTTAGCTTTTTTGCAACAGTTAATATTTCGTTCCAGTTCTTGGGTTTTTCTACTTTCTTATCGTAGTTAGGATGAAGTTCTTGAATATCAAGCAATTTAAAATTCTCATCATAATAATTTCTTCTATGATCACCAAATCTATCTATATCCAATTGAATAAAATACTTTGGTTTGCCTCCACCATTTCTAAAGCAATGAACTTTGATATCGATTGGTACTTTTCCATCCTTTGTTAGTAATAATTTTTCACAAATTATTTTATTCTTTATACCCTTATAAAACATTTCTCCCCAAATATAATGAAATTTTACTTTTTGATATTCTCTCATTAATTTTAAGGTTTCTTTCATATTCATTTTGGATTTATCGAAAATAATTTCCACAGTTCCAGAACCACTTGCTGTCTTGAGTACACATTGATTTGGCATTTTTTTGTATAGTTTCTTAGTCAATCTATTTGTTACAAAATATTCAGGAATTAAATACTCAGCTCCTATTTTCTCTTTTACATATTCTCTAACCATCACTTTATCCGCACATTTTTTTAACAATTTATTATTACTAGCTTTTCTTGTATTCAACTTTTCTGTAAATGTTTTTGGATTATCAAAATCATATGTATATCCTAACATTTGTTCATAATATTTCATAATAAGTCTTTTTTTACCATAAATATAATAAATCAACATATTTTTCTTTATTTGCTTTTTATAACAATCAAACTTATTTAACATTTTATCACTCCTAAATATAATTTTTTATTTTTTCAGTAACAATTTCAAAACCTTTTTCATTTAAGTGTAACCCATCTTTAGTATAGTCCATTTTTAAATTTCCATCATCATCAAGTAATTCATCATACATATTAATATATACTAAATTACTATTATTACAAAAGCACTTTATTTTTTTATTTAATTCTATAATTCTATTATTTGTTCTACTTCCAACCATAGTATGATTTATTACTTCATTTTCTGTATTGTTGACTGGATATAATGATTCAATATATATATCTGACAATGGTCTTTTTTTATTAATTAAAGAAACTATTTTTTTTATATTTTTTAAAATTTCTTTATCACTTTTTCCTGTTTCTATATCGTTTGTACCTATTAGTAATATCACTTTAGAAGGATTATATCTATATACTCTTTCCTTCATATTATCGAGGATATCAGCTGTAGTATGTCCAGAAACACCGCTATTTACAACATTTGCATTTTTACCGTAAAAATGATCCAAGTTATAAATCTCAGTTAGTGAATCGCCTAAAAAAACAATGTTTTGAGCTACGACTTGTTTTGTTCGAATTACAGGATGTAGCACATTATAACAAATAATACCTACTGTAAAAATTATAGTTACAAAAAAAAGAATAAAAAATATATAATATTTTCTCTTATACTTTTCTTTTATATCTATAATTTCCATCATCTTTTTATTAAGTTGTTTTTTTTTAGTTACTTTATTCTTTATTGATATATCTTCTTCCTCTAATTCATTAGATGAAAAATTAAATTTTTGTTGCATTGTCAAACTTAAATCATTTTCGTCTAATTTTTCTTTATTATTATTTATCATAACATATCTCCTTTTTCAAAGAATATTATAATAATAATAGAAATAAAAATCAAACAATATATTATTTTTATTATTAAATCTTAATTTATATAAAACTTTTTATACCATTCTGCGAAATTTCTCAAACCAGTTCTTAAATCTGTACTTGGTTTATAACCAAAATCTTTTTCTAAATCTTTAGTATCTGCATATGTTATAGGAACATCTCCAGGTTGCATAGGTACTAATTCTTTATGTGATTCAAAATCATAATCTTCAGGTAACACTCCTGCTTTTACTAATTCTTCTTGTAAAATATTTACAAAATCAAGCAAATTTTCTGGATGACCATTTCCTATATTATAAATTTTATATGGAGGAATTGGTAATTTATCTTCCCCTATTTTTTTCTCTGGAGCTTTCTTTATTACTCTTATGATTCCTTCTACTATATCATCAATATATGTAAAATCTCTTTTACAATTTCCATAGTTAAATATCTTAATTGTTTCATTATTAATAAGCTTATTTGTAAAACCAAAATATGCCATATCAGGTCTTCCTGCTGGCCCATATACAGTAAAAAATCTTAAACCGGTTGATGGTATATCATATAGTTTTGAATAAGCATGTGCAAGTAATTCGTTACTCTTTTTTGTTGCAGCATATAAACTAACAGGATTATCTACTTTATCTTCTGTTGAATATGGTACTTTTTTATTTGTTCCATACACTGAAGATGATGATGCATAAACTAAATGTTTTACGGGATTGTTTCTACAAGCTTCCAAAATATTATAAAATCCTATTATATTTGAATTTATATAAGCATCTGGGTTCTCAATACTATATCTAACACCTGCCTGAGCAGCTAAATTTATAACATAATCGAACTTGTATTCTGAAAATAATTCTTCCACCTCTTTTTTATCAGAAATATCACCTTTTATAAATTTAAAATTATTAAACTTTAACAGTTCATCTAATCTAGAATTTTTTAATTTAACATCATAATAATCATTCAAATTATCTATACCAATAATCTCAATTTCTTTATTTTCATTTAAAAGTCTTTTAGCTAGGTTTGACCCTATAAAGCCTGCTACTCCTGTTATTAAATATCTCATTTTTATTCTCCTTTTAATAGTATCTATTCTTAATCTTTATAAGCCTCTTTGTATTCTCCTGATAAGATATTGTCTATCCAATCAGTATTTTCTAAATACCAATCTATAGTTTCTTTAATACCGTCTTCAAATGTGTATGTTCTTGTCCATCCTAATTCTTTTTCTACTTTAGATGAATCTATCGCGTATCTTAAATCATGACCTTTTCTGTCACTAACAAACTCTATTAAATCTTCACTTTTACCAAGTTGTTTTAAAATTGTTTTTACAATAGTTAGATTAGTTCTTTCAGAGTGTCCTCCAAGATTATATACTTCTCCAACACGACCATTTCTAACAATTAAATCAACTCCTATATTATGATCGATTACATGAATCCAATCACGAACATTTTCACCTGTTCCATATACTGGAATTTTTTCATTTTTTAGAGCTTTTGAAATAACAACTGGTATTAATTTTTCTGGAAATTGGTATGGTCCATAGTTATTAGAACAACGACTGATAGTTACTGGAAGACCATAAGTTCTATAGTATGCTCCTACTAATAAATCAGCACTTGCCTTACTTGTTGAATATGGACTTGATGTATGAATTGGAGTATTTTCTGTAAATAATAAATCAGGTCTATCAAGTGGTAAATCTCCATATACTTCATCAGTTGAAACTTGATGATATCTTTTTACATTATACTTTAATGATGCATCCATAAGTACTTGAGTTCCAATAATATTAGTTGTTAAAAATATACCTGGATTTTTGATAGAATTATCTACGTGAGACTCAGCTGCAAAGTTAATTACAACATCAAATTTTTCATCATTAAATAATTTATCTATAAAATCTCTATCAGTAATATCTCCATGAACAAATTTATAGTTATCTTTTCCTTCTAAATCTTTGATATTATTATAATTTCCTGCATAAGTTAACGCATCTAAGCAAACAAAATAATCTTCAGGATATTTATTAACTACATAATGCATATAGTTACTTCCAATAAATCCTGCTCCTCCTGTTACTAAAAATTTCATATTTTCACCTCTTTTATTTATTATTTTAATATTTCATTTGGACATATAATTAAACACAAAAATATAGGATACATTAACACAAAAGGAAAAATATATCTAAAATTACTAACTGGTCCAAATATATAAGTTACCCATAATAAAAATGGTAAAGAAATAACTGCAATTTTTTTATTACTTATTTTTTTATTTAAATCAATTGTTGAACATATCATTAAAATTAGTGGTAATGCTAATGAGAACAGCAAATTAATTACAGGTATTTTTTTAACAAATTCATATGATACAATTTTTCTATAGTACTTTTCTAATATAGGTATTTTACTCTTCATAACTGGTGAATATTCTTTAGTTGCTGCATAATCAAGCGCTATATATTTTCTCTTTGAATAATCATCAACTGCCTTTGCGTCAAAATACCAATATGGTAAATTTAAAGATAAAAATGAATCGATGTAATCCATTGGATATTTCAAGAATAGTTCTAAATATAATTTATAAAATTTGAATTTATTATTATTATAATATTCTGTTTTAAAACAATTTTTTATTGGATCAGCAAATCTTGGATTATAAAGATTAGTTATTTGGTCATACTCTAAAAATAAATCTATTTTTCTTTTATAACTATCACTAATTTTATTATTAGCAACAACATTTGCAATTTGTTGCATAGGAACTGATAATGATTCTCTGGAATTTCCCTCTTTTATTCCTAAATAATTATATATACAATTATTTATAAAAAAATAAACAATTATAGGTAATATCAACACTATAATCCCTTTTTTATATTTTTTTTCGACGGAAAAAATTATTATAGGAAGACTTAATACATATGCATAAATAACATTATTTCTAAATAGTAATAATAATGAAATAAATATTATACATTTAGATTTATTTAAATTATTGGCTAAGTATTTTTTTGGTTCACTAATTAAGTAAATAATTTCAACAATACTTAAGATAAAAAACACTGATAAAAATACATCTTTTGTCATTTCTAATGAAAAAACTGAAATAACTGGATTAATACAAAAGAACAATATACTGCAAATTATTATTTTATAATTTATTTTTTTATCTATTAATAGTTTTATTACCTTAGAAAGAGCAAAGGATAAAAACAACATTTGGGTCAACGAATATAAACTCAATGGTTCAATTCTACTAAGTTTACCTATATTTAAAAATATTGCCCATATCATAGTGTGAAGTGGTGGATGAAATTTACTATAATATGAAAAACTTCCAGATAAAGCTTGTTCAGTATTTGCA
>CAKPMH010000039.1 GCA_934167935.1 uncultured Bacilli bacterium
GAAGAATTAACAGCTAGAATAAATAAAGATACAGCTACTTTAGAAGTTAATAAATTAAGCAATTTAGAAGTAGAAGGAACTTTAAATAAATTAAATCAAAATTTAGTTGAATTAGAGCGAGAAATTGCCGAGACTAATGCTAAAAAGACCATGATTTTAGAGCGAAAAAAGCTTAATAGTAATAATGATGTTACTATTTATGAAAAAAATTTAACATGTGGTAAAAAAATATTAGTAACTGGTAATGGAAAATGTAATTATTTTAATGATAATTTTAGTATTGAACATTATCATAGTGAAAATATAAATATTTTAAAAACAATTATTACTGATGAAAATAAACATAAAGTATTATCTTTTTTTGGATAATTTTCATTGTTATATTTTCTGAAAAAATCAAATTCAGCCATTTCAAAAACATTTTTTAATTTTTTAAAAGTATCAACAACTAATCCATCAGGATTTACTCTCCAAACAGAAACAGGATCTAATTTCATATATGCACCAGAGGTATTACCGATATGAATTAATAAATCAAAATTATTAGGCATAACAATACTTTCTTGATCACATAAAATATTAAATTGTATTTTATATTTGCCATAATAATTACTAGTGTAATCACAAATTACTACGGCATTATAATTGGAACAAAAAGTTTCTATTTCACTTTGTAATTCGTTATTAATAATTGCGTGATTACCTATAAAAATGCCTATTTTTTTATAATCATTTAAATTAGGAAAATCATCATATAATTTATACTTTCTTATAACTCTAAATTTTGGTAACTCCTCAACATCAAATATTTTTGTAACCTCTGTTCCTAAATTAATATGAACAGGTCCAGGATTATTAGATTTTAATTGTAAAAAAGCTTTATTGATTTCTAAATTATCATACCATAAATCATCTGGTTGTTTTATTGGAGGAATATAAGTACTATATTTATACGTATCATTTAACTCATTTCGTCTATCAATCATTTGGGGAATATTATTTCCAATATTACCCAAATGAGGCGTGCATGTAATTGTTATTATTGGCAATTTCTTATAAAATGCCTCAGTCAAACCAGGCATATAATTTCTTGATGCTGTTGCTCCTGTACATGTTAAAACGACAGGTTCATTCGATTCAGCTGCCATTCCACAAGCCATATAGCAGGCTGATCTTTCGTCAACACAAGAATATAGTTCAAAGAAATCATCTTGTTGTATGCTTGTCACAAAAGACATATTCATTGTTCCTGGATTAACAATAACTTTTTTTATGCCATTTTCTTTTAATAAGTATAATAGCATTTGTATATTCTTTTCATTTGTATATTTTTTCATTTAAATTTTCCTCTTTCTATTACTTAAAACTTTTTTTACAAAAAATAATGAATTTTTATTATATAAAATAAAGATCAAAGTACAAACAATTAAACTAATGATATTTAATATGAAATTATTATAATAATAAATACAATTTATTACAATAAGTATTAATAGACTAACATTAATGGTTTTCTTATTCAATTTAATATTTAAATAATGTTTCTTAACATCTATATATCTATAAACGCAAATAATCATATATGATGCGAGCGTTGACAAAACAGCAGCATATAAACCAATAAATTTTATTAATCCTAAATGTATTATTATGTTGGCTATTGCAGCAGCAATTGATGTCTTTGCAATTGATTTTGTGTTTTTCTTAGCAGCATATACCGCCGCAATAAGCCCCTGAACGACATTAAATAATGCTGATATTAATAAGATTGGTATCAAATAATAACCTTCTTCAAATTTTTCGTTTATTAATAAATGAAAAATAAAAGGCATCGCTGATATCAAAATTATTGAGATTGAAATGAAAAATTTTAGTATTTCATTAAACATTTTATTAAAATATTCCTCGATATCAGAATCGTTTATATGTAAAGATATTGATTCCATCCAGCTTCTATCAAAAACATTATATAGTATTGTATACATGCTTGAAATTTTAGTTGATGCTGCTAAAATACCATTTGCAGAAAGACCTAAAAAAAACGAAACAATTACTCTATCTGATGAACTAAAAATCCACCAAGAAAGTGCATTCGGAACTAATGGAATTGAATATTTTAACATTTTTTTTATGTCTTTATTTGAAATTTTATCAATTTTTATATATTTTGATAAATGCAAAGAAATAAATAAATATATTGCACAAATAATTTGACCGATAATTTGACCAATCAAAAGCCCACTCACTCTTAAATTAAATATTAACAAGAAAATAACATTAAACATAACAGTCACAAATGCATTTATAAAACTTCCTTTTGCAAATAGTTTATTATCCCCTACACCACGTGCTATTTGGAGAAAAAGTGATGATATTATTGACGTAATGATGCTTAATAATAAATAATATTTGTAATCAAATTTAACAAACGCTGAAATCAAAAGAAATATAATAGAGCATGCGATACTTTGAATAATAACACAATACAATGAACTTGATATTATGAATTTTTTCTTTTCATCATCATTTCTACAATCAATCAACTCTCTAAAAGTAGCTTGTTCAATTTGAAAAGATACAATAGGAAACAATAAGGAAGCTAAAGTCACAATCAAATCATATATACCATATTCTTCAGTATTTAAAATGCCAGTATATAAAGGTAATAATAAAAAGGTTATCATTTTTGTACATATAGTCCCAATTAAAATTATTAATGTGTTTTTTGCTAATTCATTTGTTTTTTCCATCTCAATAATCCTTTCACTTAATTATTTTATTGCTTCTTTTATCCAATTTTGTGATTCTTTCCTTTTTTTACCCAATGAATCATTAACTTTTTTCCAATCAGTGGTAGTATTTAATATTCTTTCTATATCATCCTCACATTTAACTATTCTGGAATTTAAACCAATTTCATTTAATAATGTTAATAATCTGTCTGGATATGAGCTTAATATAACAAATAAGCTTTTATTAAATATTGTAGAAAGGGCCGTTCCATGAAAGCTTGTTGTAACAACATACTCAGAATAATATAACAAATTTAAAAATTCCAATGGTCCTGCTTTATACCATCTTTCTTTCTTTACTTTAAATTCACAAGATAACTTTTTTTTATCAAAAAACACAATTATTAACCCTGTCAATTTTGAAATTTTATCAACTGATTTATTAAATAACTCATTGGCGTTTCCGACGGAATAAACAAAAATATATTTATCTTCTATTATTCTTTTATCATCTATAATCTTTTTCCAATCCTTTACATCAAGTAATAATGTTGGATCCAAAACCACTTCAGAACATAAATTACTATTTAAATTTATAAAATCACATAATCCCTTTTCTCTTACTGATATATTATCAAAACTTTTAATACTTTCAAAAAAATCATTTTGAAAGTTTTTTATTGTTGATATATCACCACAACTTGCAGCATATGATATCTTTTTGTAATATTTGTTTTTTAAATTTAAAAAATAAACATCGTCAATTCTACCTGCTATAATAGGATTCCAAACCTGGTCTGAACCAGTTATAAATATTGAATCAGCATCATAATTAAGCTCCTCTAAACAATCAATTTTTTTAGTAAATTGAATACCTTTTCTAAAATTATTAAAATTTTCACACCTTTTTAATGCATCACTATAATTTAATATGTCAATAACTAAATGATAAGCGGATTTTATTGGATTTTTATCAATCTTTCTAATTATTTTATATTGTTCTGCTAAAAATTCATTATTATAATTAATTACATAAGTATCATTAAAATCTTTTAAAAAGTTGCTTAATGCATAACATTGTAGCATGGCCCCATAATTATCAGCATTTTGAAACGTTGTTATATAATTTTTTTTCATTTAAATCACTATCCTTTTCATCAACATCATTGCTCAATTTAGAAAAAATAATAACAATGGGAAGGCAATTGAATAACCATGTATAATCCCCTAATCTCATTCCTTGGCTAATAAACAACATCATGTAAAACATATTTATATAGTCTTTCTTCTTATAACACTTAATAACATAATAAATCATAAGAATATAAGCAAATATACCTAATATTCCAAATTCAGACAATAGCCTTATAAAAATTGATGCAGCATCACTATAATTTAAATATTTTTGGTAATGAGACTTATATATAACATCAATATATTTATAATAATAAAATTCGTGAGTAAAAATGCCAGTTCCAAATATATATCCATCTTCTATTTTACTTTTAGCAATTAAATAATTTGACTTTAAAGCAAAAGTCGTTTCATTTTGTTCATATACAGAATTAGAGTTATTAGAGAAAAAATTTTGAATTTTATTGCATCCATTCATTATCAATGATGATTTAAAAGCAACTAATAGTACAATACATACCAAACTAACAAATATAGCTATAAATTTACTAATAGATATTTTTCTTACTTTTGGCTTATTTGTGCATTTGTTATAAAAAAATATATATACTAAAAAAATTAATAAAGATAAATACGTTACTACAGAACCAGTTAAAAAAGTAAAAAGCAATATAAATATCAAAGCTATAAAATATTTTTCATTATATTTTCTACTATATAAATAACTTGCAAATATTCCTGAGCCTAATATTGTACACAAATGTGCTGGCTCATCATAAATAGAATAAAACCTACCTTCTGCTAAATATCCATAATAGTTAGGAATAATACCAAGCCATTGGAAATCATACAAAAAATTTATAGAAAGTTTGTAGCCAATAATTTGAACAAAACCAATGGTTGAAATTAAAATCGATGATATTAATATAATTTTTAGTAATCTATTAAACAATTCCTCCTTAGAGTTAAAGAGGCCGATATATAACTTAAAAGAGAATATTTCAATAATATAAAAAACCATTGGAACAAAAAGTCTATTATTATAAGACACAAGTATTGAATACAAATATATAAATGACAATAAAATCAAAAATTTTTTATTTACCAAATTTTTAATTTTTCTATTCTCTTTGATATATTTAATTATAAGAAAAATGAATAAGGTAACAATAATATACTTATAAAAAGGTGAAGGAAAAACTTTTAAATGCTTCGACCCCTGGAATAAAATAATTAAAATAATTATGAAATCAAAAAAATTGATTTTGTTTTTTTTCATATTTTCCTCCTCTCAATTAACAACTTATATTGATTTTTTTAATAATAAATAACCTTTTTTCATTAACATATATATAAAAATCAACTTATGTTTTAGTAATATAGTTTCAATTCTATAATGCATTGGTATTTTTTTAAAATTTACGTTAGTTAATGAATTTTTAAAAATTTCAATGTTTAAAGTACTAAGAAACTCTTTTTTATAATTTCGATATTTCTTTTTATATTTTCTATTATAAAAATATAAAACTTCACATTCAGTTATAGTAGTTAGACACTTAATATAAAAATATTCATCATATTTACTGTCATAAAGAGCCTCTAATGCGTCAACATATATATCAACGGCATTTTCTTTATATTTATGACATATTGAATTTGGATTTTGAATATAGTAGTATCCTAATGCATTTTCATATCTAATATTATTAGATTTTTCAAATAATAATTTACAGAAAATTGCATCCTCAAATCTGAATATTCCTTCAGGAAAATAAATATTATTAGATTTCAAAAAAGATTTTTTTATAACTTTTCCACAGACACCATCAAATCCAAAAAAATCATTATATTTCGAAAATTTATTATATATTGCTTGCATGAATCCAATTTTATCGTTATCTGATAAATCAAAAGATTCGAAATCATTATTAACAAGAACATTTCCATTAGTTGAAATTTTTTGAGTTTTAAATAAAACAACATCGTACTTTTGAAAATCAGTTATTTTATTGATTTTTTCAATAATATCGTTTTTTAATAAATCATCCGAATCGCAAAACAAAATATAATCTCCTGTTGACTTATTAATCCCAAAATTTCTTGCACATCCAGGGCCTTTATTTCCTTGCTTAAACAACTTTACTCTTTCATCTTTAATATTATTTAAAATTTCAAGTGAATTATCAGTAGAACCATCATCAACTACAATTAATTCGACATTTTTATAGGACTGGTTTAAAACACTGTCAACAGAATCAATTAATGTTTTGCTCGAATTGTAACATGGCATAATAATTGAAAATTTCATATAATTTACACCTTTTCTATTTCTGGATAGAATTTTTTTCCTTCTTTTACAGCATCATTAATTATTTTAATTCTAATTTTTTTATCTTTTTTATCTGATTTTAATATTCTAGCCTTATGTAATAGTAGCCTTATTTCTAACAAAATTTTTCCTTTTATTCCTTCACCTCTATATAAAACGCAATCGTTTCTATAAAGATATTTAAATCTATCAAGTCTATCTTCATCAACTGAAGCAATACTAGCCCCAATATTTTCTTTACACTTATGAGTTACAATACTAGAAGAAATAAAATAGCACTTTTCGTTTCTTGATATTCTTCTTGAATATTCCCAATCATCCGACCAAATAAAAAAGTCTTTAATTGGTAATCCATATTTTTTTACTGTTGATGATTTCACAAAAAATGAAACAAAAGAACCCAATGCAATTTCTTGATAATTAGTGTCAAAATCTTTTAACCACTTTGAAAAAGTTTTCTTTTGTTTATTCATCAAACAAATTGAATTATCTTCCCATAAAACTTTACTTGATAAAAATCCATATTTACCATTTAATTTCTCATCAGCCTTTAGGAATTCTGTAAGAGTATCTTTATGGGCAATACAATCATCATCCATTATCCACATAAAATCACAGCCCAACTTATATGCTTCTTTCATTCCATAGTTAAATCCACCGGCTCCCCCTAAATTAGAACCTGTATTTTTATATATAATTTTATTCCCATCAACAAATTCTTTTATATAATCGTATGTACCATCCGTACTAGCATTGTCTATTATTAACGTAATACAATTATCATAATCTTGATTTAAAATTGCTTCTATGCTTTCTTTTAAAAGTTTTTTTCTGTTATAAGTAACAATTACCGCTATAACCTTTTTATTAGAAGCTTTTTCCATACTTTTCACCTAAAAACTTTGCTTTTAAGAAGCTTGTTCCTTTCTTCCACCAATTAATATTTTCCATATCCATAACTTTAACTTCTTTATAAGTTATGTTATTAGTTCTTATATAAACATCAAGTAATAACTCACTAATACGACCATAAAATCTTTTATGAAAACTATCATATTTATCACTATCACTAGTTTTTTCTAATTCAAATAAAATATCAAATAACCAAGTACAATAATCATTCAACATTTCTTTTTTCATAATAAACATATTAAACATATGTGCACTAGTTCTCTTTTTCAAGTTATCAAACTCTTTTAGATATTTAGGATATTTTTCTTCTATAATCTTCCTTGTTTCATCAAGTGGTTCAACATACATTGTATGTTTGTAATGATTATATAAATTTTCAATATAGTATTTTCTTTTTTTAGGTAATATAACCTCTGTATTTTTTAGTAAGTCATTAATTTCACTACCAGATAAAACCAAATCAAATTTTTTAGTTGAATCTTTAGGAATATGTTTATGTAAAGTAAAATATCTTCTATAATGCACTAAACCAATATAATCAGAATCTAGATTCTTCCATGCCCAGTAAAGCCCTGTTAATTCACAAAAATAAGGATTTTTTTGTGATATATTATCACCAGTTGAATCTTTTTGATAACCAAAATCGGTATCACTTAATTTTCCACCAACATGAACTGGCAAATATACGTTTTCACTTGGCATAAAGTATTTCTTATGAGTTGCTACAATTACATTAACGTCTTTCACACTTTCACTTCCTTAATATAACTAAAGTATACCCTATAACGTTCTTTATGTCTACTAAAAGTAGTATCTTGCTATCTTCTACATAAGAAAAAGGGGTTACTTTGCCCCTTCTTTTTTTATTACAGCAATAATAGTTTTCCAAATAATTTTAATATCAAGAAGTATACTACAATGTTCTACATAATATAGTTCCATATTCATTCTTTCATCATATGAAATATTATTTCTTCCACTACTAGCCCAATAGCCAGTAAGACCAGGTCTAACGCTTAAAAATTTATCTTTATTTTTCTTATAATTTTCAGCCTCATCTGGAACTACAGGTCTAGGACCTATCAAAGACATATCACCAACAAATACATTAATAAACTGAGGAAATTCATCAATAGATGCAACTCGTAAAAATTTGCCTAATTTAGTAATTCTAGGATCATTGTCAATTTTTCTTTCACGTAAATATTCTTCTCTTTTATCAGGATTATTT
>CAKPMH010000040.1 GCA_934167935.1 uncultured Bacilli bacterium
CCTATGAGACCACTAGGATGGTTGAGTCCCAGGGAATTCATAGAAAAATATAAAAGTCAAGAGGAATCGTTATTTGCAATATAGGTGCTCAAAGTATTTATTTTAAATAATTTGTGACAAATGATTGACTAACCTACACCTTGTAAATTATTTTTGTAAGAAAGCTCTTGATATTAGGTATAAATCGGTGGTATAATAAATTTATTACTAAAGCAAGAGTTTTCTTGCAATGAATGGCTTAATTTAGTAATTAGAGTTTAAATAGTACCAATATTTAAGCTCTATTTTTTTAAATAACATGTCTAGTATTCATATAGTTGTTAAATGCATTAACAGAAACTGGGAACGCTTTTCCAATTTTAACAGATGGAAAATCTTCACGATGAAATAAATCTAAGCATGTTCTATTTCCAATCTAAATATTTTTAAATTTCTCACTAAATATTTTATGAGGAAAAAAATTATGAATAATACTTTACCAGAAGGAATTTTTTTTGATGGATTTTATCTATGGTTTGATGAAGATAACAAAGTAGAGTTTTACTCAACATCTATGTATTTATATAGAGCAATTAGATATTCAAATGATGATTTATCAATGAAAATTGAATATGAGTTAAGAGAAAAGAAACATAAACAATATAACAATGGAATTGATGATAAATTTATTAAACATCCTGCTTCATTAATTACGCCATATAGAGAGCAATTAGGGTTATTACTAATAAACTTTATTAATGCAGACTTATCTTCTGCTGAATTGGCATACAAGACATTCTTCTATGCTTATGGATTTGACTTAATACAATATAATGACAAAACTTCTTTTTCAAATAAATATAATGCATTAGACGAATTTAGGAATGATTACAAAAAATATTTTGAGAATAAGAAAAAAATATTAATAGATTTTCAAACAAAATTAAGAAATATAATAGATATAATATATAATTTACATGAAAATGATACTATATCGGCTGGAAATTTTAAAGAACGTTTTAATTTGTTATTATCAATAAATTATGATAAAGCATTTGAAAACAAAGATCAATTTGAAAAAATAGATGGAATTATTTATAGAAAAAAGACAATCTCTATTGATAATATTGATAAAAATTATATATTTAAACTATATAATGAAAAAAATGATTATTTATATCAAGTTTTTACTTCAAAAAATATTGAAGCTATCTGTATCATAGAACTTGATGAGATTACAAAAAATGAAAATACAGAAATTAAAATCTGTCAGCATTGTGGTAGATATTTTATTCCTAATACAAGAAAAAGTGAAATTTATTGTACTTTACCAAATGATGATGGAAAAACATGCAGTGAAAAAGGAGTAAAAGAAACATATAATAACAAGATTTTTGAAGATGATGTATTGCTTGAATATAAAAGAGCATATCAAAGAAAAATGACTAAAATTTATAGAGCATCAGATGATGAGAAAGAAAAATTAAAAGAAGATTTTTATAATTGGAAGAAACAAGCTAGAGAAATTATAAAAAAATACAAAAACAATGAAATAAAATCAAATGTTGCTTTAAAATGGCTTACTGAAAATAAATAACGAAGGGGTTAAATATGCTTGAAATTAAAAATTTTGATAATTAGGTTATTGATACTAATGGTGAATTTGGTAGTGGTGCAAGTGAAAAAATTTGGCTAATTAATTCAACAACAAAAGAAAAAGGACTATTTAAATTTCCAAAAATAAAAGATGAAGAAAGACACATTATAACGGGCGAATATTGGGCTGAAAAATTAGCAGAAGAAATTGGAAATTTACTTGGTATAAAATGCTCTAGAATTGATATTGGTACTTATAATGGTAGAATTGGTTCAATGAGTTATGACTTTATAAAAGAAAATGAAAAGTTTGAGGAAGGAATAACCTTTATTCAAGCCCAATATCCATATTATGATAGAGATAGATTGATAGATGATTACTCAGAAATGCCATATTCAATTCAAATAATAAAAAATTCTACTACCGGAATAATTAACTTTAAAGAATTTCTTAAAATAGTGTTTTTTGATGCTTTAATTGGAAATAGTGATAGACATCACAGTAATTGGGGAATTATTACAAATTCAAATGGCAACAAATTTTTGAGTCCTTTATATGATAATGGTTCATCTTTATGTAGTTATGAAAATGAAAACAATGTTGAAATATTTTTTAAAGATAAATTGAAATTTGCAGCATTAATAAATACAAAGTCAAAATCAGCAATAGGTTGGAATGAAAAAAGACCAATAAGACATTTTGAGCTAATACAAAATATTAGAGATGCATACTATGATGATACAATTGAATTTATTAAAATAATAAAAGTGAAAATAAATGAAAAAAACATTAATGATATTTTAAATAATTTTAATAATAATTTGATTAACGAAAATATGAAGAAATTATTATTAATGTTTATATTAGAAAGAAAAAATAGAATTTTAAAAATATATGGAGAGATGTAAAATGGAAGGAAATAAAGATTTAGTTTATTTAGTTTGGACAGATTATAAAACAGGTAAAAAGTTTAAAATTGGTGAGTTATATAAAGAAGATGGAACATATTATTTCAAATATTTAAAAGAGAATGTAAAAGAAGCAATGAAATATGACTTTTCATTACTAACTGCATTTCCTCAAATTAACGCTACTTATGATAATCCCAAGTTATTTGCTTGTTTTGGTGCTAGATTACCAGAAAAAACAAGACCTGATTTACAAAAAATATTAGATAAATATGGAATGAAAGAATATAATGAATGGGAACTTCTAAAAAGAAGTGGAGCAAAATTGCCAACGGATCGTTATGAATTTGTGCGTAACTAATAATTGAGGCAGTAAATGAGAATAAAGAATAGTATTATGAAAATATAAGGAAATATATATGAGAGAATTATTAAAAATAATTTCAAAAAAGTTAATTGTTTTTACATTTGTACTTGATACAATTTGTGGAATTGCAGATTATTCACAGTCATTTGTTTTATCATACTTTGGAACTATGCCATTTACACTGAAAAAAGTAATATACATAATAATTGCAATAGCAATTTCAAATTTACTAATATTTATTTGTGGAAAACTTAGTATGTATTTTAATGAAGTTTATTTTGTTCAGGGCTCAAATGAAATAAAAAAATATTATTTTAATAAATTACAAAATATGCCTGCAGAAAAACTTTCAACAACACACACAGGATTTATTCAAAAGCTAATTTCAAATACTTGTGAGTATTTCTATGATGTAATTTATGGCATTGAAAATAGTATTATTCCGGTTACTATAGGGTTAATTTCAATGTTTTATATGATGTGTAAACAGTCAATAATTTCTGGAATTATTTCAATAGTTATATCAGTTTTAGCTGTATATTTAAAATTTATATTCTTAAAAAAGAAAAGACCTTATCAAGAAAAAGTAAATAAAGCTGATTCGAAATACAATGCAACATTTATTGATTTTATACAAAATATCATGACAGTTAAAAAGCTAAATATTTCATCATTTGGAAATAAAAAAATAAATGAGAATGCTATCGAGTACGAAGAAGCAACAAAGAAAAATGAAAAAATGAGAGTAATTGCAAACGGCTCATTTACAGGACTTATGGATGCTTTATATATTGTTGTTTTATTAAATGTATTAATTGCAGTAAAAAATGGACAAGATGGGTTACCATATTTATTATTTTATATAACAGTTATAGGTAAGTTATATTCAAATTTAAATTATATTGTTAAATTAATGGACTTTTATGAAAGATTTAATATATCCAAAAAACAATTAGATGAATACTTTGTTGACAACAAAGAGATTTCATTAATAAAGAACTTTGATAATGTAAAATTAACAAATGTCATTTTCTCATATACAAAGGAATCCACAAAAATTGTGATACCAGAATTTATACTTAATAAAGGTGACAAAATTAGTATAATGGGCGAATCAGGGCAAGGCAAAACAACAACTATGAATATTTTATCAGGATTATATCCTCTTGAAAATGGAGAAATGTTTGTAAATAATAAGAAAAGAAAAAATTCAAGACTTGATTTAGTATTTGTTTCACAGGAAGTTGATTTATTTGATATGAGTATAAGAGAAAATTTATGTTTAGACAAAAAAATACCAGACGAAAAATTATTTGAATTACTTGAAGAAGCAGGACTTAAAACATGGATTAGTGAATTACCAGATGGATTGGATACAATTGTTGGTGAACGAGGAATAAAGCTGTCAACAGGACAAAAACAGAGATTAAATTTAATTAGAGGAATTTTAATAGACAAAGATTTGTACTTCTTTGATGAACCAACATCAAACCTTGATAGTGTATCAGAAGATAGAATTATTAAAATGATAGACAAATACATGAAAAACAAAACTTATGTTATAGTAACACATAGACCAAGATTAAGTGAATTATGCAATAGACATTATATATTTGAAGATCACATAATGAAAGAAGTAATAAAAACTAGTGTCAATAGTTTTTGATTAGTTCACCCTAAAAATAATATTTTAACTTGTGACTTGTTCACCCTTGAAAAAGTCACAAGTTATGTTGTATAATAAAAATATAAAAGTTCTCAAGCCGATAATCTTTCGTTTTTTAAACAATTGTAATAAACAAATTGTTGTATAATTGTTTCCACAGATTCGTTTGATTTGAGGCTTTTTTTATCTGTTTGAGTAAGAGGTATAACTTTATACCATTTATTATTAAAACGTACTCTTAAGCCTATTCTCTTGCTTATACATAGCTCTACTTTCTTTTTATGCAATATTTCTTTTGTATCTATTACGAATGTTATTCCTTTATGACTAATACAATTGCTAACATCAACGCTTCTAGTATATTTTACAGATAATAAATAATCTAGATTAATATATGGGGGCAATTCCATAAATGATGATTTTTCTTCTTTTGGAGCTGTTCCAAATTTCTTATTGTATTTTGAAATGTAACTCTTTAAAAATTCATTTGCGCTTTCAATGTCTGAAATATTATGACGCCTAAATTCTGTTCTAAGTCTGTCATGTAATGTATTCCAAAGTCTCTCAATTCTTCCTTTGGCTTGCGATGATCCGGCATGAATCAAGTCTACACCTAATTCCTTCATCATTCTTCCATATTGAGTGGTTGGCTTCGTAATTCCTGCAAGTTGCTCTTCAATACTAAGATGATTATCCCTTGGAAAGAATATACTTGAACCGTCTGCATAAAGAGCAAGTGGAACCCCGAAGTTTTTTATTGTTTGTCTTGTGACTTCTAGATAGCCATGCATACATTCATTTTCACACATATAGAGTCCCGTAATTTGATGAGTTGCATCATCGATAAAACCATGTAAGCAATACTCTTTATTATCATTATAAAAGAATCTATGAGGTGTACCGTCAACTTGTAATAACTCACCAGATGAAGCACGTTCTTGACGTCTGTTGTGAGCCTTGGCTTTTCGATGTTTTCTAGGACTTTTGGCACCTTTTGATCTTAAGAATTCATATAAAGCAGTATAACTAATTTTAATATTATAGTCTTCTTCCAAAATTTCTTGAAAATGAATAAAATTACATTCTTCTAGCTCTGGCGTATCCCAAATCTCCCAGATTTTACTTTTAATCCTTGAGCTTATGGTATGTTTGGGTTGTTTTCCACAATTTCCATGCATCATGGATGAAGCACCAAATTTTTTATACCTCGCTTTCAATTTCTTTACGTAGCGCTCTGAAAACCCCAATCTAATTGATGCAACTTTGACTGTCATTGTTCCATTAACACAAGATTCTATTACTGCTTTTTTTAATTCTTCTTTATTATTCATAAAAGTTCTCATACCTCCATTATATCATAGGGTGAACTTTTCATAAGTTAATTTTACAGGGTGATCTTATCACAAGTTATTCATATTTTTTAAGAATTTCTATTGATTATATGATTTTTTTGTGTTAAGATAAACATGTTATCAGTTAGGGGTATGATGTTAATGGTAGCATTCCGGTCTCCAAAACCGTGCGTGTGGGTTCAAATCCTACTACCCCTGCCATACTTTTAATACAGAACTTTCATGGAGGTATATGAAAAGTTCTTTTTTTAAGTTATATGAGAAAATATTTATTGTAATTTTTATTTTTACATTGTTATTTGTTCCGGCAATTTATGCAAATGATTTAAGCAAAGTAGTATTGGATGATGTTTATTTATCTGACAAGTTCTGTTGGCCAATACCGGGTTATACTAATATATCATCTAAATATGGTAAAAGAGATTCTCCTACAGGTGGGGCCTCGTCATTTCACCAGGGAATTGATATTCCGGCTCCTGAGGGAACTAAATTATATGCCATTGACGATGCAATTATAATTTTCGCTTCATGGGGAGCTGGTGGTGGTTACACTGTAACAGGTGAGTGTATTAATTATCCGGAAATTAAGTTTTCATATTGCCATGTTTCGCCCATTTTTTTAGTCAAGAAAGATGATACAGTGAAAAAGGGACAATTAATTGCAAATGTTGGACCAAAAAATGTTTATGGAATTAACGATAATCCTTATAAAGATTCAAATGGATTACCTACAAATGGAGCAACTACAGGATGTCATTTACACTTAGCTATAAAAGTTAATAATAAAAATGTAAATCCGTTAAACTATTACGATATATATTGAAAAAATTAAATAGCTATGTTATATAATAATAAAATAAAAAATGCTTGTCTTTAAAATTTAAAATGCCAAAGAATTTAAAATCAATACAAAAAATTACAATGCTCAAGTTTTACTCAAATTTAAAAGTGAAAAACAGATTTTGAATTTTAAAACCAAAAGTCTAAAAGGGCAAAAGAAAAATAGAAGAGTAAATTTTATCTTAAAAAATAGAAATTTTAAAAGATAATGAATAAAGAAGGAAAGATATTATGAGTGAAGAGAAAAATAATAAAATAAATAATAAAAAGGGAAAGTTTTCCTATAAAAATGGTAATGAAAAGGCTGAATTAATTAGCAAATTATTATCAAAAGAAGTAATATTATATATAGTTTTTGGAATTGTAACTACACTTGTTAATTGGGCATCATTTTATATATTAAATAAGTTTCTTAATATGAATGAAAATATTGCAAATATTATTGCCATTACATTATCTGTACTGGTTGCATATTTTACAAATAGAACACTTGTATTTAATTCACAGGCAAAAGGAATAAAAGAAAAGACAGTTGAATTTGTAAAGTTTATGGGGGGAAGAGCATTTACAATGATTCTTGAGTTTGGACTAGATGCGTTATTATTTTTAACACCAATTCCACAAATGTTAACCAAAGTTGTTGTGACAATAATAGTTGTAATATTAAATTACTTCATAAGTAAATTTTTTGCATTTAAAAATAAATAAAAAATTTAAACATCAAGTAAAAAAGCTAAAGTCAATGACATTTTAAACAAATAAAGATAGTTAAACGTCAAATAATAGACTAGAGAAAAAGAATTAAAAAACGAAAAAGATAAATAAATATATTTTATATTGAATATTATTTTTGAAAATGGTATAATCTACTTATTAAGTTAAGGGGGCGTAATGGCTTCGACAATAATCCAGAAGTATTAATAGCGAGTAGTGGATGGTTGCTTTGGCCACTTTAAATCAAGCAAACTAAATATAAAAGCAGATAACAAAGAATTTGCTTACGCTGCCTAATTAACGGCAGTGTCGTTCTAAATAAATAGCCTACTGATTTAATTAGAATGTCGACTAAAGTAGGAAACAAAGTTGCCTTTTCCATGGAGGTAATGGGTATTTTAATGGATATAGTAAAATGAGTTTGTTTATTTAACTTATTTTACTGAATGCTAATAAATAAACTGAACTCGGAGAAGTTAATATGGAAAGATTGTTGGACATGAGTTCAATTCTCATCGCCTCCACCAAAAAACAGGTTATATTGTTTAAAATATAACCTGCATTTTTATTGTGAAATAAACTTCCGGCTATGCCGGTAGTAAAGATAGCTTTAGCTTTGTAGCAAAGCAACTCCTTCCATGATA
>CAKPMH010000041.1 GCA_934167935.1 uncultured Bacilli bacterium
AAGTTAAGAAAACTCCTGATAATGTTGCTTTAGTTTGTGAAAATAAAACTCTTACATATAAAGAGTTGAATGAAAAATCAAATAGTTTAGCTCATTTTTTAAGAAAAAAAGGAATTAAAAATAATAATATTGTTGGGGTTATGATAAATCGTTCATTTGAAATGATAATATCTTTACTTGCGGTATTAAAGGCAGGTGGAGCTTATATTCCTATCGATCCCGAATACCCAGAAGAAAGAATATCTTATATGCTAAAAAATAGTAATTGTACCGTTCTTCTTTCTGAAAATTCTTTAAAAGAAAAAATTAAAAGAATTGATTTCTCTAATATTGTAATTTTTACTGATTTAAGTGAAAGCTTTTATAATTATAATTTTGATAATTTAGAAAAAATTTCTAAACCAGATGACCTATCTTATTTAATTTATACTTCTGGTTCTACTGGAATGCCAAAAGGTGTAATGTTAACACATAAGAATTTTAATAATTTTTATAATTCAATGATAAATACTATTAATTACTTAAAAGATGGAAAATATCATTCTATTGTATCAATTACAACTGTTTCTTTTGATATTTTTGCTTTTGAAACAATAATCTCTTTAACCAGAGGTCTAAAATTATTTATTACTAATAATTCTGAGCAAAAAATGACAATAAAATTAGAAAAACTTTTATTGGATAACAAAATAGAAATTTTACAAACAACCCCTTCTATTATGAATTTTCATTTAGAAAATTCTTCAATGAATGGTTTTTCTAATTTAAAATATATAATGCTTGCAGGTGAACAATTACCTAAGCAATTAGTAAATAAAATTAAAACAATTACCTCAAATTGTACTATCTATAATGGATATGGTCCTTCTGAAACTACCATTTTCTCTACTATAAGAGATGTAACAAATTTAGATACTATTACAATTGGAAAACCTATTCATAATACTCAAATATATATTTTAGATAGTAACTTTAATTTACTACCACAAGGTATACCAGGTGAAATTTATATTTCAGGTGATGGTGTTGGCAAAGGTTATTTAAATAATTATAATTTAACTTTAGAAAGATATTTAAATAATCCTTTTATTCCTAACTCTATTATGTACAAAACTGGTGACATTGGTATATGGCTTAAAAATGGAGAAATTCAATGTAAAGGAAGAAGTGATAGCCAAATTAAATTAAGAGGTTTACGAATTGAACTTGGAGAAATTGAAAACAAAATTAATAGTTTTAATCCCGATTTTGATATTAAAAGTGCTGTAATTATTAAGAATATAAATGGAAAGGACACATTAAATGCTTTTATAAGTAGTAATTCATTAATAGATATTAACGAACTTGAGAAGTATTTACTTAATTATTTACCTATTTATATGATTCCAAATTCATTTACTATTTTAGATAAGCTTCCATTTACTCCTAATGGAAAAATAGATAGAAAGGCTTTACAAAATTACACTATAACTAGCTCTAAGTCAATTAACAATAAAGCCCCAAAAACACAAATTCAAAAAATAATTTTTAAAGAAGTTGCAAAACTAATAAATAATGAAGATATTGGAATAACAGATTCTTTCTTTAATATTGGTTTAGACTCACTTTGCATTATAAATCTCTCAACAGTACTTTCAAAGCAATTCAGTATAGATCTTACTGTTAGAGATATATATGATAGCTCCAACATTGAAAATTTATCTTTATTAGTTAAAAAGTTGCAAAGTGGTAAGAAAAATTTGAATATTATTAAAACAGATAATAAGGAATATTATCATGTCTCTTCTGCTCAAAAAAGAATATATTATTCTTCAAAAATGTCAGGAGAAAATTCTATTTTATACAATATGCCTGGTGCTATTATCTTTGATAAAAAACCTAATCTTACTAAATTACATGAGTGCTTTAAAAAATTAATTGAAAGACACTCTAGTTTACGTACTTATTTTGAAATTATAGATGGAGAAGTTTATCAAAAAATAGCTAATACAGTCTCTTTCAATATTGATGAAAAAATAGAGAAGAATAAAACAAAAAATGATGTTTTAAAAGATTTTATAAAACCTTTTGATTTGTCAAAAGCTCCTTTATTCAGAGCTTGTTTTGTTACTTTAAAAGATGAATTTTTACTTTTATTTGATATGCATCAT
The DNA here is from genome assembly GCA_934167935.1 of uncultured Bacilli bacterium. The sequence continues at coordinate 2,151 of CAKPMH010000041.1, forward strand.
ATTATTAGTGATGGTTTATCTCTTTCTGTTTTAACTACAGAATTATGCAAGTTATATAATGGAGAAAATTTGGCTGAAAATAAAATTCAATATATTGATTATGCAGAATGGGAATATAAAAATTTAAGAGAAAATATTTTAGAAGAAAGTAAAAACTATTGGGTTAATCAATTTAAAGATGATATCCCTGTGTTAAATATCCCTACAGATTTTTCGAGACCTGCTGTTCAATCTTTTGAGGGTGCAAAAATTTATAGAAATATTTCTAGTACATTAACAGAAAAAATAAATTCTTTAGCAAAAAAATTAGATGTTTCTAACTATATGCTTTTACTTGCTTGTTACTATGTACTACTTTCAAAATATACAGGCCAAGAAGACATTATTGTTGGAACTCCTGTTGTAGGTAGAAATAAAGAAGAATTATTAAACATAATCGGTATGTTTGTCAACTCTTTACCTTTGAAAAATCATATAGAATCTTCTATGACTTTTGATAAATTCTTAGAAAATATAAAAGAAAATTCAATTGAAGCACTTTCACATCAATTGTACCCTTTTGATGAATTAGTCAACAATTTAAATATAACAAGAGATAATAGTAGAAATCCTTTATTTGATACTATGTTTACTTATCAAAATAATGGATTTACTCCTGTAAACTTTGAAGGTATTAATGCTGAGTATTATATTCCTGATATTAATATATCTAAATTTGATTTATCTATAGAAGTTGTTCCTTCTGAAGGCGAATTTAAATTGACTTTTGAATATTGTACAAAATTATTTAATAAAGACACTATTGAAAGGTTTTCAACTCACTTTATCAACATTTTAGAAAGAATTGTGGATAACTATGAGTTAAAAATTTCTGATATTGATATTTTATCAGAAGATGAGAGAAATAAAATTTTATATGAATTTAATAATACAAATCTTTCTTATGATAAAAATAAAACAATTTATAAAATGATAGAAGAACAATGTAACAGAACTCCAAATGCAATTGCTATTACTTTCGAAAATTCTTTTATTACTTATAAAGAATTAAACGAAAAGGCAAATCAATTAGCAAGACACATGCAAAATTTAGGTATTGGAAGAAATACTATTGTTGGAATTATGCTTCCTCGTTCTTTAGAAGTACTTGTTTCAATTTTTGCAGTTCTAAAGACTGGAGCATGCTATATTCCAATAGACCCTAGTTTTCCTAAAAATAGAATTGACTATATGTTAGAAAACAGTCATTGTAATTTAGTATTATGTTTTGATTCTTCGTATGAATTTAAACATGTATTAGATGTAAAATTAGATAATAATACTATATATTCTGGTGATTGCACAAATTTAAATATAACAAATTTACCAGAAGATCCTTCATATATTATTTACACATCAGGTTCCACTGGCAAACCAAAAGGTGTTATGCTAAATCATATGGCTCTTTCTAATTTAACAAATTCTTTGAATAATAGTGTAGAATTTTTAAAAAATTCTTATGGCAATATGGCAATGGCATCTGTTACTACTATTAGTTTTGATATTTTTATTTTTGAAACTTTAATTTGTCTCCAAAAAGGTTTAAAAATTGTTATGGCAAATAAAGATGAACAAGTAACTCCAAAACTTTTAGATTCTTTAATAAAAAAACATAATGTAAAAGCTATTCAGATGACACCTTCTAGAATGCAAATTTTTATAGACAATAAAGAACAAATGCCTAACTTAAGTAATTTAAAATTTATTACTTTAGCAGGAGAAGCTTTGCCAGATAAACTGTTAGCACAAATCCTAAATCTAGGAGATATTATTGTTTATAATGGCTATGGTCCATCAGAAACAACTGTATTTTCTACTTTTACAGACGTAACAAATTATTCTAAAATAAACATTGGCAAACCAATTGCTAATACTCAAATTTATATTTTAGATAAAGATTTAAATGTATGTCCTGTTGGTGTTCCTGGTGAAATTTATATTGCTGGTGATGGTGTAGGAATTGGATATGTAAATAACGAGGAAATAACAAAAGAGCGCTTTTTAGAAAATAAATTTGATACATCTAAACTATATTATCGTACTGGTGATTTAGCAAAATATTTACCTAATGGAGAAATTTCTTATATAGGAAGAATAGATAATCAAATTAAAATACGTGGACTTAGAATTGAATTAGATGAAATAGAAAAATGGATTTTAAAATTTCCGGATATTGATAAAGCAATAGTTACAGCAAAACAAGATGAACAAAATAGAACTTTCTTAATTGCTTATTTAGTAGTAACAAATAGAGTTCCTATTACTAATTTACGTTCTTATCTAGGAAATAATATTCCTAGATATATGGTACCATCTTATTTTGTTATACTAGATAATTTACCTTACTTACCAAATGGAAAAGTTAATAAAAAAGCTCTTCCTTTACCTAATTTATCTGCCTTTAATATTGATAAAAAATATCATGCACCAAGAAATGAGTTAGAAATAAAAATAGCAAATGCTTTCCAAAAAATATTAGGGGTTTCACCTATTAGTATTAAAGATAATTTCTTTGAATTAGGTGGAGATTCTCTTCTTGCCATGTCTCTTCAAATAGAATTAATGAAGATTTCTAATAATATTACTTATTCTGATATTTTCATGTATACTACCGTTGAAGAGCTTGCTAATAAAATGGATAAATATTTATTATCTACTTATTCTGATTTTTCAAAAGAAGATTTTTCTAATATTTCAAATATATTAGAACATACAATAGAAGAACCTTCTAATTATGAAAAAGTTGATTTAGGTAATATATTAATTACTGGTGTAACAGGATTTTTAGGAGCACATATATTAGATGAATTTTTAAAACACTATCCTAATAATAAAGCTTATTGTTTAGTTAGAAGTGAACTTGGATTAACGTTAGAAAATAAATTACTAGATAAATTACACTTTTATTTTGGAAATAAGTATGATGATTTAATTAATAATAGAATTATTATTGTAAATGGAGATATTACAGAAAATAATTTTGGACTTTCTGAAAGTGTATTAGAAGAATTATCAGAAAATATTACAGTTGTAGTTAATTCTGCAGCAAAAGTTTCTCATTATGGAGATTATTCTTCTTTTAAAAATATTAATGTTAACGGAACTAAAAATATTATAGATTTTTGTAAACATTTTAATAAAAAATTATATCAAATTTCTACTTTAAGTATTTCTGGAAATGCTTTTGATACTGGTTCTTATATGAAACAGACATTTGAAGATGAAATCATTTTTAGAGAAAATAATTTCTTTATTAATCAGTCTTTAGATAATGTCTATGTTAGAAGTAAATTCGAAGCAGAAAAACTTGTTTTAGAATCTATAAATGATGGAGTAGATGCTTATATCTTAAGAATAGGAAACTTAATGGCTAGACTATCTGATGGCAAATTTCAAAAAAATGTACAAGAAAATGCATACTTTAATAGGCTTTTAACATTTATGAGAATAAAAATTGTTCCAGATTATTTATTAAATGGTTATGCTGAATTTACTCCTGTTGATAGTTGTGCACAAGCTATTTTAAAAATAATGGAATATTCATCCGTTAAAAATAGAATTTTCCATTTATTTAACCATAATCATGTTAATGTTACTTCTTTATTAGATATTTTTAATATGTTTTCTAATATTGAAATATTAAGTGCAGATGAATTTAAAAAACGAATTGAAAAATTATTAAGTCTTCCAAATTCTAATAAATTACTTTCAGGAATTCTTAGTGATTTTGATGTAAATAAAAATTTAATTTATGAATCTAATATAAAACTAAATTCTGATTTTACTATTAATTATTTAAAAAATATAGGCTTTAAATGGCCAATTATTACTAATGAATATTTAATTAGATTTTTAAAAAGTTTATTAAAGGAGGATTAATAAAATGCTTACTGATAGTATTACTTTTTGGGGGTTAACAATCTCCGCCATATTAATATTTTCTCTTATGATATATTTACTAAAAATAAAGAAAAAAACTCAATTACATAAAGTTTTTATTTGTAACTGTTTAGCAACTTTTATATGGTCTATTGCTCTAATTGCTCAAATTATATTTTCACCTTTATTTAATATAGACCCTATAAAATTTGATTATATTGTTTATATAGGAGCTTGTTTCCTTCCTGTAAGTTTATTATTTACTGGTATAATATTTGCTAATACTAAAATTAAATTTTCTTGGAAACATTATTTATTATTAATAGTACCAATAATTTCTTTATTAGTGTTATGGACAAATGATTATCACCATTTGTTTTATGAACATTATTCTACTAAAGTTATTAATACTATTTTTGGACCATACTTTTATATACATAGTATTTATTCTTATATATGTATTGCTGTTGGATTGTGGTTTTTGATTTCATATGCAATAAAGAACTCTGGTTTCTTTTCAAATCAATGTATATTAATAATGATAGGAACTATTGTACCTACTTCAATTAATATATTAGCCACATTTGGAATTTTAGATTTAAGTATCTATATTACACCTATTACATACATAGTAACTTTATTTTGTTATGCTTTTGCTATGTTTAAATTACAATTATTTAAATCTTCTCCTATAGCATTACAAAAAATAGTAGACCGTATATCTGATAGTTATATAGTTTTAAATGAAGATAATAATATTACAGATTTTAATAAAACTTTTCTAACTACATTTCATTTAAAAGATGCTAATGTTAGAAATGTAAATATTTTTGATTTATTAAAAATTACAAACGTTAATTTAGTAAATGATGTTATTTTAAAAGATGCTCTTATAGAAGTAAGAAATTCTTCTAAAACATTAGTATTTGAAAAAGAGTTTAGCTCCCTTAATAAATTTTTCCATATTGAAATAAATACTATAACATCGAAAGGAAATTTTTTAGGAACTGTAATTCTTTTAAAAGATACTACTCAACACATGGAAGATATGCAAACTATTAAGGATAACCAAGAAATGCTTATGGAGAAGGAACGTTTAGCTTCTCTTGGACAACTAATTGGTGGTATTGCTCATAACTTAAAAACACCTATCATGTCTATTTCAGGAGCTACTGAAGGTTTAAGTGATTTAATTAAAGAATACGATTCTTCTATTGGAGACCCTGAAGTAAATGAACAAGACCATCACGATATTGCTAAAGATATGTTTGAATGGGTAAAAAAGATTAGGGAATATACAGAATATATGTCTGATGTAATTACTGCTGTTAAAGGTCAAGCCGTTGTTATGTCTGAACAGGATTCTTACTTATTTACTATTGATGAATTAGTTAAACGTGTAGACATTCTTATGAAACATGAATTGAAAAATGCTTTAATTAATTTAAATACATCTGTTATGACTGACGGAAATCTTGAAATTAAAGGAAATGTTAATAGTTTGGTTCAGGTTATTAATAATATGATTTCAAATGCTATTCAAGCTTATAATGGAAAAACTAATGAAAATATTGATTTTACTATTTCAAAAGAAAGTTCTAATGTAATTATTTCTATTAAAGACTATGCTGGTGGGCTTCCTAAAGAAGTTTCAGATAAATTGTTTAAAGAAATGGTTACTACTAAAGGAAAAAATGGTACTGGTCTTGGATTGTTTATGTCTTATTCTAACATTAGAGCACATTTTAACGGAAATATTACTTTTGAAACTGAACAAGGAGTCGGTACTCAATTTAATAT
>CAKPMH010000042.1 GCA_934167935.1 uncultured Bacilli bacterium
AATTTCATTTACAAACAATGTAGAAAAAATATTAAGTTTTTCTACATTTTTAATTTAAATAAAAAATTAAATTTATTCAAACGTTATCAAAAATAAATCCATTTCCTATAGACAATTGTTAACTATTTTGTTAAAATATGATTGATTTGGCGGTGACCAATTTTGGATAATTTAAATCAAATAAATGAAGTAAAATATTTAGTTCAAGAAAATACCTATAGATATAGAAGAATCATGCAATTTTTTTATAATAAATATGAAGAAGCAGAATATTGGCTTTATAAAGAAGATGTTTATGAAGGTGTAAAAGAAACTATTGATAACTATGATATGGAATCATGTGAAAGAGATTTAGAATTCTTGCTTGCAAATTATTCATTAACAAGAATGCAAGATACACATAATTTAGAAACAATCGATGATTTTAAATTTAAAAATTTTAGATATCAACTTACAGATAAAGCAGTAATAATCGAAAGAATGATACATGATTTAGATGAATTAGAAGTAAAAGTATACAATTTAGAACCAAGACTATTTGATAAAATTAATCAATTTTTAAAAGAATTAATTAATAATTATGAAAGTAAAAATGTAAGTGACACATGGCTTGATTTAATAGCATCTTTTAAAGAATTAAACGAAAATTATCAAGATTTTTTAAAAAAATTCTATGAACCAAGAACCGAAGAATTAATGCAAAATGAAGTCTTTTTAGAATATAAAACAGATTTTATAAATTACATTAAATCATTTATAGATGGTTATATAAAAAGTATATCGGGAATTAGAAAATCATTAGAAATACTTGATGATAAAAAAATCAATTCCATAATAAATACACTTGCATTTTATCAAGAAATGACACCAATGTTGAATGCTGATTTTGATGTAGAAAAATATAAAAAACTTAATTTAGCTAAATGGACAAGTTTAAAAAAATGGTTCGCGCAATCAGAAACAAGTGAAGGATCAAGACTATTAGAAGCTACAAACAAAATAATTGAAAAAATTTATAAATGTGTAAATGCTTTAAATGAACTACATGGTAATATGATAAATAGGCGAGAAGAATACAAAGAAATATGCACACTATTTGACAAATGCGATAATATAAATGATGCAAATAAGCTATTTGGCAGTTTATTTGGAATCATTAACATCAAACACTTTTCAGGAAATACAAACATAAAAACAGATGCTCTTATTAATTCATATAATGTTGAACCTGTTGTATTTAATATTGAACCAATAAATCGTGAACGCAAAATAAAAAATAATAATTCTTACATTGTAGACAAATCTATAGAAAAAGAAAAAATTTTAAAAAAGATCGCCCAATTAGAAGAAAATAGAAAAAATAAAATAAGCAATTTAATAAAAAAAGGTAAAATTGAACTTGTAGATCAAATTAAACTAGATGAAATAGAAAGAAGATATATACTAGAATTAATTGAAAAATATGATGGAAGCAAAACAAAAGAATCACAATTTGGTTTATTTTATACAATTGAAAAAGGACAAGGAAAATGTATAATTGAATCACCAGATGGATTATTTGAATTAGATTCAAGAATTATAAATATGGAGGTTAATATATGAATGGTATTGAAAAAGAATTATCTGCACTCTTATATAATTTTTGGATTACTAAAGATGATAATCAAGAACTATATTACTCAATAAAATATAATCAAGACAAAATAAAAGATTTTGTCTATAAAAATTTAGGTAGTAATTTGATTATTCATGATAAATTTGTTAAATTAGAAAAGGTAGTACCCTATGTAAAAAACAACATGGGGTTATTCAATAATATTAAAGAATACATAATTTTAATTATTACTTTGCTTTATTTAGAAGATAAAACAAATGGTGAAAAGTTTATACTTTCTGAACTAATTGAATATATCAAAACAACATCAATAGTGCTTGAATTATCTAATATTCCTGACTGGGATAAAATTGTTGATAGAAGATATTTAGTCAATGTAATAGATTTTTTAACAAATATAAATGCTATTAAAATTCGTGATAAAAGTAAAGAAAATTTTATTGATACAATAAGTGCGGAAGCTTTATTTGAATCAACAGGACTATCAAACTATGTAATGAGACTTTTTGACAATGGTATTGATAATCTTAATACTTACGATGAATTCGCTAAATCAGAGTTTATAAAACAAGATGATAGCAAAGGAGATGTAAGGAGATATAATGTTATGCGAAGTATTTTATATACACCAGCCGTAATACATGCATCTCTTAGTCAAAGCGAAATAGATTATATTAAAAAAAATCGTTTTTATATCAAAAATGAGTTATCAAAATATTTAAATATGGAAGTAGAAATTACTAATAATATGACATTATTATATGATGATATTAATTCAAATCATAAAGAAAATTTTCCTAACATAAAAAGAATAACAGAAATAATATTATTAATTAATAATTATATACTAAATGATATAAAAAATAGTGTAATTTGTCCAAATAAAGATGAGGTTATTTTTGTTCATAAAAGCTATCTAGAAAATTTAATTAGAATTTTAAGAGAAGAAAAAGAAAAATTCATTGGTAAAACAATGATGTGTATGCCATTTGATAAATTTTATGGAGAAATCATTAATTATATGGAAGATTATAATTTTATAGAAATGAAAGATGATTATGTTTATATCTATCCAACTATTTCAAGAATGATTGGTGAAATAGATAATAATATCGTTAAAGAAAATGAAACACAAATTAGTTTATTTGGAGGTTATGATGAATTATAAAGTAGTACGAATTGGACTTTTAAATTTTTGGTATTTTGATGATGAAGAATTTGTTTTTAGTGATGGCAAATTATTACTTAGAGGATCAAATGGTAGTGGTAAATCGGTTACCATGCAATCATTTATTCCACTTATTTTAGATGGTAATCGACTTCCTAGCAGATTAGATCCTTTCGGTTCGAAAGAAAAGAAAATAGAAGATTACATACTTGGACCATCAGATGGTGAACAAAAGTCAGAAGCAATAAGTTATTTATATATGGAAACCTATGACGAAAAATTGTATAAATATATAACGATTGGTATTGCTTTTAGGGCTCGTAAAGGACGACCAACTGAATTTTGGGGATTTTCTTTAAAAGATGGAAAAAGAATTGGAATAGACTTTGCACTCTATAAAGATTATGGTGAAAAAGTATTACTTACGAAAAATGAACTTAGAAATAGACTTGGTATTTCAAATGATTTTGTAGAAACACAAAAAGAATACAAAACAATGGTTAATGATTTATTATTTGGATTTCAAAACATGGATTCTTATGATGAATTTATAAGTGTCTTATTACAACTACGAAGTTCAAAATTATCGAAAGAATATACACCTATTAAATTAATGGATATATTAAGTAAAGTTTTGCAACCATTAACTGAAGAAGATATAAGACCATTAAGTGAAACTATAGAAAATACAAATAATTATAAAGAAAAACAAGAAAAATTAACAAATGATAAAAAATCATTAGAGTATTTACTTAAATCATATAGAAACTATAATGAAAATATTTTATATAATAAAGCAGTAAGATATAAAAATGAAAATGATAGACTAGTTGATTTAAAAAATAATATAAAAACGAAAGAAAAAAACTCACAACAATTAGTATTAAGACTAGAAGAAATTAAAACAAAATTGAAACAACTAAACAAAGAAAATGAAGAAATAATTATTAAATTAGAAACATTTGATAATAAAGAATTAGAAAAATATGCACTAGATTTAAGTAAAATAAAAGTTCAAAAAGATGAAATAAATTTAAAAGTAGAGAAATTAAAACAAAGAATTGATGAAAATATAAATAAAGAAAATGAAAATAGTAAGAAATTAAAAGAAATTGAAGACATAATTTTTAAAAAATCAAAAATAATAAATTCTACATGTGATGACATATCCTCTTATGCAACAGAAATAAAAATGTCAATTAATTCAATTAAAATAGAAAATTTAGAACAAAATGAAAATTATTTTGAATATTTTAATGATGAACTTCTAAAATATGAGAAAAAAATAAAAGAAATAAAAGAAATGCTTGAACTAAAAGAACAATTAGAAACAGATCTAAATAGAGCAAGTGAAGAAAGAGAAAAATTAAAAAAATCAATCGATGAAAAAGAAACAGAAGAAAGAAACACTTTCAAAATGTTAAAAAATGCAATTAATAATTTCAAAGATAATATAAATGTTTTAAATAATGAAAATACAATTTTAAAATTAGATAATGATGCAAGAATTAATATATTTAATTTTATTGATAATTATAGTTCAGATAACTATATAAAAGCTTATAATGAGTATAATAGTATATTTAGATATCATGAAAAAGAATTATTAGAAACTAAAAATAACTTAACTTTTAAATTAGTTGAAGAAAGACAAAAAAATAAAGAATTAAATTCGGAATTAGAAAAACTTCGAAATTATAATGAACTAAAATTCGATGAAGATTTAAGTGTGTTAGATAACATTGGTATTCCTTATGTACCTTTATATAAAGCAATTGAATTTAAGAAAAATATTAGTGATGAAAAGCGCAACAAAATAGAAAATGTTTTATTGAATATGGGGTTATTAAATTCAAAAATAATATATAAAGAAGATATTGAAAAAGTAAAAGATATTGATATGAGATTCTTAATAGAAACAACACCTAAAAACAATAATTTACTTGAATATTTTGATATAGAAGAATCTATCATTGATCAAAAAGTAGTACAAAACATTTTAGCAAGTATTAGTATAGATGAGAAAGATTCAGTATATATAAATACAGATAAATTTAAAATGGACTTTATGATTGGTTTTGGTAATAATGACTATGAATCAAAGTATATTGGAATTTTAAAAAGAGAATTAGAACATAAAAAAATGATTCAATCAAAAGAAAAAGAAATAGAAGAATCAAATAGTTTAATCAATAACTATAGTACTTTGATAGACAACATAAAAAATAAAATTAGTACATTAAATGAAGAATTAAAATTATTTCCAGATAATAGTGCTCTAGAAAAAATAACTAAAAATAGTATAAAAATTGAGGTTTGTTTAGAAGAATTAAGAAAACAAGATAAAGGAATTATTGATAAAATAACTATAATAAATGAAAAAATCAAAGATGTATTAAATAATATAAATTTAAAAAAAGGAAATATTATTATTCCATTAAATTTATTTAGTTATAAAAATGTTCTTAATCTAATTAGTAATCTAAAAAATAAAATATATGATTTAAAAGTAGAATACAATAGTTATCTTAATTATAAAGACAGAAATAATGATATTTTAGAAAAAATCGAAGACATAAAAATTGAATTAGAAACATTGAATGAAGATTTTTATGAAAGTGGAAAAATACTTACATCTTTAGAAGCCAAAGAAAAGGTAATAAACGAAGTATTAAATAATCCTGATAATAAGAAAATAATTGAAGAAATAAAAACATTAAAAATAAGACAATCAGCAATTCCAAATGAAAGGGATAATATTTTAATTGAAAAAGGTAAATTAGAAGAACATATAAAAAATATTTTAAATGATATTGAACTTAATAAAAAAGAGTTAATTAAAAATGAATTAATATGTTCAATCTATGAAAAAATATTGACGGATGAATATAAATTGGGTTATATCTATCAAAACGAAACAATTGATGTAAAACAAATTTTAAGTGATTTAAGTGATAAGAAAAATAATAATATAAACGATATTACAAAAAATTATTATGATACTTTAAATAAATATCATTTAGAATTACAGGAATATAGACTTAAAACAAAAACAATTTTTAATGAAAACGAAAGCATAATTAAAACATATGTAGAAAAAGGTTTAGATTATAATGAATTAAAAATAATACTAGATACAGCAACAAGAGAGAAAATGAGTGCAGTATATCAAGGTAAAAGCGTTAATATTGTTTCATTATTATCCTATATAGAAAGCGCTATTATCGAATGTGAGAGTTATATAAGCGAACAAGAAAGACACCTTTTCGAGGACATTTTACTTAAAACTGTTGGTTCTAAAATTAGAGATCGAATAGAAAGTTCAAAAGAATGGGTTAATAAGATTAATGAAATAATGAATAAAACAGGAGAAAACAGTAATTTATCATTTATACTTGAATGGAAAAGTAAAGAAGCTTATACTGAAGATGAACTTGATACTAAAGAAATTGTTCGTTTATTAAAAATAGATGCAGGACAATTAAAAGAAGAAGATAGTGCAAAATTAATTAACCACTTTAGAAGTCAAATCAAAAAAGAATTATCATATAATGAAGGTATTCATAAAAGTTATATGGAAATTATTGGCAAAGTATTGGACTACAGAAATTGGTTTGATTTTAAAATGTATTATAGAAGAAAATTAAATGAAAAAAAAGAATTAACTAATAAAGTATTTTTTGTATTTAGTGGTGGTGAAAGAGCTAAAAGTATGTATATTCCATTATTTGCGGCAGTATATGCTAAATTATTAAGTGCTAGAAGTAATGCATTACGATTAATCGCACTTGATGAAGCTTTTGCAGGTGTAGATAATAATAATATAAGAGAAATGTTTGAGATACTATCTAAACTTAACCTAGATTATATCTTAACTTCCCAAGCATTATGGGGAGATTATGATACAGTTTCATCATTATCAATCTGTGAACTTATTAAAGATGAGGAACACAAAGCAGTAGCTGTAAGACATTACAAGTGGAATGGTAAAACAAAAGAGTATTTAGAAAGAAGTAATATAAATGAGTAATGATTTAGCTTTATATTTAAAATCTAAAAAAGGATTAGATAGATTAATTAAAGCCTTAAAAGAAAAATATATTTCCCTTGGAAGATATAGTGGAACAATTATTATTTATAATGTTACAACAGATGAAAGTACTGATTTAAGTAATTTCTTTGGAAAAAAAATAAATGTTAATTCAACTTTTAAAACCAGTTATAAAGAAGTAGAAAAAAAATTAAAAGAAGGAAAATATAAAGATTTTAATTGGTCAGAAGTATTTTATTATTACTATGGCAGTCATATAATTTCCAAAATTGACTTTACGTTTAAAAAAAATAATGATATGGAACAATTTTTTATTGATATTAAAAATACAAATAAAAAATATAGTAAATATATTGATAATATGTTAGAGGATAAAAAAACAAATATATATTTAAAAAACAAATATAATAAAGACAAAAATAAACTTTTAGATGAATTAAATAAAACATTTTTACTATTAGATAACACACCAACAACACCAACAATAGTATCCATTTTTGCATCAATAGTTGGTAATCCTCATTATTTAGATATAAATACAAATACATCAGAACTATTTTTAAGAGTATTAAGTTTTATTAAAAAAGAAGAATTTCCATTAAACATAGAAAAGAAAAAAGAATTATTTTCAAAAATAAATATATATTTTGATCCATTATCTAATTTTGTAATAACCTATAACTTAATAGGAAATAAAGCACTAGACTATTTCGCCTCTTTAAAAGAAGCAGTAAATTTAAATTTATTTAATATAGTTAATTTTGATAAAATAGACACAAAAATTAAGAAAATTTATATTTTTGAAAATCCATC
>CAKPMH010000043.1 GCA_934167935.1 uncultured Bacilli bacterium
CCTAACCCCTGTAAATACCACATTCTTATCAAGTTTCAATCTTGAAACTTTCTCTTTGATGCTTTTCATAAGATGACCTTCGCCAAGCAACATGAGTTTGCAATTTGGCTTTTCCCTTACAACATCTGCAAATACATCTATTAAAAATGTATGATTTTTCTGCGTATCAAAGCGACCTACATGCCCTATAAGGAATTCATCATCCCTGACACCATACAACTCCCTGATACGCTTGCGTTCTTCTTCATCAAAAGCAAACCTCTCCACTTCAATGGCATTATGCACAACGGTAAAAGGCTTGTCCCCAAACAACCATCTGCCCGCAACGTCAGAACATGCCATTCTATGAGTAGCATACTTGTTTATATTCTTTCTTGCTTTCTCCAGGAAAAACAATTTAAGAGGATTCGTCGATAGATGTTGAGTATTATGACTATGCGCTATGCGAACAGGAACGCCACATTCTTCCGCTATTTTCAGCACCCAAGCCCCCATGGCATCCATGTGGGTATGGATTATCTTATAGTCACCATTCGTTATAATTTTCTTTAGTCGATGCACATAAGTAAAGGGATGCGTACTTTTCCTTGGAAGCACAAAGATTCGTCCTCCCATTTTCTTGATTTCCTCATCATAATACCCATACCCACCAGCATCATGAACAATAAAATCTATTTGGATCTTACTGCGGTCGAAATGACGATAATAATTCATCATGTATGACTCTATGCCACCACGATTCATCAGTCCGCCATTAACATATAGTATTCTGATCATAATTATTTTTGACAATTGAATGTACGGAATATTTTATTATAAGCCAATCCTATCAAAACTAATTTTTTAAAAGGAATCTTGCCCATAAACTTAAAAAACAATTTTCTAAATGGAGGACATTTTACTGCTTTTACTATACTAGGATTGTAGCTTAACACTTTCTGATAATCAACTTCGGAGAACGGAACCTTTAATTCGGACAAGAATTGGAGACCATGTTTAGTATTAACAATCAAACAAGAAACGCCATTAGAATCATATAACTCTGGATAAGTGTTTTTTACTCCCCAAAAGTCGCCCATAGTTATATCACTGAAACTTTTATGCGCCTTATTTCTGCACTCATAGCAACTGGGCCTCAGATATAAATCATGAATGAAGCCCCGTAAATAAGGATTCTTGAATAAAGTCTCATTTATTTCACGTTCTATGTATAGTGGAGATGAAACTGAATTTTTCTCGCTATCGCCTGTAGGCTCTGCGAGTTTGTAGTGGAGAACAAAACTGAATTTTTCCCATCCTAATCTTTTATTTCTAAACTGAACGTCCTTTACAAGGACATTCCGCTTAGAAAAACAAGGACTACAAAAGAACGAAACTGTATTTTTCTCGCCTAAGGCGAGAGTTTCATTTAGATATTGTTGCCAAACTTTTGGACTTGGTACACCATGACAAATAAAATCTACACATAACAGATTCTGATAATTCTTTCTAAGAAAAAGCTTTAAGCCATGTATTTGGCAAGGAGTACCGACAAATAAAACGAGTTTTTCATTTTTCAAAAACCTTTCGACTTCTATGAACGAATCACCGATATAACTTTGAACATATTTACTCATTCTAAGTTTGTCCAAGTCTTTTATATTATCTACTTTTTCATGAACAACATTCCCTTTTTCATCAAAAGCAGCACCAAAGACAACACCACCATTGTTAATTACCTTTTCTGCCAAAACAGAGAAAGCCCCACCGGAAGAGGAATTTAACTGAATCTTTAAGTCTCCATGCTTTAGAGCATAAACCCATAGAGGTTTACTACTATTCCCGATATTTATCTGAGGATAAACTTTTTCGCATAAACCACAATGAATACAAGCTTCTTCATCAACATGCGGATACCAAAAACCTTCTTTGTCTTCAACCATCGATATACAATGTCGAGGACATTTTTGTACACAAGCATTGCAACCACAACAATCTACAGGATTTTCTACTTTTATCATTTCAGACTAACCTTTAAATATGAAATGGATTGAGTTCTCTTTTTGTCTAAAATTTCTTCTACCTGTGACCAATTGATTGGTTTTTTATCAAATTTGACCATATCTTTACCAATATATCTGTGTTGTAATCCCAACATATCCAGCAAGGACGAGATTCGAGCATTACCGCCAATAGTATTGCCCATAACATAAAAATCCTTATGAAATAATATAGAGAACACACATCCATGAAAAGAATCGGTAATAACAATATCACTATAGAATATCAAAGACAACCACTCTTCTATTGTACCATTAGAATTAAGATATTTCTTTATTGGGTTTCGTTCTACTTTTGAAACAAGCTGTTCCACATCATCTCCAATAATATTTTCGACTATCTTTTTATTTCTTTCATTTGCATAATCTAACAAATACACAAAGCAATGTCTCTTATCAGTCTTAAAAGGATTGGTACTTATAAATTTTTCATAATCAGATTTTTGAAGTAACATTGTTGGGTCTAAAACTTGTAAAGCATTCTTATATCCTAAATATTTGTCACTTAAACCTACCCCCGTGTTTTCTCGTACAGAGACAGCATCAAAATCCTTAATTAAAGCTTTTGCAATAGCAGTTTCTTTTTCCGTAAAATCCCAATAGTCGACACCAAAAGAAGCCGCATAAGCAATCTTTTTAATTTGAGCCTTTCCATCAGATTTCAGGAAGTATCTATAAACATTTTCTATTCTATTTACACCCATACAAGGTCGCCAAACTTGATCACTACCAACAATTAATGCAGAAATTTTATTCTTTGACAATTCTATGGAGGAGAAAGTCTCTTGTAATGTAAGAAAATGAATATTGGTATTCACAAATTTATAAACTCCAGAGAAATTGTATAGTAGCCATTTCACACTTTCTTTAAGAGTCTTTTTCTTTTGTCTAATAACGACAGTATCATATCCAAGACATGACACAGCTTGTTGCAAAGCGTAAGCTTGCAAGATTCCGCCAAAATTAAAATGTAATGGTAAGGTTACTATTCCTACTTTATTCATCTTCCAATATTTTTTTAAGCTCAATAGCATACTTCTTGTGATATTCATCCCAAGTATATTTCAAAGCAGTCTGTCTTGCCTTCATTGACATTTCTGGAATTTTATCACGATTATTCAAAAACCAATCTATCTTTTCTTTAAGAGCATCCTCTGATAATGCATCATAAACAATACCATTTTGATAATTTTCTATCGCGTCATCACCACCAGCCAAATTCGAAATTAAAACAGGTGTACCAGTGCTTAATGCCTCCAAGATAACCATAGCAAAGCCTTCTCCTAATGAAGGAAGAACAAACACATCAGAAGTTTGATATTCTTTAGCCAATACATCACGTGTTACATAGCCCATGAAATTTATATTTGATATATTTTTAAAAGTTCGATAAATATTATCATCTTCTTTATAGGCTCCTGCTAATGAAATTAATACCGTATCTTTATCATAAGTTGCAAGTATTTTTAATAAATGATGTAGTCCTTTACGATAAGAAATTTGTCCAACATAAATGAATTTTAAGGGCTTGTTATTTTTAAACTCTTTTGAGTAGAATTTAAACTTGGATATATCAACTCCATAAGGAACAATTATAATTTTCTCTTTTTCTACTCCACAGTACTCTAAACTACGGGCCACAACATTTGAAGGAGCAAAAAAGTAATCTACAAATTTCAGTTCGTTACGGATTACGTTCTCATACCTAGCTTTCCAAAGATACGCGTCTTCTTTATGAAAGCCATTATGATGATATTTATCCATATCTTTCTCAAAATTAACCTTCATAAAAGGTCTCATAGAAATAGAGACATCCATTATTGTCTTAATCTGAGGAGCATGTTTCTTTATGTATTCTGTTCCTTTTCTAGATATTCCGTCATACACTATGATTGCATCAACATTTTCTTTTACTGCGATTTTTGCGACTTTATCTGCGAAATAATTTGAAAGTGATAGATTTAGATGAAAATACAATTTAGAGAGGAATGGAATTTTAGAAACTAAAAGAACTAGTAACCCCCACCACTCATATATTTGAATTACATCATCATCATTCAAATATGGACAATTTCTTGTATTAGCCTTTTTAAGATTCTTACCACGAAGAAGGTTTTTAAACATATGAGTTAGAGAACCTTCCTTATCATAAACTGTTGTTATGTATTTATAAAATACGCCGGCATCTTTTAATGCCTTTGCAGTTTCAAAAGAATGTTGTTTACCAGGATGTGCTAATAAGACTTTCATAAAAATATAAAGTATTAAATATCAGTATAAATTGGGTTTGTTTTTTATTTTATAAAAACAGAAATAAAATTTATTTTGAAATATTATATTGAAAATTGCTCTTTCTAAAATATTTTCTATATGCAAGTAGTGGAAAATACAAGAAAACAAATAAACTGAATAATTGTGCAATATACCCTCTATTAATAAACTGTATCATAAATCCGATAAAAATTGCATAACAAATAATTTTATATATAGAACAACTATTATAGAAATCTAACATTTTACGACAAATGACCCCTATAAAAAAAGAGAAGACAACAACGCCTAATGGTCCGAAATCAATGTAATACTCATATATATTAGGAAAAGACCGAGCCTCTCTTATTGCACTTGGACAAGATTTCAATAAAGCCACACCTGCTGGAAACCCTGTTCCCTTCGGTTTGTCTGGCCATATATATCGAGGAATCCACATCACAACAAAAGGATAAACGAAACAAGCTTGTCCATAAAAATAATCTTCTTTTTCAGGATAAGTACCAACAACGCCATAATATGTTTGATAAATATTAAAGTTGCTTTCTAGAGTAGACGACATATTTTCTGAAGTAAATCCTTCAAAATCTGTTTGTTGGCCACTTCTTATTCCCCCTCGTACAGCACCTGTAAAAACAGAAAACAACAATAACACTATTACAATTAAAGCAACTTGCAATAATTTTATTTTTTTTCCCAACACTCTTGCTCTAGTGATAAGAAAGCCTAATACTATTATGTAAATAATGAATCTCCAACCATAAGTAAAGAACAAAGAAACTAAGAAATATGACAATAACAATGGAATAAATTTGCGTTTTGAATAAATGCAAATAAATAACCAAGGTACTAGTAATAGATATGAAACATTAATCAAAAATTGCATATTATCTTCCATGTACATAGCTTGACCTAATGTTCCAAATGTAAATATTCCTATTATGGTTTTGCCAGTACTTAAAGCATAAAAAATTGATATTAAATAGCAAAAAATAAAAATCACATAAGACTTTTTTAATATTGCTTTTTCGGTCTTTTGAGATAAAGCTTGTACTTTCTCTGGTTTTTGAATTTTATTTTTTGTAGCCAGATATCCTATAGAAAATGCCAATAATGCAAAAACAACTATTATTGTTGCTCTTATACAAGATCCCATTACATTGTCATCAACACATAATGTGTCCTGAGCATCTATCAAAAACAAAGGAGTAATAAAGAAAATGAAGAAATAAAAAACAAAATAGATGTGTATTGGATGAAAAAAATCAAATCTAATTTTATTGCATACAAACCAATAAATACAAAAAGATATTGCATATGACACTATTAAGCATGTTTTTTCTGTTTCATACTGATAAGGACGTAAAGGCAATAAACAAAGTGTTGACACAATCAATATCACCAAAAAAGTAATATTTAATTTAAATGTTCCCATTATTTGCAAGTTTTAAAAGATTTTAGATATTGCTTTGCTACATTCTCCAACTGCCGACTCATTAACCAAGATTCATCAATGATGGACTCATTTGACACAGATGCCATTAGTAAGCTTTCTGTCAAATCACAAGAGCTTCCATTTTTATACAACAAACCGCATCCGTGCAAAGCCTCTTCTATGCCATCTCCATCCGCCCCAACAACAACACATCCACAAGCCAATCCTTCAAGAACAACAATTCCAAAAGCTTCATAATATGGATGTGTAGAAGTTACAGCAAGAATTTTATGGCAATTCAGTATTTGAGCAATTTCATTAGATTTCTTCAAACCAAGAAAATTTATATCGTTAGAATATTTTGTACATTTGGCAAATGCCTCTATATTCTTACGCTCATCACTGTCACCAATCAGATTCAGTTTATAATCAGAATGAGTCCTCTCTTTAAAATCATTAAATGCATCTATCAGCAGGTACGCTCCCTTGTCTCTATTTAATCTTCCAACAAAGACAATATCCTTTCGTTCTCCGAAATTAGTTTGCTTGAAGACTTCGTTATTATAGGCATTATATATCACATCAAATTTTTTAAGCCCATAACCTTTCGCCGTTGTTTCACTCACACATATATTATGTGCGAAGTAAGAGAATAATTTCTTTATCTTTCCTTTTATTCCTGACTCCCAGCCAACTTGATGGTACACAATAAAGAATGGCTTTCTTAATATAAATAGCGGCCAGACATATTTTAAAGAAATGGCTTGATGTACATAAACATCACACGTTTTATATGCCTTAAAAGTTTCCCTTTTACTTGGATTTCTTAAAACAGTAAATGGAAAAGTACGAGAATTATCATCAGGAGTATTCGTTATCACTGTAACTTGATGCCCCATCTTGACAAACTCATTGGCTAAATTTTCCGTAACTATTTCTATTCCACCTATAGATGGATAGAAATTTATCGATACCATGAGAATATTCATCTTTTCTTTCCAATTAGAATTGGCGCATACCGATTAAATAACGGTATCAACATCATGCAAATACCCCAAATCAGTGTGAACTCAATTGGTTTATAATATAATTGACTCTTTATTAATGGTCTTAAAAATGTTTGGCAGTAAAAGAACACAGGCATGTGAAAGGCAAAAATAACCATTGTGTTCTTTCCGATGTACTCTAACAAGTTGGTTATGCAATGCAGTTTATGCATAATGGGGGAGGTAATTATTGCAGATAATATAAGCATAACTCCTACAACCTCCATTGTGCTGACAACAATTTTCCACATTGGGAGTATGTTATTTAATTTCAATACAAAATTTTCTTTTGTTGTCATCATTATAACAAGCCCTAATGCCAAAAGACAAATACCCACTTTTCCTCTATGCGAAAAGTCATTAACATTCAATGCCTTTTTCATCCCATATCCAAGGGAAAGATAAAATATCGCAATAGGTACAACAGTTAAATTCATTATCATTGTTATATCCTGCCAGCAAAACAGACAACCAATTATAAGCGAAATAACACCTATAACCACATTAATTACTAATATATCTTTTGCTTTAGACAAAAAAACATATAAAATAAGATCTGCAAAAAAAAGAACTGGCAAGAACCAAAGAGTCTGCCAAGAAAACAACTCTTCTCCTATGTTTTGCACAACTCCATCAATACCATTGACGCCAACATGTAACAAGGAGACAGTCAGTCCCAACAGAAAGTAAGGCAACAATAAGACTCTTGCTTTTCTTTTAAAATATTCTGCTATACCGTATTTTCCAGGTGAAAGGCAAAAGCCTGAGCACATAAAAAATAATGGCAACATAAAGGAATTACAAAGCAAAACCAAAGGCTTAATC
>CAKPMH010000044.1 GCA_934167935.1 uncultured Bacilli bacterium
CCTGCCTTAGAAAGTGAACCTAGTATTTTATTTGCAAGTGTACTTTTATTTCTTAAAGCATAAATTACTTCAGCACCGTCACCACCTCGCGAGTTTAGTTACCGCTGTTAATTATATATAAGGAATAAATATTTCTGTTGTAATCTCCTCTATTCTTTTATTTGATATCCCACAACGTTTCAAAAAAAGAGAATATATAATTTCATTAAACACATCTAAATAATTTGCATTTTCAATTTCTATATTATCATCTGGTTGATGAATTATTTGTATCCTAGTTTGATATATATAATCTATAAATTCTTGTTCATTTTTAAAGAAATTAATATCACAATATCGCTTACTCATAAATTTTTTTGTGTATTCAATTCCATTTCTAAGCTTTTGCTTATGTCCCTCCATAGGATTATAATTAGCTAAAGAGCTTAAATAATGTTCTGTTATTGATACTTTATTCTTTTTCAATACTTCTTTAATTTGTTTTTTCATTTTACCAGTTTTCTTAATTTCTCTTTTTTGTTCATTATTATATAATTTATATTTATCAATTAAATTATATTCATATTCAAAACATGCATATATTTTATAAAATTCTAATTGTGTATGATAATTTGAATATTCTGGTATAAAAAACTGACTTAAATTAGGTGTTTTAATCAATTCTATAATTATTTTTTTTATGTCCTTTTTTAGAATATCAATATTTGATACTTTTATTCCGTATTTACTTTTAATTTTTATTTTAGGAAAAACTATTTTTCCTATATTTCTTCTGTTTTTATTAGATATTAATATTTCAAAGTTATTGTTTCTTCTGCAAAGTAAACTAACAAAAAGAGCGTTAATGACAGCGTTGATTATTTTTCCATAAGTAGTCCAATCATCGCATTTGACTATTTTTATTTCTACATTACCACAACTTCTAATATCATAATAGTACCACATTTGCATCTTATTGTTTCTATTTAAATTAACACAAAATTCGCAATTATCTAATTGAATATTATAAGTATTAGTTTTCTTTTCATTAGAATATAATAAATAACTTATTTCATTAGAAGCAATTATGATATCAGATAAGTCTAAAGGAGTAAATTTTGTATAATCTGTATTAATATAAAATAACACATCAAATTCAGTACTGTAGTTGTTACATTTTCCACAATATTTTATAAATAAAATAAATCTTTTTAATACTACTATCTCTTTATTAATATATACGTTCAAAACAGTCCAGTCGTATCTATCCACCTTTAATTTAAAATTTTCGATATCAAAATATACATCAACTAATTTGCCTTCAATTTCTATTTGATCAAACATTATATCACCTCTACTGCTTATTATACCACTAAATCTAACATTTTCCTCTTCTCCCATAAGGATAAGGATTTCTAACTAAATTTCTATTTTCATACATAAAATTAATCTCTGATATTACATCATATTTAAACATGATTTTTATGTTTCTATTTTCATCAATTACTATCTTATCTATTAAAGTATTTATTAACTCCTTTTTAGGTTTCTTTAAATCTAATAGTTCTTTTATCTTTTTAGTATAATCTGGTAGTATATTTGCTTTATTCTTTATATTTTGCTTTTTTATTTTTTCTTCTTCTATTATATTATTAATTTTTTTTAATTTAGTTTCGGATTCCGTAGATAATTCTTTATATAATTCAGCTGAAATAATATCATTACATCTATCACTATATATAGTAGATAATTTATTCATAATTTGTTCTTTTTCTTTTAATAAATCGTTTATTTTTTTATCTGTATCTTCTGTTTCTTTATGAACATTTTTTTGTATTTCTTTATTTAATTCTTCTATATCTAGTTCTTTTATAAATTTTGATACTGAATTATTAAATCGTTCTAGTATTTGTTCTTCTAAACAATCATATGGATAAAAGTGTGAACTACATCTTCCTCTCTTTGGATCTCTAGAATATCTATTACAATTAATAGACCAATAATCAAGTTTCTTTCTATAATAAACAGATAATCTATTACCACACTCTTTACAAAATATTTTTCCTTCTAAAATTCTTTTTATTCTTTCTGTTTTTAAACTATAATTTCTAGTTTTTCTTTTTCCTAAAGAATTAACATATTTAAAAGTTTGTTTATCCACTAAAGGTTCATGAGTATCTTCAACTATCACCCATAAACTTTCATCTAATGTTATTTTCTTCTTTGATTTATAATTTACTTTTGTTTGAGTATGTTGAACCATATCTCCAGTATAAATTCTATTACTTAAAATTTTCTTTACTGTTGATATATTCCAACTATCCCTATCAATTAATCTAGAAGAATAATTTGTTTTCTTATATCCTGCTGGAGTAGGTACATTCATATCATTTAATCTTGTTGCTATTTCTGTTGGTCCTATTCCTTCTGCTCTCCACTTGAATATTTTTTTTACAATAGGTGCAGTTTCTGGATTAGGTATTAAATGTCCTTTATCTAAATGATCTCTCATATATCCATAACATGGTTGACTTCCTATAAATTTACCATTTTTTCTTTTATCATTTAATACATTTCTTATCTTAATAGAATTTTGTTTACTATAATAATCATTACAAGCAATTATAAATGTTGAAGAATCATTACTAGCTTGATTTTTAAAACTATCATACGATTCAAGTATAGATATAAATCTTATATTATTTTCAGGAAAAAAAGTTTCAATATAATATCCCGTCATAACATGATCTCTACCAAATCTAGATAAATCTTTAACTACTACACAATTTATCTTTTTTTGTTTTATATCCTCTAACATTTTTTGAAATCCTGGTCTATCAAAATTAGTACCAGAATATCCATCGTCTACATATTCTCCACACAGATTAAAATTATTATTTTTAACATAACTTCTTAGTAATTCTTTTTGATTAATAACACTTTCACTTTCTGATTCATAAGATTTTCCTTCATCTGCTTCAGATAATCTTATATAGATTCCAACTCCGAAATCTATATTATTTAGGTAAGTATTATACATCATTACCTCCTTTTAACTTACTTAATTGATTATTAAGACGACTCGATGATACCATCATTAACGAAAAGACACAAATCATTATTTAGAGTCTCCTTGTTCTTTTAAAATTTCCTCAATTAGATATTTTAAAATAAGATCTTTAAATGTAATTTTATTTATATAGGTTTCCTCCATATATATCCCACCTATATAAATTTATGTTTTTAATTTTATATTTAGATATCTTTTCATACATATAATCCCTCCTTTTCTAAAATAAAATTAATAAATTAAATATTATTTATTTTCTAACATTTTTATATAACCAATTTCTATTAATTCAACCATCATTTTGGTAATAGATTTATTATATGTTTTAGCCATTAGTTTTACTCTTTCAAAAAGTTCAAATGGCAAATATACATTAAATTTTTTCATATAGTTCCTCCTTTTATAAAATTTGATATTTTAAATATTTAAACTAGTTTAAATACTTATCTTATAATCATTAATATTTTTTATTTTATATTTATTATATATATTAGATGCTTCCATCCTAATCAAATAAAAAAAATCATCCATATCATTAGAATAAATCTTCTACATTTATGGATGGTGTTGGTACATCTTTAATATATATTTTTCTTTTATGTTTATCATTAACAATATAGATATAATCATTATCTTTTAATTAGCCTAGTTATTGTTCTTCTAGTAGTATTTAATGTTTCAGCTAAATAAGTATTATCTGCAAAACAATATTTTCTAATATAAAATAATACTATTATTACACCATATAATAATTTGGCATTAGCACAAATATTTTTATCCATTAAAACACTAACTGGTATCTTAACATACTTATTGTTATCCATTATATTCCTCTTTTCTTGTAGGATGATTAAGCCATAATTTTGGTAATGTTATAAAAGCAGGATAAGATGATGCCACCATAACATAAAAAGAAGCCTTATAAAACAAGACTTCTTTATAGTGTCAAACTGATTTTGTACTTACAAAATTGTTCCTACTTCATAGGTTGATATATAGGATGAAATAGTGTTTTTTTATTATAATTGAAATAATTTTAAAAATTAAAAATCATCCTATGTTCTAATTTTTATTAAAATCTATAGGATGATTATTTTATTGATTTTATTCTTTATAATGACATTTAGGATAATTACTGCAACCAATAAACTCTCCATATTTTCCTTTTTTCTTCACTAATCTACCACCACATTTTGGACAAATATCATCATCCGTCTTATTACTTTTGCCAATATTACATTGTTCACATAAAGTTTGGAGATTGCTCATTACTGTCTTTCCACCTTTGGAAACTGGAATAATATGGTCTACATGTAATTTAGCACCATCTTTTGCCGTTGCACCACATATTTGACATGAATAATTATCTCGCTTTAAAACATTATATCTAATGTCATCATTCATTATTTTACGCTCTTGCTTTTTTGTTTCTTCAAACTTATTTCCATTCTGCCATTCTTTATATATATTGATTAGATCATTAAATGAATATTTTCCTTTTCTACTATCGTTAACATTTCCACCATTGCTACGATAATATACTTCTATTTTTAGAGTAATCAAAAAATCTTCTTGTTTATGTATTAATTTTTTAAGAACTCGTTCTTCAATTTTTTTATATTTGTTTAAAGAGTATTCACTATTATTAATAGATTCACATTGTAATATTTCTTCAACATCTTTAGCATACTTTTCAAGTAAATTAATATTATAGATGGCATTTTCCACATCCGTTCTTATCTTCTTAATATTGTTTTCTATGTGATATTTAATAATGCTTGTTCCTGTAACTCTATCCAAACTTTTTCTAGAATATTCTCTTTCAGTAATACTACGTTTATTTTGTTTTATTTCTTTAAAATTATATGATTCGTTTAATTTAATCACTTTTTGAATTTTTGAACTTAATTCACTAACAATCTCATTTTCTTTTATAATAATTTTTTTTATTATAAAATTATAAATAATTATTGGTAATATAAAGAAAAATAAACAAATAATTGAACTTATTTTTTCGTTTAATACAGTTAAACTAAGGATCCAATAAGCCAAATAAAAACTAAGATAACACATTACAATTATTAATAAAATTCTTTGCCATTTTTTCATTTCGATATAACACCTCTTTCTTTTATATTATAACATTAAATTATAATATTTTTTATCAAATTACTTATTATTTATGAAAATCACTCTATAATATTTATTTGATAAAAAGTCATTAACTCGTCATCACCACTAAAGTGACATTTTTTTGTATTTTTTGCCCGAACCACATGGGCACCAGTCATTTCTTTTGGTTTTTAGATATTTTTCTTGTTTTATGTGTTTTTGTGTAATAACAAATTTCTTAAACGGGTCGTTAATTTTATTAAGTAATTCATCTAAAATGTGATAATCATATTCGTATCCCTTAATTTTTACAAAAGCATAATTATCATAAGGTTCTGTTACAATTGCGATTGCCTTTAACTCCATATCTGTAATTATTTTTTGACATAATTGTCCCATATATAACTTTCCTAATTTATGTCCACACGAATTACGTAAAGAAAATCGCTTTCCATATATTGAACATTTTTCATTTTTAATAATACTTTCTCTGCTAAAAAAAGATTTATACGGAAATAATTTTTGATATTCTTTAATAATGTCACTTATAAATATCAAACAAAATTTATCGTTATTTTGTTTGATATCAAAATTATTTTCTAAACTACAAAACTCTAAATCTATCTTATCGAGCAACAACCAAGCATCTTCATATTTCTTGTTCGTTAAACAATCTATAGCGAAAAGATAACTGTTTTTAATAAAAAGGATTTGTTTTAAACACCAACAATAATTTGCTAAATCTTCGTTATTATTAGATATTGCCATTTTTAATTCTTTTTCAATTTCTTCAACAATATGTTTTTCTAATTCATAATTGTTTGTTAATAAGTATTTTTCAATCTCCTGTATTGTCATGTTTAGTTATCTTTAACTTTTAGTTTCTTCTGCTATTATATTTACCTTCGCATTAACATTTTCTGGTTTTTTACGGTGTTTTTTTACAAGATCATATAAAAATGATGAAATTAAATTTATAGTAATTAGAAGAATAACATCTTTTATTATTATCATTGCCACTTCTATTTCTGATGAGTGCAATTCTAATTGTTTAAAACTTTCATCTGATGAAGCAATATCTACAACTATACTTTTTTCATCTGAAAACCTTAAATATTCAAAAAATTCTCTAGTACATTCTGGAAAAAAACACAATTTTCATTTTTATATTTTTCGCACGGAATAATAAGAAAATTTGATTTTTTATATCACTTATATATTCTTTTGAAAAATACTTCTTCATTATACAACAAAATTCGTACTTTTTTAATATCTGAAGTGAAATACCTTTATAATTCTTTATTTTATGCCTATTTAACACATCAAAATTCAATTTTGGTAAATTTATCAATAAACATATTTTATTTAAATACAGCCGTCTTAATAACCAATTAAATTATGTAATGGTAACTAAACTTATGACCTCCTGCATTTATATGATTAGACACAACTATAGTATTTTTATTATTTCCAAAAGCACTTAAAATTCTATTCACTC
>CAKPMH010000045.1 GCA_934167935.1 uncultured Bacilli bacterium
GTAAGAAGTTTAACAAATAAGAATGTAAGTAGTTTCTTTACTCTAATAAAAAATAGTCATACAAATTTAAATAGTCACATGATGACAAATATGGAGTGGGGAGCAGCCACGTACCTAACATATTCAAAGTATGGTAGATGTAATAGTTCTACATGTATAGAAGTTACTATAAATAATATAAATACAGGATATCGTGGAAAAAGTAAAGCTTTTTCTGGACAATGGGAATATGGAGCAACCATAACAGGTTGTGCAGGAGATACTGTATCAGCAAGTTACATATCAAATAGTAGTGACTGTACAAATAAATATAATACAGCTAAAGGATATTTAGCTAGTACAACCGGAAATATAACAGGAATATATGATATGAGTGGAGGGTCTTGGGAGTACGTCATGGGCGTATTAGAGGACTCTAATGGTAACCTTTATTCAAGAGATAGTGGTTTTAAAGGATTAAAAGGAAATGTAGCAGGAGCAAATACAAGTGGACTAGATTTTCCAGATAAAAAATACTATGATTCATATGTAAGTAGTGATGCAGTAGGTACAGATAATTGGTATAAATATACTAGTGGAAAACTAGGCGATGCTACAAAAGAAATCGCAAACACTAAAACAAATTCATCAAATGATAGAGGTTTATGGTTTAATGATTACGCGAACTTCGTTTCTCCTACGTACCCTTTCTTCGAGCGTGGTGGTAGCTGGAACGATGGTGCCGGAGCAGGTGTGCTTGACTTCTACCGTCACGTTGGTAATTCCTACAGCAACCATTCGGCTCGTTCAGTGCTTGCGTACTAGTCCGTAGGACTGCCCTGTATATCGTAATATTAGTTAGTATAAAGATATAAAAACGAGCAATAAATATAATTAGAATATGTCCTTTTTACACCCCCTTTTTTAGGTGAAAAAAGGATCAAATTAAATCTTATCAGTTGATAAGATAGATAATAAATCGATTAACGCTAACTTCGTTTCTCCTACGTGCCCTTTCTTCAAACGTGGTGGTAGCTGGAACAATGGTACCGGAGCAGGTGTGCTTAGCTTAGGCCGTAACACTGGTAATTCCAACAGCAACAATTCGGCTTATTCGGTGCTTGCGTACTATGATAAATTATATTTAAAAATTATATTTGAAGTTAAAATATAAAAACATATATTAAGTTATAAATAGTTTAAGGATTATATTAACAATTAACATAGAGATTTATTTCCTATTTATAACTGTTGTTATAAATAAAAACATTAATGATATATTTTGAGTAGTAACAAGATGGTGAATATTAAAATATATAAAGGCAGTAAATAGTTTTACTGTCTTATTTTTTGGAGAAATTATGAGTAAATTAATAGAAAAATACAATGAATTAAAAGAGAAAGATAAGGATAAATTATATTTGTTTAAAAGCGGAAAGTTTTACATCTTTTTATGTGATGATGCGAATTATATAAATGAATATGTAAAGAGAAGAAAATTTAAACAAACAGTTAAAAGAACAATTAGATAAACAGTTAAAAGAACAATTAAAACATCAAAAAACAATTTTAAAAGAAAAAGAACATAATAAACAAATAGAAATTGCCAAAAATTTATTAAAAAATAATGTTGATATTAATATTATTACCTCATCAACGGGACTTTCAAAAGAAGAAATTAATAAAATAAAAGTGTAAAGTGTATTGCTTTTATATAGATTAATTGATATAATTTAATTACTAGAGATAGTTGTTAAGAAAAACCTACAAATATAACGATTGGGAACGTAATTGTTAAGTGGTGTTGAATACTTATTTATAAGGATCCTAAAACTTAATATGTTGTGCCCACCTGGGAAGACCGGTTTTATCGTTATGCTATCTCTAGTTTTTTTTTTGTTTTTATGATATAATTTAATTATTGTAGGAGGCATTAAAATGGCAAAGAAAAAGAAAAGAAAAGAGACTAAGAAAAAATCAACAGGATATTCAGTAGAACTTATAGGTTTCTTACTTATAATGATTTCCATAATAGGATGGATTCCAAAAAGTGGAGTAGTTGGACACTTTATTAGAAGTTTTGCAATTTTTCTAGCAGGACCATTTGACTTTATTTTTCTATTATCGTTAATAATTATAGGAATATATATGATAATAAAAAGAGAAAAACCAGACTTTTTTAATTCAAGATTAATTGGTTTTTACATTTTTTTAATAGGATTATTTGTATGTTCACATATGGAATATTTAAAAGATAAAGATTTGAATGGTATAAAAATAATCACAGAAACAATAAGTAACTTCTTTAAAGCAATATCAGATATGCAAACAAAAGCAAATCTAGGAGGGGGAATAATTGGAGCAGTATTCTCATGCTTATTTGTATCATTACTAGATATAAATGGAACTAGAGTAGCATTTATTACCTTAATGGTATGTGGTTTTGTTATGACAACTGGTTTTTCAATATATGATATAATGAAAAATTTTAAAGATAAAGTAGTAGAAAAGAAAGAAATAAGAAAAGATAAGAAAAATAAAGAACATATTAAAGAAGAAGAAAAGGCATATGATAATGATAATAAAGTAGTTGTATCTTCAATCGATAAATTAATAAAAGTTGAAGAAGAACCAAAAGAAGAGATAAAAGAAACAAAGGAAATAAAAGAAGAAAAAGAAGTGCCTAATAGTAAAGGATATAAATTACCTCCAATAAGTTTACTTGCAAAACCAGTAAAAAGTAAAAGTATGGATTCAAAAGAAACAATTAATCATAATGTTGAAGTATTACAACAAGTATTAAAGGATTTTGGTGTAGAAGGTCATGTAGTGGCAATAAACCCTGGACCTACGGTAACACAATATGAAGTAGAAATAAAATCGGGAACAAAAGTTAGTAAAGTTGCAAGTTTAAATAAAGAAATAGCACTTGCTCTTGCTGCTAAAGATGTTCGTATAGAAGCACCAATACCAGGAAAATCAACTATAGGAGTAGAAATCCCAAATAAAGTAAAATTATCAGTTACTGTAAGAGAAATTCTAGAAAAAGTACCTTCTAGTTTAAGTGATTCAAAATTACTTGTAACACTAGGGAAAAATATTATGGGTAAACCTGTATATTGTGAAATAAATAAAACACCACACCTTTTAGTTGCAGGGTCAACTGGAAGTGGTAAATCAGTATGTATAAACAGTATAATAGTGTCAATTTTAATGCGTACAAAACCAGATGAAGTAAAATTGGTTCTTGTAGATCCTAAAAAAGTAGAACTTTCTATGTATAATGGTGTACCACATTTATTAGCCCCAGTAGTAACAGATGCAAGAAAGGCTAATATTGCTCTAAAAAAAATAGTAGTTGAAATGGAAAGAAGATATGACCTATTCAGTGATAGTGGAACTAAAAATATAGCTGGTTATAATGCTTATATAGATAAGGAAAATGAAAAAAGAAGTGAAGATGATAAATTAAATCATTTGCCATTCATAGTTGTTATAATAGATGAACTTGCTGACTTAATGTTAGTAGCCGCAAAAGAAGTAGAAGATTCTATTATGCGTATTACGCAAATGGCAAGAGCGGCTGGAATACATTTAATAGTTGCAACGCAAAGACCATCAGCAGATGTAATAACAGGTGTTATTAAGGCAAATATTCCATCACGTATAGCATTTGCAGTAGCATCTAATATTGATTCAAGAACAATACTTGATTCATCAGGAGCTGAAAAATTACTTGGAAAAGGTGATATGTTATTTCTTCCACAAGGAGAAAATACACCAATAAGAATTCAAGGAACATTCTTAAGTGATGAAGAAATAAAAAGCGTAGCAGATTACACAATTAAACAACAAATTGCAAGGTATGATGAAACACTTACAATGGATGATGAAGAGATGAATGCAAAATCAAATTTTGATTCATCTGATAGTAGAGATGCAACAGAAGAACCATTATATAATGAAATTGTTGAATTTGTTGTAACACAAGGAAAAGCAAGTGCATCATTATTACAAAGAAGATTTAGACTTGGATATAATAGAGCAGCAAGATGTATAGATTTATTAGAAGAAAGAGG
This sequence comes from uncultured Bacilli bacterium, assembly GCA_934167935.1. The sequence goes on from CAKPMH010000045.1 coordinate 4,059, forward strand.
TATAATTGGACCATCAAATGGTTCTAAACCAAGAGAAGTACTAGTAAAATTAGAAAAAGAAGAATAAAATGTATAAATTAAAAAAATAGATAATAATCTATTTTTTTTTGTAAACTTTATTGATTTAATAGAAAAAAAATATAATAAATGTTATAATTAATAAGGTAGGTGACTTATGGAAATATATGAACTAGTAAATAAATATAAATATTTAGATAAAAAAGCATTAGAATTATGGAGGTCACTTTGACCCTGATAGTAAAAAAAGACGATTAGAAGAATTAGAAGAATTAGAAAAAAGCCCAACTTTTTGGAACGATAGAAAAAATAGCAATGATGTTATTAATGAAATAAATTCTATAAAAAATACCTTGAATAGTATAACTAAAATAAAAGAAAAAATAAAAAATAATATAGAAATTATTAATTTAATAAAAGAAGAAAATGATATAGAATTAAAAGAATTAGTTGAAATAGAAATAAATGAAATAGAAAAAAAATTAGAAGAATTAGAAATAATAATATTATTAAATGGCCCATATGACAAATTAGATGCAATTTTAGAAATACATCCTGGAGCTGGTGGAACAGAATCACAAGATTGGGCTTTAATGCTTTATAGAATGTATACAAGATACTTTGATAAAAAAGGTTATAAATATGAGGTAATTGATTATCAAAATGGTGAAGAAGCTGGTATTAAAAGTGTTACAGTACTAGTACATGGTGAAAATCTATATGGCTATTTAAAAGGTGAAAAAGGAGTTCACAGATTAGTAAGAATATCACCATTTGATTCAAATAAAAGAAGACATACATCATTTGCATCTGTTGATATATCTCCATTATTTAAAAATAATGAAGTGAATATAGAAATAAATGAAAATGATTTAAGAATAGACGTGTATAGAAGTAGCGGGTGTGGAGGACAAGGAGTTAATACAACAGATAGTGCAGTAAGAATCACACATATTCCAACTAAAATAGTTGTTACATGTCAAAATGAAAGAAGTCAAATAAAAAATAAAGAAACAGCTTTAGAAGTATTAAAAAATAAATTATATAATTTAGAATTAGAACGTCAACAAAAAGAATTAAAAGATATAAAAGGAGACCTATCAGATATAAATTTTGGATCACAAATAAGAAGCTATGTTATGAATCCATATACCTTAGTAAAAGATAATCGTAGTAATGTAGAAATAACAGATGTAAAAAGTGTGTTGGATGGTAATATAGATGAATTTATAAAAGGTAATTTAATTAGGAGGTAGTATATGTTGTTCAAAAAAAAAGAAGAAGTAAGAGATATTATAAAAGAAATATATAAAAAAGATATATTAGTTAGATATGCACAATTTATATTTGGTGTATTTATAGTAGCATTTGCATTTAATTTATTTATATTACCAAGTGATATAGTATATGGCGTAAGTGGTATAGGTGTTATTTTAAAGAAAATGTGTGGAATAAATCCATCTACAACAATATTTATAGGAGAAATAGTTCTTCTTTTACTAAGCTTTATAGTACTTGGAAAAGAAAAAACTAAAAATTCAATAATAGGTTCAATTTTGTATCCAGTGTTTGTTGAACTTACAACTTATTTAACTAATAATATAAATATAGGAGATGTAGAACCTATTATGTTGGCACTATTTGGAGCTGTAATATCTGGGTTTGGGTTTGGACTAATATTTAAGTCAGGATATACAACAGGAGGTACAGATATATTAAATCAAATAGTATCAAAATATGGAAAAATGTCTTTAGGAAATTCAATGCTATTAACAGATGGATTAATAATATTATGTGGTATATTTACATTTGGAATTTCAAAAATAATGTATTCAATTATAAATTTATATATAATTAGTATGATGACAGATAAAGTAATGATTGGTGTATCTCAATCAAAATCATTCTTTATAATAACATCACATGAATCAGAAATAAAAAAATTTATACTAAATGAATTAGGTCATGGCGTAACAGTATTAGAAGGAAATGGTGCATTTACAGGAAACAGACAAAAAGTATTAATGTGTGTAATTCCAACAAGAGAATATTTTGTTGCTAAAGAAGGAATCCATGAAATAGATCCTAATGCATTCTTTGTAGTAGCAGATGCTTATGAAGTATATGGAAGTAAATAGGAAGGTGATAATGTGGACTTGATTGTATTAAGAAATGTTAGAAAGCAATATAAAACTGGTGTAGTAGCAATACACGATTTAAGTTTGAATATAAAAAAAGGTGATTTTGTTTTTGTAATAGGTTCAACCGGATGTGGTAAATCAACACTTATTAAAATGCTATATAGAGAGTAAAAACCAACAAGTG
>CAKPMH010000046.1 GCA_934167935.1 uncultured Bacilli bacterium
TTTGACTATAAATGTGTTTATGATGTAGAATTAAATTATTACAAATAGTGGTGCGGTTGAAATTACAAAAAAGAAAATAAAAATGTGCTTTTTTGCACATTTTTATTTTTCTTCTTCTTCAATTACTATTGCACTTGTTGGACATCCTTCTAGAGCATCCATAACATCATTTTTAGTCTCGTTATCCATTTTATCAATGTCATTATTTTCTTCATTAGCTTTAGCAAGATTATCCTCATCAAATGAAAATACATCACTTGCTATTGCTGTGCATGCTCCACATCCAATACATACATCTTTATTAACTTTAACTTTTTTCATAAAAATCCTCCTAGTTAATTATAAAAAAAAAGTTTGGTAAATGCAAGTAAAGGTTTAAAAAATTTTAAATTTGTGTTATCATATTAGTAGGTGATAGTATGGTAAGCAGAATGGAAAAGTATTATAAAGGCGATACTAATATAACTAAAAGAAGTCAAAAAAATAAAGAACTTTATCGTAGTATATATGATACAGGTGAGTATTCTAATATTGAAGGAATTGCTACTATGACCAAAAATAATGAAATTGATATAACAAAAATAAAAAATACATTAAAAAATCGTGAAAATTATAAGAGAGAAAAACAATATAGACAATTAACAAATAAAAAGGAAGAAAAAGAAGAAAAAACTATAAGTAATGAATTTACAACTAAAGAACAGAAAAATTATGATATAAGAGATATATTAACAAAAGCTAAAGATAAGAAACCGGTTGAAGATACACCTAGAAGTTTAGATAATACAAATTATAATATTTTAAAGAATCTTAAACTAGATAATGAAAAAAAGCATGAAAAAATTTATGAAAAAGAAGAATATGATGAGGATTTAAAAGAATTAATTGATACTATTACGAATACAAGCATGTTAAATAAAATGAATGATAAAGAACTTGGGCTTAATATGTTTAATTTAGAAGATACTAGTAATAGTAAGGTTGATGGAAGAGAATCAGTTAGACAATTACTAGAACAGGCAAAAAAATATCAGGGAAATAATAATACAATCCCTGAATTTGATAACTCTTTTTATACTTCAAGCCTTAATTTTAATAAAGATGATTTTGAGGAAGCATCTAACTACATTAAAAGTAAAAAAAGTAAAAAAATCTTATTAAAAGTATTAGTTTTTTTTGGATTAATTATTTTAACAGGATTAATTATTTTTGGAGTTTATTACCTAATTAAATAATTAGGTGTTTTTTTTTGAAAAACTTTTAATAAAAACTAATAATGGTAAAATAAAAAGCATGATAAACATTATAAAAGGAAATTTATATAACATGAAGTCATCTCCAATTGTATTGTTTTTAAATATATGATTACTTGATATAAAACATATTATTATAATAAATATACTTATAAATATATTTTCATTTTTAATTTTGACAACATGTTTAAATGCTTTTTTTATAAATATAAAACATAATGATATCATTATAAATAAATCAAATATCCATTGTGTTGCTAAAATACTTTCAAATCTTTGGAAAAAACCGGTTGTTGCAATTCTTCTTAATAAAACAAAATCTGGAAATTCATAGATAGTTGCTAAATCTATTCCAAAAACGGATAAAACATAAAAAATAACCACAAATTTTCCTATGTTAGCACTTAAATAAAATATAAATATATATTTATTTAAGTTACTATTATTTTTTATTTGATTTTTAGGTATTAATAGTAATATATATAATGGTAATATTGAGTATGCAACATGTGCAAGACCACTAAGTAATGGATTTTTTATACCATATTCTAGAAAAGGTTGTAAATTACTTAGTTTAGAATTACCTGTAAGACCTATAGCACATGTAAAAAATATAATTATGGATATATAAAATAAAATATTTGCAGTTCTTGTTAAAACATTTATTTTTTTTGTACATGTATATATAAAACAAATACCAAATATAAGGGCTACATATAATGATGATGTTCTATATAAATATTGTGAACTTATGAAATTTAATAAATTCCAAAAAATAACATTCACTAAAAACGTAATAGTAATTATAATTATAATTGTTAAAATTTTTCCTATTTTTTTGCCAAATAAGTAATCAATTTTTTCAAAAATATTTAAATCTGGTTGAAAATTCAAAAGCTTTATAAAAATATATAATGGAATTAATCCTATTATCATTCCAATTAATGGGGATAGATATCCATCTACACCTCCAATATGAATATATGAATCAATGGATATTCCAAGTGACATGGAACGTATTATAAAATATATTAATATTCCATATTCTAAACAAGTAATTTTATTATTTTTCATTATTTCTCGCCGCCTTTAGTGATTGTTTTATTGCTCCTTTTGTTTGAATATCAATATCTACATTAACATTAATATTTAAATTTTTATATGCTTTATTCCAATTTTTAATTTTCTTGAAATAAGCGGGCTTTTTTTTGTATATTAAATTACCAAAACCATATACATCTGTTTCATATTCCTTTGTTATATCAATTCCTTCTTGGACTAATTTTTTTACTTTATTTTTAGTTTTATTTTGTATATATTCAATATTTTTTTTGTCATATAAATTTATATCACAAGTTATTTCTTGAATTGCTCCATCTGATTTTATATTAATATCGATATAAGGTTTATTATTTTTAAATTTTACTTTTTTTGTTGTTTTTAAATTTGATAATGCTGTTATTATATATCCATCATTACATTTGGTTTCTATTATCATATCTGATATATTTCCAATTGCTATATTTATTCCTCTACTTTCATTATCTGTTGTATAATGAATAAATTCTGTGTCTTTAAAAAGTGCTAATCCTTTTAGACCTACAAAAGCTTTTAAATCAGTTGATTCTAAAGATTTACTTGAACTTCCTTTTTTTTCATTTCCATATATTTTTATTGTTGGTAGGTATGGTTCTATTCCTTTTTTTAAATAAGATTCCATAAATTTACTATATGTCATGTCATCTGATATAGAACTTGTATTATTTGAATTTTCAATATTTAATTTGATATTCTGTGATGGAAATGATTCTAATGGTGATAATATTTTTAAAACATCACTAGCTTTATTATCATTTCTTGTCATTATAAGATATGCTCTTTTTGTTGTTTCTGGACTTCTAAATAAATAATCACTTACTTTATCTAATCCTTTTTTTGCTACTTTTTTTGATACTACAACTACTGAGAGATGTCCTAAGTAAATTTGTTTTGGAATTCTATTATCGATTTTTTTTAATGCCATTGATATAGTTTTACCTGTTCCTTCATATATAACAGTTCCTGCATCTCCTTCTTTAGCACTTTCTTCAGCTTTTTTTGAATTTGATATTAATGTACTTACTTTATATTCATTATTTTCTAAATCTATTGATATGCCTGTTACAATTGCAATATTATTTAATTCTTTGTAATCGGTACAACCACAAAAAAACATGATAATAGGTATGATAAATATAAATTTTTTCATTTATATTCCCCCATTCTTTTTTGATTTTTTGTTAAGTAAGGAGCTCTATTTTTTTGTTTTATTCTTGATAATCTAATAAAACTATCTTTAAGCATTTTTGGATAAAGGGGACTTGTTGGAACTGTATATGGAACTCCTAAATATTCTATACTACATAATTTTACTATAAATATTAATATTGCTATTATGAGCCCAATAAAACCTAGCAATACTGAAAAAATTATAAATATAAATCTCCACCATCTAATTCCATTTATAAAGTCTACGTCTGTATATAGAAGTCCAGATATAGATGTAAAGGCTACAACTATTATTATTATTGGTGATACAATTCCTGCACTTACTGCTGCTTCTCCTAATATTAATGCCCCAACAATACTAATAGAAGCTCCTGTTGTATTTGGAATTCTGGTATCAGCCTCTCTTAATATTTCAAAAATTGTAATCATCATAATTAGTTCTAGTGCAGTTGGAAATGGAACACCAGATTTTTGAATCGACAATGATATTAATAATTCATTTGGAATAACTTCTTGATTCCATGTTGTAACGGCAATATAAAAACCTGGTGTTATTATTGTAAGTATAAAGCTAAAAAATCTAAGCATTCTTGTTAAACTAACATTTATTGATTTTTGATAATAATCTTCTGATGTGTGTAAAAAATCAATTAATAAACCGGGAATAATTAGAGCATATGGACTATTTTCTACTAGTATTATTATTTTACCATCTAATAATGCTCCACATACTAAATCTGGCCTTTCTGTGCTTATCATTTGAGGAAAGGCATTTTTATTTTTTTTATTTAAAAATTCTCTAATATATCCACTATCTAGTATTCCATCTATATCTATTTTTTTTAAATCATTTTCAATCTTTTTAACATTACTAGTATTTGCTATATCTTTTATATAACTTATTGTTACCTTTGTTTTTGTTCTTCTGCCAATTTTTACATCTTTTAACCATAATTTTTCATCTTTAATTCTTTTTCTTATGAGTCCTATATTTATTTCATGATTTTCTGTAAAGCTATCTTTTGGACCTCTTAATATTGTTTCACTTGATGATTCTGTAATTCCTCTATCAAGTTTTGTTTTAGTTTCAACAGTGATTGCTTTATTAGTTCCATCAACAAATATACAAGTAAATCCTGATGATAATCTATATAATACTTCGTTATAGTCATCAACAATTGATATATTACTGTTATATAGGTTATTTTCTATGTTTTTAAATAAACTATTAAATATATTTCTATTATTTTCTTTAATTATTTCACTTATACTATGAACTAAAAAATCACTTATTTTATCATCACTGCTTACACTTTGTAAAAAAATATACGTTATTTTTTTATTTTTAATTTTTATTATTCTGGATACAAAATCTTCACTGCAACCATAACTATTTTTAATATTTTCTATATTTGATTCTATATTTTTACTTATTTCCATATTATGACCTCGCACTTTTATTATTTCCAAAATATAAAATTATATGACATCAATATATATTTTTGGTATAATTGTTATGGTGATTAAAGTGATTGTAAAAATTTTAAAAATGGATCATCAGGGTAGAGGAATATCAAAATTAGGTGAAAAAACTGTTTTTGTTAATAAAGCTTTACCTAATGAAGTAGTAGATATTAAAATAGAAAAAGAAAATAAAAAAATTATGGAGGCTGATGTTGTTAGATTAATTGAAAAGTCCCCTAAAAGAATTGAACCTGTTTGTCCATATTATTCTCTTTGTGGAGGATGTGATTTAATGCATATAAATTATTTGGATGAACTTTTTTATAAAGAAAATAAAATTAGACAAATTATTGATAAATTTACTACATTACCTTTAAATATAATTAAACCAATTGTAGGTAACACAAATGAAAATTATAGAAATAAAGTAACATTTCATGTTAATGGTAAAATTGGTTTTTATAAAGAAAAAAGTTTTAATATTATTGAAATCGATAATTGTTATATTGCTGATTTTAAGATTAATAAAATTTTAAAAAAAATTAAAACAATTAATTTAAATAATATTTATGAAATAGTTATTAGAACTTCTAAATATTTAGAAGATAATATGGTTGTTTTAAAAGTAAATAATTTTATAGATGAGAATAAAATTATAAATGATTTAAAGGCTGATGTTGATACTATTATTATTTACCAAAATAAAGAATATAAAACTATTTATGGAAAAGGTTTTATAAATGATAAAATTGGTGATTATATTTTTAAAATATCACCAGATTCTTTTTTTCAAGTAAATACTAAAGAGGCAAAAATTTTATATGATAAAGTTTTAGAATATTTAAATCCAAGTATTAATGATAAAGTTTTAGATTTATATTGTGGCACTGGTACAATAGGTATTTATATAAGTAAATATGTTCATAGTGTTAAAGGTGTAGAAATAAATAAATATGCAGTAATGGATGCTAATTACAATAAAAATAAAAATAACGTTAATAACATTTCTTTTGAGTGTTTAGATGCATCTAAGATAGATAAAATTAAGGATAAATTTGATAGTGTTATAGTTGATCCTCCTAGAAGTGGACTTGATAAAAAAACAATCAATTATTTAATTAATTTAAAACCAAAGAAAATAGTTTATGTATCATGTGATCCTATTACTTTAGCACGTGATTTAGAACTTCTAAAAAATTATTATAATGTACTTGAAATAACACCTGTTGATATGTTTAGTAATACTTATCATGTTGAGTGTGTATGTGTTCTAAATCTTAAATGAAGCCTTATATTTCAACAAAAGCCAACCGTTCAGTGTCTATCAAAAAAAAGCATATTTTTGATAAAAAAACACTTATTTTTGTAAAAAAATGATAAAATTTAATGGAGGTTGTTTGAAGA
>CAKPMH010000047.1 GCA_934167935.1 uncultured Bacilli bacterium
AATTCTTCTAGTCCATCTTCATAAATTGGACTTTTTCCAGAACGCATTATTTCAATTTTATTTTCATCTACATCAACACATGTTACATTATGACCTATATGTGCAAGTGCCACGCCCGTTACTAATCCAACATATCCTGTTCCAGCTACAGCTACTTTCATACTTTTACCTCCTTAAATAATATAACACGTTTTTTGCAAAAAACATAGTATTTTAATGATTTGGGCAAAAAAAAGCAAATTTTGCTTTTTTTATCAATATTCTTGTTTAATTGTGCAAATACCAATCTATGAATTTTTTTATTCCATCATCAAACTTTGTTTGAGGATTATAACCCAACAATTTTCTAGCTTTATCAATACAAGCATATGTTCTATCAACATCACCAGGTTGCATAGGTAATTCTTCAATATTTGGTTCAATATTTAATTCTTTTCCTATTATTTCTATCATTTCTTTTAAACTAATAGGATTATTACTTCCTAAATTAATAATTTCATAAACGTCATTATTATTCATTACATAATCACAGGATTTACATATACCATCTACTATATCATCAACATATGTGTAATCTCTTGAAGTACTTCCATCACCATACATAGGTATTTCTTTTCCATCAAGCATTAATCGTGTAAATTTATTTATGGCCAAATCAGGTCTTTGCTTAGGTCCATAAACAGTAAAAAATCTTAACATAATAATATTCATACAATTTAATTTATGATAAACATGTGCCATTACTTCGTTAGCTTTTTTAGTTGCTGCATATGGACTTATCGCATAATCGACTATCATATCTTCCTTAAAAGGCGCTTCTCTACAATTACCATATACACTACTACTTGAAGCCATAACTAAAGATTTGACATTATGTAATTTTGCTTCTTCTAAAATATTTTGTGTACCAATGCCATTTACTTCTTGATATAATAAAGGATTTTCTATAGAAGGTCTAACACCAGCCATTGCAGCTAAATGAACAATAACATCAATGTTATTTTCATCAAAAACTTTTTTTACATTTTCTCTATTTCTAATATCTCCTCTATATAACTTATAATTAGGATTATCTATAAACTTTTTAATGTTATCCTCTTTAATTTTAGGATCATAATAATCACAAAAGTTATCAATAGTTACAACCACATTTCCTTCTTTTAATAATCTTTCTGTAAGTGTAGAACCGATAAATCCCGCTCCACCTGTAATTAAATATGCCATATATTATCTCCTTTTTAAACAAATATTCTAACTAATCTATACAAATAGACTGTCTTTTTTTTAAATTTATTTTTACATAAATAAATTGCATTTTTATCGAAAATAGTTCTTAATTCTTTTAATTTTTTGCGCAATTGTTTTTTATTTTCAAATGTCTCATTAGTATTAAATAGTTGTTTAACATTATAAATATAATAATTCAGAGCCATTAATTCAACAGAAGAATTAAGTTTTGTAGTTGTTTGATTTATTGCTATTATTATATTAATAGCACTTATTATCCTACAAATATCTATATTTCTTGTTAAAGAATTATTATCTTCTTTTCTATTAATTATATATAATGGTTCATCCAAATAATAAAATGTTTTGCTAATATTTAAATATTTATATGTTGTATATACATCTTCAAAATTATATGAATCTATAAAAAAATCTAGTTTCAATTTTTCCCTTTTAAAGACTTTCATAACCAATGATCCTTCAACAATACAATCATTTAATACATCAATGTTATGTTTACCTCTTGCAATATTTCCTTTATAAATTGTCGTATGTTTTTTTTCATCATCAGGAATTTGCTTTGCCTCGTATAATAATAAATCAATTTCATTATCCATAAAAATTTCATTTATTTTTTTTAAAACATCTTCATTATATAATTTATCATCACTATCCACGAATAAAATTAAATCACCTGTTGCTTTTGTAAAACCTTCCTTTCTTGTTAAGCCAGGTCCTACATTATTGTGCGAAAATACTTTTATATTTTCATATTTGCTTTCATATTTTTTTAATAAATCGTAACTATTATCTGTAGAACCATCATTAACCAAAATCACTTCATAGTTTAAATAAGTTTGATTTAAAATGCTTTTCATTAAATCATCAATGTATTTTTCTGCATTATATACTGGTATCACAATGCTTATCTTCATGCTTTTTCCTCATTTCCTTTATGCTATTTAACCATTCTAATTTCCTAAAGATTTTATAACATATAGTAGTAACAACAACATTAATCATAAAAATAATCAATGAAAATCCAAACCATTTTAATATTGAATTAACTTGATATTTAAAAATAACTGTATTTAGAACAATTTGCATGCAAGCTATTATCATATATATAATTAAATCTTTATAAAATTGTCTCATATTAAAAATTTTTAAATTGTTTTTTACTACTATTGGTTTTATTACAAAATCAGCAATTAATAATGATATTATTGTTGCAAATAATACACCAGCCATTCCAAAATATTTAACAAAAATTAAAGATAAAATTAAATTAATTATTCCCTCTACTATTGTACATACTTTGGTTTGTTTAAATAGACCACATGCATTTACATACGTATTTAAAGTTGTCCTAATTATTTGTATATATATCAATATAATAAACATATATGTTACCACTCTTGGAGCTACCATGTCGTTTCCATAAAATACGCCTATAAATGAATTATATGAAAATACTAGTGATGAGCAAATTATCGTTGCTAAAAAATGTAAAAAAGAATTATATTGAAAGAAACTATTTTTATCAATTTCATGTGTATTTTTGCTAAAATATGTTTTACCAATTATAGAATATAATGATGTTCCTATCTTACTTATTATTTTATTTATTTCATTAAGAATATAATTATATGCACCATATATTGCCACATCTCTTAATCCAAGATTCATTGAAATTAAAACAATATCAATATTGTTAGCTATTACACCACTTATTTTATGAACAACCAAATCTTTTGTATCTTTTATCATTGATGTGTCTTTATTATTTTTACTTAATTGAATTTCTTTTTCTTTTTTTATTGTATATCGTTTCATAAATATATTAGTTAATAAATTGCATAAAATGCACCCAAATAATATGTATTCAAATTTTGCATTTAATATCAACATTATTATCTCTACGATATATTTTATAATTGAACCTATTTGATAAATTATATTAGGAATATATTTTTCTCCTTTGGCATCAAAATATATTCTATACGTAAAGAAAAAATAATTAATGGCATTAGAAATTGCAAATAATATAAATGTTATTGTTATGTAAACGTCATTTAGTGTATTTCCTTTTATTGTAAGTGGAATAATAAACGAAATTACAAGTGAAAGTGCAACGATTATTATACCTATCCGTTTAAAAATATAACTAATTCCTGATAATTTTCTGTTTATTTCTTCTATATTCTCCTGAGCAATAGGCTTATACAACGAAACTAATGCAGCACTAGAAAATCCCGCTTCAGCTAAAACTAAATATGCAAAATATTGAGAAAATAACTGATACAAAGCATAGATATTAGTTCCAAGATTTGCATAAAACAATTTAAGTAAAATTAAATTCAAAAAGATCATAGCTACTTCTGGTAATGCATCTGTTAAAAAATTCTTAATTGCCTTTTTCATTTTTCTCTTTTCTTTGTGGAAGTGTTAATTCATTTCCCCATTTTAGATTTTCCTCTTTTGGTTCAAATTTTAGAAAACCTGCCCAATGGAAAAAAGTCAATTCTCCAACATAAATTTTACCATTTACATAATAAAAATCAACACGTAAGCTTGGAATACCATTGCTTAATTTTTTAGACAATTCAATCATTTTATTTATTTTTTCAGGAAATTTATGTACTTCTTTAGATGAAGCATACTTAATTTTTAAATCAAGTTTTTTTAAATTTATATCATAATAATCATTATACCTGTTTTTTCGTTTATCACCATAACATACTAATATATATTTTGGTTTTCCATTAAAGCAAAATATATTATATTCAATTAGTTTACTTCCATCATCATTTTGTAATAATTCTTCAATAATTATTCGAGGCTTTACATTTTTATATGGGTATTCTCTATGATTATAGAAATAATTGTTTTTTAAACTATTATTTAATTCTTTCTTTAATGCTTTCAAATCCAATGATTTTAAATCAGTACATACCTCTCCTCCACCACATCCATGTGTCGTTTTTATTACAAATTTATTTGGAAGGTCATCAAAATTTATTTCTTCAAATTTATTATATATTCCTATTGTAGGAACAACATATTCCTCACCAACTGTTTCTTTTACATACTGTTTTGATTCATATTTATCAACCAATTTACTATATTCTGGATTACGATCATAAAGTTTCAACCATTGTAACTTTGAACTATAATCCTTTGGATTTTTTAAATCTAATTTTTCATTCATTTCAAGGAAATATTTTAATTCAATATATTGCTTATCTGGTAAAAATCGAAATATACCTTTATTCATTAAATATAAAATACCCTTTTTTGGTTCACTAAATAATTTTTTTATTTTTCCCATAATATCATAATATAATCAAATTATAGAAATATAATTAATTCTATATTGATTTTCCTTTCTAATTTTTACATTTTAATAATTAAAAATTTTATTTTTATATGGCATCAAGCTATATCCATTCCACATTCTATATATTCTAAATATTAACCAAATTATTAAAAATAAAAAAATTAATGCATCATATATTTTTTTATTTTTAACCTTTTCCCTATAGACAAGATATAAATCAGAATAAATAATATATTTTGGAATTTCAAAAAAAAGCATTAGTCGTGATGCAGCACCTACCATAATAGTTATTGGAAGTACAGACATAAAAAAGATATGTGACTTAAAATATATATAATGTCCCTTTCTTATTATATACTCCTGAAATTTATTGGTAAATATCATTAATAAATACAAAGCATATATTGGAATATAACCAATCAAGGATATTTGTATTTTATTTAAATACCCTGAAAATCCTGAATGTCCTATTAAAGCTTTAATAATAGGCATTCCAACAAATCCTATTAAGCAGCAAACAAATGGAAGTGATATTTCTGTTTTCTTATTAATATATTTATCAGGAAATAATTTATAAAAGATTAAATAAGCAAACATTATAATTGCTAAATAATGCGATAAAAATGCAATCAAAACAAATAATATACCAGTAAGCCATTTATTATTTTTAATTTTTTCTAATCCAATACAACAGATAGCGGCAGCAAAACAATTTCTAATAATATTTAAACTTTTTAATAAAGGAATAAAAAATAAAATAATTATTATAGATGATTTAGAATCATTAAAATTTTTGTCAATTAAATATATATAAGATATAATTATTGCCGAATGTATCAAGAATTCAAAATTAATATAACTTCCACCAAATAATTTTACAATAAACATCAAATTATAATAAAAATATTCATAATCATTAAACGTTAAATTGGATATAGAAAAAAAACGGACATATTTTATTTTTTCAAATTGTTCCATATATGTTACAGTATCAGTTCCACCTATACCATCTGAAACAACTCTAAATGTTGAAAATATTATAAAAATCGTATAAATTATGAAATAATATAAATATTTTTCTTCAATATTAAATTTTTTAAAACTTATTTTTTTATTTTGGCATTTAGACTCTATTGATTTTTTTGATAGTAACATTATAATTATCGCTAGTAAAACATATATTATTAATGTTTTCCAATCCCATGTTTTTTCTAATACCATAATTTAACACCTCAATCTAATAACATATTTTAATAAACTCATCAGTAATTTGATCAATCATATATTTGTTTTCAATAAAATTATTTTTATAATCTTTCCTTTTTTCTATTTTTTTATTCAAAATTATACTAGCCCATTCCTCTGCAGATTTATTTAAATCAATATACTTAACTAA
>CAKPMH010000048.1 GCA_934167935.1 uncultured Bacilli bacterium
TATACTATATAACTATATTTTTTTCCATACCATAAATAATTATATAGTAAAACAATAAAATTTACTATATTACTATTAGATTATACTCTATTTTAACAATGTAGACGGAGATTTTTAATTTAAAAATCTCCGTCTACATTTACTTTCCACTGTTTTCCATCTGTAACCATTATTATTGTTCCATTTTCATCAGTCCTATATACAGTTATTTTTCTCTTTTCCAGTCTATCCATAACTTTTTTATCTGGATAACCATAATCATTATTTTTTCCTACTGAGATAATTGCATAATCAGGATCTACTTCATTTATAAATTTTTCTGTCGTAGAAGAATCACATCCATGATGGCCTATTTTTAACACATCTGCTTTCAAATTATATCCTAAGTTTACCATTTCCATTTCAGATTTTTTTCAGCATCTGCTGTTAATAAAATACTTGTTTTTCCAAAAGTAATTCTCATAACTATTGAATAATTATTTTTCGTTCTATACCAATTACATGTTGGAGCTATAAATCTAACATTTGCTTGACCTAAGTCAAATTTTCTTAAATTTCCCTCTTCATCTTTTGCAAATAGTGCCAATGGGGACGGAGTTTTTGGCACATTTTTCAGTTATTATATATATTTTTTTTAATATTATCTGTTTATATTAATTTCTTTAGACATTTCCTTAAAAGACAAATAGTATTTTTTTAATATCCTTACTATTTTTATTCAAATTTTTCATTATTTAAATCACTAGAATTAATATTATTATATTGTAAAAATTTTTCAATATTTTCTTTACATGTTTTTGAATCTTTTTTTCATATGTTTCTTTTTTGATTCAAATTCAAAAGTTGGTGTAAAACAACTTTGCAGATGTTTTATGCCAACTTTTGATATCGAACCTTAAATTTCAAGTGTGCCAAAATCTCCGTCCCCATTGACACATAAATGGTTAAAAGAAAATCAATAGGAGAGCCTATTGATTTTCTTTTATATTATTTTTTAAATACAAGCATTGTTGAATTATGATCATCATTATTACTTGCAATCGCATAGGTTATTGTTCCATCATCTTCTAAGGTGCACTCATACACATTAGTCCATAAATTTGCTCTACTAGTTGAACTCTCATAATATGCGCCATTTACAGTATATACCAATAAATTATAATTACTACATCCTGATAATGTTCCAAGTTGTGAAGTTGTATTGTAAGTATTTCCTTGTGAGCCATTATTTCTTCTCGCATCTGCAATAATCACAACATATTTTCCACTACTCACATTTAGAGAAAGTGTAACAGACGAAGCCGTTCCACCACCATTTCTTCCACCATTTACAACCCCAATAAGTTCCAAATTTCCT
This sequence comes from uncultured Bacilli bacterium, assembly GCA_934167935.1. Next base: position 1,358 of record CAKPMH010000048.1, read on the forward strand.
ATTCCTTTACTATATAAGTAATTTAATGCATCTGCTACACTTATTTCTTCTCCATCTTTTGTATAACTTACATCTGTTGCAAAATATGTATAAGTTGCATATACACTTATTCCACTTACTAATAACATTCCTATTATTATTCCTATAATCAATTTTATATTTTTCTTTATAAATTTCATTTTTACTTTTTCCTCCATTTCATTTGTTTTAATTATTATATAAATAATCTAATGCGTCTTTAACATTATCTACTTGCCAATTTGTATCACTTGGTGTAAATGATATCATATCTGCCGTTATATTTTTATTTTCAATTTTGCCTTTTCCTTTATATTCTGTTACTTTTTCTGTTATATAAAATATATACCCATCATTTGTTGTTAATTTTATTTTATCAATTCCGTTATCAGTTATAATTTCTGTATTATTTATCCAATCTTTTTGAGTTTCATCATCAAAGGCATCTTTTAATTTTTCTAGTGTTATTTCATTATCATTTTTTAATACTGTTTCTGCTTTTATTATTTCTATCTGTTCTTTATATTGTGCTATTAAAGTTTCTTCTTTTGACTTTTTTGCTCTTTCTATTATGCCATCTTTTCCCAAGAGCAAATTTATACTAACACCAGCGAGTATAATTAAAATCACGATTGTGATTATGAGCGAAATAAGAGTAATAGCATTTTTGTTTTTTATTTTAGTTCTTACAATATTCATCTTTTGTCCTCCTTCGTCTATATTTAAATACACAAAAAGACTACTTTTCTATGTGCATATTTTTGACAATCACAAAAATGCATATAGAAAAATAGTCTTATGCTTATATAAATTATTTATTAAATTAAGACTTACGATATATATACAAAATCAAGGGTTTTAGCGATTTTATTCATTGCAATATCTTTCCTTTTTCTTAATTCTTTTTACAATTCATATTCTAGCATATTTCAATTTTTCCTGCAACACATTTTTGCTAATTTTATTTATTCCGTTACTTAATGTCATCTTATCATAAAGTAAAGGATAAAATCAAGTCATATTAAATATTTTTTGGAGGTATACAATATGGATGTTAGAAAATTAAACAATAATTTGAATGTTATTGGCGAAAATTTAAAATTTTATAGAAAAGCAAAACATTTATCACAAGCCAATTTAATGAAAGATTTAAACTTACTAGGTATAAATATGCATAAAAATGATATTTATATGATTGAATCAAATAAAAGAACAGTAAAAGATTATGAAATTTGGGGATTTTTAAAAATACTAAATATCTCTTTTGAAGATTTATTTAAAGGTATTGAAGATAAATTAGAAAGTTAGTGTCTTCTGATAAATTATATGACCTTATAGAATAAACTATAAGGCCTTTTTATCTTTCCAAATCCCACTCTTTTTCTCGTTCTTCTCTTTTTAACTGTTGTTCTGGATCAAGTAGCGTATTTGATTCTTTCTCAAATGTTTTAACTAATTCTTTTTGTTCTCCAATTCCGAATTTCTTACATATCCATACAATAAACTTTTCTACTGTTTCGTAAAATCTATCAACTATTTTGTGTAAATGGTTATTTTCTTTTTCTAATTTGCGAATTTTGCTTTTATATTCCCATTCTAAATCATCTGATTTTTCTTTATGCCAATGGGGACGGAGTTTTTGGCACATTTTTCAGTTATTATATATTCTTTTTAATATTATCTGTTTATATTAATTTCTTTAGACATTTCCTTAAAAGACAAATAGTATTTTTTTAATATCCTTACTATTTTTATTCAAATTTTTCAATATTTTCTTTACATTTTTTTGAATTCTGTTTTCATATGTTTCTTTTTTGATTCAAATTCAAAAGTTGGTGTAAAACAACTTTACAGATGTTTTATGCCAACTTTTGATATCGAACCTTAAATTTCAAGTGTGCCAAAATCTCCGTCCCCATTGGCATACTCCCTCATAAATTCTATTATGGAATTTTCCATACCCTTTAGGTATTTTTATACAAATAATTTTGATTTATTAAATTTTATATATAACCTTAAATAGGTTGCTCTAACAATTCTATCTATTCCACATACAAAACTTAAACCTATTAATCCAATATTATATTTTTTGATCAAATAGCATAAAGGTACTCTCACACATATCCCACCTATGAAAGCCATCAAACTTATAGCTTTAGTATTTCTGTTAGCAGATAAATATGCTCGATAATTACATCCTGCTACAGTTGCTACAAATTCTATTGAATATATCCATATATATGGATTACAAGAATTCCATGGAATACTTTTCCCTAAAAGTAAATATAGCGGATATATAAATATTGGAACAAATATTATTGCAAAGAAATTACCATATAATCCAACCTTGTCGACTTTTTTTAGAAGATTATTTGTTTTATTATTAATGTCATTTGAATATTCTACTAATAGGCCGGAATAGTATCCTTCAATTATTTCACATAATGTATCAACTATTGTTCCACATACGCAATGAATAGCATAAATATTAGTACCAAAAGAACTTGCTACACGTGTATAATATATATTAACTATTCTTTGAATAATTTTATTAAATATTAGATCCTTTGCAAAATATAATATTTGTTTTATATAGTATAAACTACTGCTATACCATTTATATTTAGAAAATAATAACAATAATAAAGTATTAATAAATTGAGATATTATTGTTGCTACATATATTCCGATTTCATTATATCCTAATTTTATGCTTATATAATCTCCTGCTATATTTATTAAAGAAGAAGTAACTATAGAGATCCATATTTTATTTGTTTTTTTATTAATTTTTAATATATTTTTAGGAACATAGCTTATTGCTAATAAAGGCAACTGTATTGCTTTTAATTTTAATATTATAGTTAATATTTCTCTTGCATCATTTTCTAAATTATAAACATATGTTATTTGTTTTGAAAAAGTAAAAATTAATATAGAAATTACAAAAGAACTGATTAATTCTATTAACATTGCAGAACTATTAATCTTTTTAGAATTTTCTTTATTCCTAGCTAATACTATTGCATGAGCATTACTTATACAAGCCTGAATAGTATTAATTGCCCAATTTAAAGTAATAAAAGAAGAAAATACAATTATAGCAGTTTTTCCTATAGAATTAGACATAGACTTATCTATAGTAACTAATAATGTATTTGTAAACTCAACTAGTATATATGGCAAAACAAATAAGAATGTCTTAAAAATCTTTTTATTAAATTTTTGTTTCATTTCTTTCTCCTTTACATGCTTTTCTAAACTCTTCAAATATTTTACTTTTTTAATTCTGTCGCAAATTATCTCATTGTTAAATTTCAAGTGTGCCAAAATCTCCGTCCCCATTGACACAAAATAAAAACTTACGAACAATTAAGTCCGTAAGTTGATTTCAAATGGAGCAGGTAGCGGGAATCGAACCCGCATAGCCAGCTTGGAAGGCTGGAATTCTACCATTGAACTACACCTGCATT
>CAKPMH010000049.1 GCA_934167935.1 uncultured Bacilli bacterium
CTACTATGCATAAAATGCATAGAGCAGGAGTAGATAACTATGTAACAACAGAGGGAAGAATAAGAAAATTAACACCAAGAGAATGTTTGAGATTGATGGGATTTTGTGATAGTTTCAAAATTGTAGTTTCTGACACTTCTATGTATCAACAAGCAGGAAATTCAATTGTAGTAGATGTACTTATAGCAATAATGACAAAAATTCTAGAAAGCTATGATTTTAGCGAGGGGGAAAATTAGTATGAAAATAAATGGAAAGAATTATGAAATAATTGATACATTAGAATATATTACATTAGCAGATTCATTTATTAGAGAAAATAAAATTGGTTCAGGTCATGGCGAAGCAAAATTGTACGTTGGAAATGAAGGGGAAAGACTATTTAATTTTTTTGGGGATTTTAAAATAAATTGTTTTTTCTGTAAAAAAGATTTTAAACTATTTTTAGAAGATTCAAAGCAAGAATATTATAATCCACAACAAGATTATATAAGATCTTATGATATGCAGGAAAGATTTGATAAATATTATAACAGAATAGAAGAAATTAGTAATGAAATTCTTAAATTTGAATTGTATAGAGTTGATGTTGCTCCACCGAGAGTTTACGTGAATGCTGAGTCAGAATATTGGACAATTATGAGAACTATAGCATTACCAAATATATCATATTTATCAGTATTAAAGCTAAAAGATGATAAAGATAATATTATAGTATATTATTTTAGAATATTTATTGATTATAAATCTGATATTGTAGGCTACCAAATGCCAGAAGAAAAAGCACAAGAAGAAACTATAGAAAAGGATGAAAAAATATCACAGAAAAAGAAAGATACAATTATCAGAGCTAGAATAGGACAAGGTAAATATAGAGAAGATTTATTAGAAGAATGTCCATACTGCCCATTTACTTTAGTAAATGATGAGAGATTGTTAATAGCTTCACATATTAAGCCATGGGCGAAAGCTAATAACGAAGAAAAAATTGATCCTAAAAATGGTTTTATGCTTACACCTACATATGATAAATTATTTGATAGAGGATTTATAACATTTGATGATGATAAAAAGTTGATAGTTTCCCCATGGCTTTCTCCAATGAATCAAAAAAGATTATGTATATATACAGGATTAGTAGTATCTAAATTACCTTTAGATGAAAAAAGAAAAGAATATTTAAAATACCATAGAGAATATGTGTTTAAGTCATAGTAGATTAAAAGATGAATAAATATATATTTTTAACAATAGAAGGATTTACATATCAACCAAATTCTGAAAGTATAGAACCGGATTGTGATAATGCACAATTAATAGGAATAGTCGAAGGTGAAAATCAGAAAGAAGCTTTTAAAAATTTATTAGAGAAATATGATTACTTAAAAACAAGTAATTTTGAAGAAGTGTATTGTTATAAATTAAATGATAATTATGAAAGTACAAGGAAAAGCTTTATTATAGAAAAATAAATATACCAAAGAAAAGCAAGATAATAATGTATTTATTAAGTACAGAGTTATTTTGCTTTTTATTATTGATAAAATTTGATAATAATTTACAAGATTCGACAAAGTTTGCAAAAGAATTGTTTTATAATAAAAAGGGGCGATTATAAATGAAAGAAAATAATGAATTAATACAATTTAGTATATACAAGATAAATGAAGAAAAAACTAAAGAAATACTAAATATTAACGAAGAAAAAGATATAATAGATTTAAAGAATAATATAATTGAATATTTAAAAAATTGTATAAAAAAAGGAAATGATAATGTATTAATTTCAGATTATGATGAATTTAGTTTACTACTTATAAAAAGTAAAAGAGATCCTGTGTGGAAACATATTGTAGAGAAAATGATAAATAATGGAGAGATTATTGAAGACCTAGAAAATAAGAGAATATTAAATGAAAGCACATCATATATTTTGTTTACTGTTGTGGAAGGGAAAATATATGCTATGACAGGAGGAAGAGGGGCTAATTATATTAATAAATTTATTGAAAAAAATTATGGTTTATATTTGATTCCAAAAATTGTAGACAAAAATAATCCTATTATTAAAAAAGTAGTAGAAAATAATATAACAGGAAATAATTTATCTACAGAAAGAATAACTAAAAATGTTACTAGTGTATCTATGGAAGATAGATTGGGTAGTATTTATAGAGAGCTAAGTATTCAAGTATCAAAAGATATTGCTAAAAAATTAGGAGTTGATGGAATAGAAGATAATAGACAAATTGTTATATCTAGTGGAGATTCAGTTGTAATAAGAAAGAGTATATCATTAGATGAGTTGAAAACTATTTTAACTACACTATCCGAATTAGAAACAAAAGAAGATAATTTTATATTAAATTATTTTGTACCAGTTAGAAAGAAAGGGATAAAAGTTTCTTATTTAAAAGAAATTATGATAAATAAAATCTTGAATGAAGAATATGAGGATTTTCAAATTTTGAGTGATAATATTGCCGAATATTATTTTTCATCTTGCAAATATATAATTAAAGAAAATGAAAGAGAGATTTTAAAAAAAGAAGAACCAATAGTACTTAGCGATATAGTTGAAATTTTAAAAGATGAAAAAGGTAGGTTATATAAAAATAGAATAGAACAGATGCTAAATAATTTTGAATTGGAAACAAAAAATGAAAATGGAGAGCAAATAATATATCCAGAAAAAGTTATAAACGTACTTAGAGGAAGTATTGAAGATGATAAAAATTGTTTTTATTTATTAAATGGTTCATGGTATGTTTTTGAAGAACACTTCTTTGATATGTTAGATGAAAAATACAAAAATTTATACGATAGTATAGAGCCAGTTGCAAAGGAAATGACTAAAAAGTTTAACTTAATTAGAAAAGATATAAAAAATGAAGAAGAATACAATAAAAAATTTAAAGATGATAAACGAATCATTAAAGTACATACTCATGAAATAAAATTTATAGAATTAGCAGATTTAATTTTTACAGATAATGAAAACACATATTTAATGTGCAATAAAGGAAATTTTAGTGGTGCAAATGTAAGAGATTTAGAAAATCAGATATATACTGCTTCTAAAATGCTAGAAATGATAATGAAGAGTGATAAAGAATATATAGAAAATTATTACACTAGTCTAGATGATAACGAAAAGAAAAAAATAAAATTAGAAGATTTTAAAAAGCTTTTTAATAAGAATATAGTTTTTGTTGCCGGTTTTTTAACAGGATATAAAAAAGATACAAAGTCTCCATATGCTAAGTATTTACTAAATGATTTAAATAAAAATTTAGAAACATCAGGTTTTAAATTACTTATTACAAATTATAAAGGAGAATAATAAAATGAAAGAATTATTAGCAAAATTATTTGAAAAAATATTAAACGAAAAGAAGGGATTTAAAATTATAGCGTGGATTTTTATTATTTTAATAATCATTGCTATAGTGTTATATCCAATTATTGACGCAAATTTTTTATATTATAATAGAACTAATAAAAGAATAGAAATAATTCAGAAAATAGTTAGTATAGATGAAAATGATGTAAAAAAAGATAAAAGAATAGAAGAGGAATATAATAGTATATTAGATGATATGAATAATCAAAGCAATAATTATATAAACAATATTTTTCAAAAGGAAACTAACAGAGGAAGAAATATTGCAAAATTTTTAGCTAGTTCATGGATATTTATTTTAGTTGGAATAATAATGCCGTTTACTAAAGATAAAAAGAATGGGAAAAGATTTACATTAAACAATATTATGGCAGGGATATTGTGTTTTGTGATAGCAGGAATTTTAGGATTTATTTGCGTGAAGATACCAAATATAATTAATTTTGGCGTAAATATAGTACTATATCTAATTATAATGATTTTCTTAGCATATACTATATCTACAAGTGAAAAAAAGCCCCAATAGGGCTCTTTTCTATACCAACTTAATTTCTTCTTTTACATATTCATCTACCATCTCCTGAATCATATTAATATACTTAACCTGTTCAACAAAACTCTCTTTTTCAGAAGGAGCAGGATACTTTTGTTTAAGTTCAATCTCAACCAAATTAGCATAACCTTTTAAATGATTTTCAAATTCTAACAAATAATCCATAATAGAACCATCTATCACCAAACGAGAAAATTTAAAAGATTTATATTCTTTTAAATACTTCTTAGCTAAAATTCCATATTTACCTAGTTTCAATACCATTACCTCCAAGACTCATAATAACTAAATTTAAGCAATCAGCAAAACCAGCTCTATAATATTTATCATTATAATAACCAGTGAAATCCATAATGTTATTATAAAACTTGTCCAATTGTTTTAACATAAATTTCTCACTCTTCTTAGAAACGTTTTTTAATACTAAATTAGAAAAATTATCAAAGTTTAAAGAATGTTTTAAATCTTCTTTAGTCAATTTACAAAGTTCTTCATCTCTAAAAATTATCCACTCGTTCATTAAATCTTGTATTTTATCTTCATTAAATTCCATAAAAAATTCCTCCCAAAATATAAATAAATTTTCCCAAATATGCTAGTAAAAAATGGGGAGAAATTGGGGATCAAATTTTCAAAAACACCCCAATTTTAACAAAAATGTACACTAAATAAAAATCCACCAAAGCACTAATATCACTAGCATACAATACAATTCAACACATCTAATAAAATATGTTATGTAACCCTCATAACCCGAAGGCCTACACTCACACAAATCACCATTAAAAAACAAAACTGCATCCAATTAATCTTACACAAAAA
>CAKPMH010000050.1 GCA_934167935.1 uncultured Bacilli bacterium
TACTATTAGTCCACTTTCTACTTCTGTTAGAAATTTTGCAAGTTCTATTTGTGCTTCTGATTTTTTCTTGCAGTGTAGTGTTTTTTGATGCCTTATTGGTTTGCCGTCTAGATCATATCCTTTGAATACTACTAGCCTGTAACTGTTTTTTCCTCGCTTTTCAATACTACCTGTCACTTTTTTGCCTCCTTTCTGTTGTTTATAGTAATTGTTTGTATTACTATGTTTGTATTGTAACATTTTTTGATGTGAAAACAAAACCCGACATAGGATATTAAAAAAATGATTCAAAGTGTATGGGGGAATGTCAAATATTGTCGAAATAAAAATCGCTGAAGTCTAAAGCGTTACTAGATTATTTATGAAAAGTATGATATAATTTGTCAAAAAATGTTATATGGTGGTAATATGGAATTTGATAGTATTAGATTATATAATAATGAGAATATAAAAAAGATTAAATTAGAAACTTATAATTGGGATGAATTAATTAAAAATAAGGAAATATTGTATGAAGCTATATGTAAATTATTATTTGATAAAAATAATTTATTTTATTATGCAACTCAAAGAGAAAGTACAAAAACAGTAAGTGAAACAAAACAATATATAAAAAAACTAATAGAGAAAAATATTATTGATAGTGAAGTAGAAACAATTTTTAAAACAATAGGATGGGATTCAAAAAATTTAAATATTAATAGTACAACTTTTCAAGGAGATTTGGCTGAATATTTAATGAATATTTTAATAGATAAAATTACTAACATTGAAACATTGATTTCAAAAGTATCGCTGAAAACTTCTCCACAAATGCCTTCTTACGGAAATGATAATATTTATTATGACTATGATAATGAAATATTGTATTATGGAGAATCTAAGTTTTATAGTGATGTTGAATCTGCAATAAAAAAAGCAAAGGAAAGTTTATTAAAGCATTCATCAAGTTTAGAATTTAGTTTTATAAAAAATCATACTAATAGTATTATTGCCAATAACGGAGTAAAAAGAACAAAAGTTATTGAAGAACTGGAGACTAAAAGTTTAGAAGATGTTATAATTAAAAGTATATTTTTTATAGCTAATGATGATATTTATTTAAAAAGTGATTACGAACAGAAAATTTTGAATTCATTTGGAAATATTGAAACAATAAAAGCTAAATCATTAGAAATGATAATGATTTTTTTTCCTGTTTTATCTAAAGAAGGATTTTTAAAATATTTTAGTAAGAGGTTGGAAGAAAATGAGTGAAGAAATAATATATAGATATTTAGATAATAATATAAAAAATAAAAGAGAAGAATCATTAAAAAAATTCTTAAAAGAACAGCAGATAAATAATGAAGAGCTAAGATTTTTTGATCTAGAAATGTATAATGAAGACAGAGATTTGAAAAGTAAAATAAATGGAATAATATTTAGATCAAAATTTAATAAAAATGTTATATTGACAAAGTATCAAATAGAAATATTAGATATATTATCTTGTAACAATATTTTTTTAAGTGCACCTACTAGTTTTGGAAAAACTTTTATTATGTTGGAATATATAAAAAGAAATATTGAAAGTTTAAATAATATCATATTTATTATCCCTACAATTGCATTGATGAATGAATTATTAAAAAAAATGTATGACAATTTTAGAGATGATTATAATATTTGTATAAATGGAAATGAAGTTATAAAAGAAAAAAATATATTTGTTTTTGTTCCGGAAAGAAGTGACGCTAAATTTCTAAAAGAAATAAAAAATATAGAAATTGATTTTTTAGTATTTGATGAAATATATAAACTTCAAGGAAATAGAAGAGATGTAAAAAAAGACGATAGATTAATATTTATGAATAAAGTTTATTTGGATTTAGTTAATAAAGCAAATAAGATCGCCTTATTAGGACCATATATAAATTCTGTGGAATTTGAAAACACAAGATTAGATATTGTTAAATATTATAGCAATTTTATGCCTGTTTATAATGATATTGATATTTTGAAAGAAAATGAAAAATGGAAGGACAAAATAAATTTAGTGGATAATCAATTAATATATTTTAGAACGCCAAAATCTATATATAATAGTATAGATGAATTATTAAGTAATATTCCTGAAAATGAATATTATAAAAATATATATAAAGATGAAATAAAATTCCTAGAAGAAACAATAGGCGAAGAATGGTATGTTGTTGATTTGTTGAAAAGAGGAATTGGTATACATCATGGTAAAACTCCAATGTTTTTAAGAAAATTTTACGAGAATGAATATAATATTGGTAATATGAAAATTTTATTGTGTACAAATACTTTGATGGAAGGAATTAATACTCCAACTGAATCTTTATTAATTGTTGATAATCCAGGAGATGCATTTAAATTAAATAATTTAATGGGAAGGGTTGGAAGATTAAATCCTAGTAAACCTAAAATAGGAAAAATAGTTTTATGCGACAGATCAATATTAAGTTATATGAAGGATAATAATAGTTGGTTAGATTTAAAAATACGTGCTGAAGATGTTGAAATTTTTTCGGATGATGAAGTACTATATTTAAACAAAAGGTACCTAGAAAAATCGAAGCAAGAGGAATATAATAATAAAATTAGAAAATTGAAAGAAAATTACAATATATCGACTGAAGATATGATAGAAAGAAATTTAGAACTTAATAAAACATTGAATTTGTTTGAAAAAAATATATATAATGAAATAATAAATAGTAAAAATTTATATGAATGTGTTGTTGCAACTGTAAAATTGATACCTTCAGTTTCGTATTTTTTTAATAAAACTCAATATAAAAATTTGAATTTAAATATAGATTTCTTACCATATAAAACATATATTGTGGATATATTAGTAAATAAAAGTTTTAAAGATATAATAAAAGATTTTAATATAAAGTATAATACAACAAGAAATATAGAAAATATTAATATTTTTATTGATGCATTATATAATCTAAATAATTATATTAAATTTAAATTTTCTAAAATTATTAATTATTTAGAAGTTGTAAAAAAAGAAATATCAAATGAAAATGTGAAAAAATTTATATCACTTATAAGTTCTTTTAATAATTCAGAAGTATCTTATAAAATTCTAGATGATTTGGGAATAGAAACAAATGATGCACAAAAAATTATTAAGGTACTTAATATTAGTAATGATATTTCGGCTTCATCAATGATGAATATATTAAAAGAGAATAAAATAAAACTTTTAAAAGAAAATTTAAGTCCATTTTCTAAAAACAATATAGAAAGTATATAAATGAAAGCCCACAGAGTTGCTTTGTGGACTTTTATTTCTTTACTTTCATACTATTGATCCAACTTTCAAATTCTTTAGTAGTAATTTTACCATGTTGATATTTTTCAAGCATTTTAGTGCCTTCTAATTTATATTTTTCATAAAGAAGAAGTACTTTAGGATTGCTACTTAAAGATGCTTGTTTGTGTAAATTTTTATATCTATTCCTATATTTTTTACAAATCTCATCAGATTCATAAGTTTTGGTTGAAGATATTGAATTAGCATATTCTTTACATGTTTTATTATCTTTATAAAGTTCATTACAATATAAAGTGCTATGAGAAGTTTTAGGTATAAAGTAGTAGTTGCAAATATTGCAACGTATTAATCTAAAACTTTTTTTATTGTTTAAAAGCTCTCTAGAAGAAACGTAGGCAATATCAATAGGATTTTTGGCTGAATAGTAATTATATACATTAGCATTATCGCAGAAACTTTTAATATCATAATTCATACCAATTGTAGTAAATTCTGAAGCAATATCTTTTATTGCAGAAAAATTCTCTTCCTTTTCAGAAAGCTCTTCATATAAATCATAATTATCATCTAAAATATTAGTTACTTCCAAGAATTTTTTATAATATTTATTATCAAATATATTTTCAAACTTAATTTGTGTAGATGATAAATCCCAATTATATTCTTCATAAAATAATTCCCAATAATATTTGACTTCTTTCTCAGATAATATCAAATTGTTTTTTTCTATATATTCTTTTTTAGATATTACATTTTTGCCATACAAACAATCATTTAATATATTAGGGTTATAAAAAAATAATAAAGGAATGAAAAGATATTTATCCAGTAATAAACTAAAATCTTCAAAGTCATCAAAATCTGTATTCATAAAATCAAGTAGAAATGTCCCTATTTCTTGACAGTGTGGTTTGTCATTTTTAAATATATAAAATTTTTTATTTCTTAAATTTTCAGGTATTTTATCGATATCAGTAAATTCATCTACTGTAAATTTTGATACATATTCTTTAGAGTTTGTAAAATCAAAGGCAATTTTTAAATTACCTATCATAATAATTCCCCCTACAACTAAAAAACTTTTTCTAATTATTACATGTCAGGTTTTTTATTCAAAATCAAACCACTAAAATAATAACTAGTAATTAGCTAGTTACATTATACAAAGAAAAGCACGAAAAATCAACAAAGGTGCTAGAAATTGTTGGAAATATCAAATTATAGGAGGTGGTTATATGGCAGAGTTACCAAAGGTAGAACGAAAAACACTAACAATGAAAGAAACAGCAGAGTATTTAGGAATATCATATTGGTTAGTAAACCAAT
>CAKPMH010000051.1 GCA_934167935.1 uncultured Bacilli bacterium
CATTTCATCATATTCACTTTTTAACTCTAAATCTCTTTTACTATTCATGTCAAATTCTATCATTACCTCATCATCTCTACTTAGCCTTATTACTTAATCTACTAGTTTTGATGCTTTTTTTTACTCAATACTTTCTTTGATGATTTTTCTAATTCTTTCTCTGTTTTACTAGTAAATACTTTGTACCAATCGATTAGATAATTTTCTTTTTCATCATTAGTATAGCTCATATTTTTCCCATTTAATTCTAATAATAAATCTACTTCTTTTTTTGATGATTTTAAATTATTTTTGTCTAAATTTCTTTTTAATAGTTTTAAGTTTTAATTTACTTCTTTTAATGGTATAGCAATAAATTATTCTAATAATGATATATTTTTTTCATTATTAAATACTTTTAACATCACATCGTATGTCATTGGTATTATTTTTTTCATATTTCACGTCCTTTAAGGGCATAATATCATACTCAAAACATTATTACAAATCACACTTTTTTCTTTTTTACAATTAAAAATAACAGATTTTTTTATCTGTTATAATAATGTTTATTTTATACTTATAAAACTATACAAAAATTTAAAAATATACAATTTTAAATTTTTGTATTTATATATTAGTTTTCTGTTAATCTTAAGCTTACTTTTTCTTTTTCCTTATTAATGCTATCAACGTAACAATCTACTATATCTCCTACACTTAATACTTCACTTGGATGTTTTATATATTTATCTGTTATTTTTGATATATGTACTAACCCATCATTATGAAGTCCTATATCTATAAATGCTCCAAAATCGACCACATTTCTAACTGTTCCTTGAAGTTTCATTCCAACACTTAAATCATCTATATTTAAAACATCACTTTTTAAAATTGGTTGTGGCATAGAATCTCTTGGATCTCTGTTTGGTGTAATTAAAGATTTTACTATATCTTCTAGTGTATATATATCTGTATTAAGTTCAGTTGCATACTTTTCTATATTTAATTTTTCTAATGTTTCTTTTATTTTTATACTACCTATATCATCTATATTTAAATTTAGTAATTTTAGTAATTTTAATGTAATGTTATAACTTTCTGGGTGAATACTTGTTTCATCTAAAATATTATTTCCTTCTGTTATTCTTAAGAATCCTATTGCTTGTTCATATACTTTATCACTTAATAATTTTTGTTTTTTGATTTCTTCTCTTGAATTTATTCTTCCTTTAACTTCTCTATAATTAATTATTTTTTCTATATTTTTACTTGTTATACCTGATATATATTTTAAAAGAGATGGACTGGCTGTATTAATATTTACACCAACACTATTAACTGCTTTTGTAACAACAAAGTCTAAATTTTCTTTTAGATCCTTACTTGATACATCATGTTGATAAAGTCCTACTCCTATACCATCTGGTGGTATTTTAACAAGTTCAGATAGTGGATCTTGTAATCTTCTTCCTATACTTACAGCACTTCTTTTTTCTACCTCTAAATTTGGAAATTCTTCAATAGCAATTTTAGATGCACTATATATTGATGCTCCTGCTTCTGATACAATTACATATTTTGTATTTAAATTGTATTCTTTAATTAATTCACTTACAAATTTTTCGCTTTCACGAGAAGCAGTACCATTACCTATAGCTATAATATCAACATTGTATTTTTTTATTAATTTTACAATTTCTTCTTTACATGCTTTTAATTTAGATGAATCAATATTTTTTATAAATGGTTTTATTACAGTCGAATCTAAATATTTTCCTGTTTTATCTACAACGGCTATTTTGCATCCATTAACAAATCCTGGATCAAAAGCTAAAACTATTTTTTCTTTCATAGGTGGTTGTAAAAGTAAACTTTCTAAGTTTTTTCCAAAATTTTCTATAGCCTTCTTTTCAGCTTTTTCTTTTAATTCACTTCTTATTTCTCTTTCTATAGATGGTTCTATTAATCTCTTATAACTATCTTTTATTGCTTCTTTTACAATATTTGTTACTACCGATTTTTCATCTTTAATTGTTTTACTTTCTAAAAATTTAAATATTTCTTCTTTTTCTATATTAATACTAACAGTAATTACTTTTTCTTTTTCAGCTCTATTTATTGCAAGAACTCTATGTGGTTTTATATCTTTTACTGATTCACTATAATCATAATACATTTCATATACTTTATTTGTATCATTATGTTCTTTTTTTTCTTTGCATACAATTAACCCATTTCTATATGTATAATTTCTTATCCATTTTCTATAATAGGCATTATCGCTTATCCATTCAGCTATAATATAAGATGCTCCTTGTAATGCTTCTTCTTTTGTTTTTACTTTATCATTTAAATATTTAGAAACAGTTACATCTAAATCTTTTATTTTAAATGACATAATCATTTTTGCAAGAGGTTCAAGGCCATTATTAATTGCATCTGTTGCTTTTGTTTTTTTCTTTTCTTTATATGGTCTATATAAATCTTCTACTTCTACTAATTTAGAGGCATTCATGATTTTTAATTTTAACTCGTCTGTCATCAAGCCTTTTTCATCTATTAATCTTATAACATCTTCCTTACGCGCTAATAAGTTTACTTGATATTCATATACATCATTAATACTTTTTATTTTTTCTTCATCAAGTGCTCCTGTTGCTTCTTTTCTATAGCGTGCTATAAAAGGTATTGTATTTCCTTCCATTAATAGTTCTAATGTTTTTTTTACTTGTTCTTCTTTTATATTTAAATCATTGCTTATATTTTTTATTATTTCTTTATTCATAATATCCTACTTTCCTATAAAATTATATCATTTTTTTTAGGTCTTTTTCCATATTTTAATTTTATTTTTTTTATTAATTTTTTATCTTTTGTTATATTATATATAAATGTACAAATATCACATCCATATTTTACTTTATCATATTTATATATTTTTATATTTTTATATCTTTTAACATATTATCACACTCTTTGGTATTATAAAATATATTTTATTATAAATAAAGAATTGAATTTATTTATATTATGTGTTAGAATATAAAACTAATCGAGGTGATCTTATGGATAAATATACACATGTTGGAATCATTTTTGAACTACATAATTATACAAAGGATAATGTGACTACTTTAACGCCTCTTAATGTTGTTAAATGCTTACCTCTTGATAATTTTACTTTTAAAGTAAATGACATAGAAGAAAACGTAAACAACTTATATGAAGGAACACAAAGTGAAGAAGATATAGGTCTTGGTTTTGTCATTTCTATTAAAGAATTAACAGAAATATACGCTGGAGAATCATTAAGTGATGCTATGATAGAATATAGAGATGATATAACAGATTATGATTATATGCAAGAATATGATAAAACAGATGACAAAACAACTACATATAAAATTAATCCTGATGATGATGAAAAAAATATTGTAGCAATTTGTGAACATAATACATTTAATGAAAAAGATAGTGTCATAACTAATTTTTCTGATAAATATGAAATATCTAATGAAGAAGTAAATATTGATTTAAATGTTAAAGAAGTTTATGATTATGTTAGTGGATCTGTCATTGGTCAAGATAGAGCTATAAAAAAAGCTATTATTACCATTGATAAAAATATAAATATTGAAAATTATAGAAATAAAACTAATTTACTTGTTATTGGGCCTAGTGGATGTGGTAAAACAGAAATTTTTAGAAGTATTGCAGAAAAGGTTAATTTACCTATTACAATAGAAGATAGCGAGCAATATTCTGTTGCTGGATATCAAGGTTCTTCTGTATCAGATATGCTTATTAAATTATATAATAATGCAGGTAATAATTTAGCACTTGCCCAAAAAGGTATACTTGTTATTGATGAAATTGATAAAAAGGTTAAAACAAATGATGATGATGTATCTGGAAAAAGATTTTTAAATTCCCTACTTTCTTTAATGGAAGGAACAACTTTTAGAATTAATGTTGGAACTGATGTTAGAGAACATTTTATTAATTTTAGTACTAATAATTTAACTATAGTACTTGTTGGAGCTTTTTCTGATATTATAAAAAATGAAACTAGTATAGGGTTTAATAATAATATTGATAAATCAGAAAAAAAGTTTTCTGAAATAACTTCTGATGATTTAAAAAAACAAGGTATTTTAGTTGATTTAATAAGAAGAGTTGATTTAATTAATATTGAAAAATTAACTGTAGATGATATTATAAATATTATTAAATATTCTAGAAATAATTATTTGAATGAACTTAAAAATTTAGCTAAACTTAAGGATGTTGAATTAAATATATCTGATGATGCTATAGAAAAAATAGCTCATGAAGCTCATTTAAAAGGAATTGGAGCTAGTGGTATTAAAAATACATTAAATGCTATGTTAGATGATGCTTTATTTGAAGTTTCAATAAATCCTGGCACTTATAAAAGTATAGATGTAACTAGTACTTCTTTAGACAATAAACCCCCATATATATTAAAGAGAAATACAATTTAGTATTTCTTTTCCTAAATTGAAATTTCAACCGCACCACAAAGGTGTGGTTTTTTGATACAATAAAAAAGCCCACCCGGCCAGG
>CAKPMH010000052.1 GCA_934167935.1 uncultured Bacilli bacterium
TCAAATTTACTTACATCTAAAGTTGTTAAACTTTCACAAGAATCAAACATTCTACTCATATCTGTTACATTACTCGTGTCTAAGTTTGATATATTTTTTATTTCAGTTACTTCATAACATCTAGCAAACCAAAAAGCGGTTGATACTGGGCTTATTTTATCTATAATATCTACATTTGTTATACTTTCTCTATCAGAATACCAAGGAACATCTTCATAATCCTTAAATTCTTTATAAGATATATCTCCATAAGATTTTATTAATGTTTTTCCTTTTAGTGTTTCGTTTTTAGCAGTAAATGCTAATGTTCCATCATCATACAAAGAAGCATAAATTTCATCTTTCTCTTCTGGAAAAGCTATGTGTACTCCTTCTATTTTATCTATCTCTCCATCATTATTCCAGTCGTATTCAAATGAATACCAATATACACTTTCGGCCCACCATCCTGCCAAAAACTTATTTTTATGACGAGTACATTCAACATATCTAATTTCTCCAGGATAGTTATTATCATATATTGCTATTTTAAATTTATTAACATCATCCATATCATCAATTAATTGAATAGCATTTACTGCATGACTCCCTATATTTGGAACTCGAAAACTAAATACTACTGGTATTCTATCGTTTAACTTTGTTATTAGTTTATTAAAATTTTCGTCTACGTTAGAATTAGTTACGCTATTTAAATCATAAGTCTCATCTAACACTTGAGTTACATACAATCTAAAAATTGCTTGCATTAGTTGACTTTCATTTTTTACAACATTTGTATTAAAATTCTCATTTTCTATATCTAATAAAGCTTTTTGATACTTTGTAAAATCAGCTCCTTCATAATTTCCTTTATACTCTATATTATAAGATTTAGCACCAATCTCTAATAATTTATCATAATATTCTTTTTTTATCATAAAAGTCTCGTCTTCAACTCTATCTCTATAGTCAGTTACTATATCTTCATTTATTAACATAGAAAGTTCTTTATTTGTTATTTTATAATCATATAAGTTTTTATTTCCTACAAAATAAGTATCTGATAAATCATATCCATTTGAATACCAAGTAGTATCACTTGAATTTAGATATTTTTTTTGAGCCTCCTTAGATACATCTATATATCCCATACTTATTGGTAATTGCTTCATATAATACAACATCGCAAATTTTGCCATTCCTGCACAATTTCCACCTGACGACTGAACAGTTCCATAGTTTTCAAATGAAAAACCATTTACCTCTGGCAAAAATCCACTATTTGCTCTTCTATATCCGTCAAAAACACCATCTCCATCATAATCTACCCAATCTTCTCCCCACTTATTTTTTATAATATCTTCCCAAAAAATTGCTTCGAATCCATCATCTCCTATAAAATAAGGCGAAAAATGATTTAATGTTGCTTTTACTAATTTATTTTCTTTGTCGACTACTGTCTGTATTTTCTCTATTTCTTTTGTATTTTTATTTAAATAATATAATGTCAAATTGTTTTCATTAAGTCCATTTTTTTCTAGTTCGTTCATATCATATTTTATTTCAACTCTAGCACTTTCCAATTCTCCAGATGTATTAAAATTATATATTTTATCTATTATTCCTTGTGTTGAAGCAAAATTATTACTTTCTATTACATCTACATTTGAACTTGCTATATTACCTTTTCCTAGTATTTCAAGACTTACACCAATTTCATCATTTTTTATTGTATATGTTAATTCTCTTTCGCTATCTTTTGTTCCATCGCCTTTTGAATCTTCCTTTAGTGGATCTAATCCTAATGCAACTTCATCGCCATCATTTATTCCATCACCATCAGTATCTGCTATCAATGGGTTTGTATATAATATATTTACTTCATCTGAATCTATAATACCATCATAATCACTGTCTGGTTCATACATATTTGTTCCTAATGCTTCTTCCTCTGCATTTGTTAAACCATCTCCATCTTCATCTCCGTCTGGATCATATTCCTTTTCTAGCATTCCAAGTAATGGTTCTTCTTTAAAATCATTCTTTATAAAATCTTCTATTTTTTTCTCACTTGATGCTATTAAGTTCATTTGCACTAAATCTGTAATTGTATATTTTCCATCATTATTTATATCTATTGATTTTAAATACTCATTTTCTATTTTATCTATATTAATAAAATATTTTTCACCTTTTATTACATCTTCGTTGGTTACTTTTCCATCGCCATTTATGTCCCCTATAACTGATACTTTATATAGTGATTCTTCTATTTTTACATTTGTTCCTGTTACTATAATATCTGTATCGTTTAAGATTTCTCCATTTTTATTAGTTATTTCTATATTTTCTTTTGCTAATTTATTCTTAAAAATTTCAACTGTTGTTTCTGGTAAAACTCTTGTTATGTATTTATCTTCTATAATATAATTTATTGAATTTTCAGAAGCATATAATTGTACTTTTAATATGTTTGATAATATTAAAAATGTTGCAAATATAAATACTATTTTTCTTATATTTTTGTTTAATATATTATTCATATAAAATTCTCCCATTTATTCTAATATTGCTTTTTATCATTTTCACAATAACACTTTAGTTAGTTTTTTTCAATATACATTTCTCCTTATATTTCTGAGTGTTTCGTGTACTTATTTACGGGTTTTTATATTTAGTCATTAATATATTATTTTTGTTACATTTTTTTATATAATTATTAATTTATATTTTTATCATGCTGAATTTATTTCTTCCTTAAGAATTTTAGTCTCTATCAGGGTTAAATAAGATGTCAAAAATCTCCGTCCCCGTTGACACAAAAAACTTACAAACAATAGATGTTTGTAAGTTTTTTTATTTGGTGCGCCATAGAGGAATCGAACCTCCGACCATTTGATTAAGAGTCAACTGCTCTACCAACTGAGCTAATGGCGCATAAATTTTACGAATATTATTGTAGCACACTTTTTTATAATTGTATAGTACTTTTTAAAATTTTTTTAAAGCTATATTTTTAGACTTAATATACATTTGAAGGGACTGTAAAATGCCCCTTCACTTTTCTTTACTTGTTCAATTTATTTTAAAAATATTTTAGTCCTGTTTTTATTGCGTTTGTTTTTACTATAATTGTACCATATTCTTTTAATTTATTTTCAAATGTCTCTGCATTTCTTATACTCTTTGAAAATTCTGACATTGAAGCGCAAAAAGAATTAAATACTATTGGTTCAATTTTATTGTTTTTAAAAACTAAATAATATTTTTCGTTATATTTATATAATATATTACTTTTTATATAATCTTTTATAGTTACAAATATAGAATTATTTAAATAATTGCAAAAATCACAGAAATCTTCAAAATTCTCAAATTCAAATATAGATGTATTGGATTTTCCTAATGTTTCTATTTTCTTTTTTATATGTAATTTTTTCTTTGTAAATTTATTTTGTTCTTGTATTCTTGTAACAGTGAAAATAAAGTTACCATTTGACATTGCCAATGCTTCTATTGCAATTCTATAATTTTCTGTTGAAAATCCTATTTCTCTTTCTGCCTCATCTAACATATCCAAAAAGAATGATTGTGTTTCTATTGGGTTAGACATAAATGAATGAAAATCAACATTTTTATTTTTTAATTCTTCAAGATTTAGTGTAATTCTTATTTTATCTTCATTTAGTTTTTCAATTTTCATTCTACAACCTCCTCGTAACATTATATAAGTATTATACTACATTTTTTTGAATTATTAAATATTAATTTTTGGTAATTCTATATAGTATATTTATTTTTAAAGCTTTATGTACTTATTTTTGAATATTTTTATTTGATTTAAATTATTAGAATAAATAATTAAGAATATTTACTACAAAGATTATAACATTTATTTAGATTTAAAATAACACTATGGTGCGACTAGAGGGACTTGAACCCCCCTCCCGGGTTTCGTAGACCCGTATACTATCCACTATACTATAGTCGCATATAGATATATTATTATTATATGTTGACTTTGTTGATTTGTCAATTATTTTTTCATTTTTCAATCATTTGCTAATTATATAATTTATTGTAATTAATGTTTAGCAAAATTTAATTCTTATTTTTTTCAAAAAACTCTTGCAAACTGTAACCAAATGTGCTATATTATATAAGTATCAATTAACTATCGAGGTGTAGCGCAGTTGGTAGCGCGCGTGGTTTGGGACCATGAGGCCGCAGGTTCGATCCCTGTCACCTCGACCATTTTTTTGCATTTTCGCAAAAAGTCGAGAGAATTTATAAGAATTCAAAAACATTCAAATGTGCTATTTTCTAAGAAAATTAGATAATAGCATATTTTTTTATATCTTTGAAAAATTCTAAAAAATGCTGAAAATTTGAATATTTTATTCCGCAAAAAATTCCGCAAAGTTAGTTTTCCTTTATATATCAACAAAAAATCCTATTCCGCAAAAATATTTTAGGAAAGGAAAACTATTGTTATGGATTTTATACCTTATAAAGTAAATGAGGTTTTAGAAAATGTCTTTTATCAAATTCCAAAAGAATTACTAGTAAATCCTATATATAAAAATCT
>CAKPMH010000053.1 GCA_934167935.1 uncultured Bacilli bacterium
GAACAGAATTCTGGGATTATACTTATAACGGATATATAAAAACAATTACTTTTAACACTGATTTAAGTAATTTACCTAGTACATGTACTGAAGAAAATTTATGTTGGGATATATCAGAAGATCCTAATCAAAGCAAAAAAGTATATGGATATTTGGTAGATAGTGGTGAGAAAGATACTGAAGTTTCTGATAAATCTTTATATAATTTATATATAGTAAGTGAAGGTAAAATATTTTCATCAAACGATTGCTCTTGTATGTTTAAAAATTTTTCTGATTTAATATCTATAAATTTTAATAATAATTTTAATACATCCAAAGTAACAGATATGAATAATATGTTTAGGTTTTGTTCATCCTTAACAAGTTTAGATTTAAGTAGTTTTAATACTTCGAATGTAACAAATATGGGTGGTATGTTTCAGGGTTGTTCATCCTTAACAAGTTTAGATTTAAGTAGTTTTAATACGTTAAATGTTACTAATATGTCTGCTATGTTTTATCGTTGTTCATCCTTAACAACAACAATAAATATAATGAATGCTAATGTTATTGATTATTATAATATGTTTTATGATGCAGCAACAGATGCAAGTGCTAAAATAACAGTGAACTATACATCATCAGCTAGTACATTAGTAGATAAAATGATTGATACTAATTATAGAGGTAGTGGTAGTAGTAGTAGTAGTGAATCATCTAATGGCAATGTTATAAAAGGAAATATAATTCCAGAATATTCAATTATAATAACAGGTAATGATGATATAAAATATGAATCTAATAATAGAGTAAAAGGTACAAAAGTAACTTTAACATCTATATCAGGTAATAATTATGTAACATCATTTAAAATGAATGGAACTACCATAAATGGAAATGAATTTATAATGCCTGATAACGATGTAACAATAAGTGATATAGTAACAATATCTTGTAAAACAATTGAGTCTGCTCATAATCCATACCCTGATTCGCAAGATAATGTTATACTTGGTGAACATACATTCGAAGGAGCAAAAGCTTTAACAGTCATACTAGATTATCAAACTGAAAGTGCATGGTGTGATTACTTCTTAATATATGATTCTTCTTCCTCAACAACAGGTATAAACAATAATAAAAAATATGGTGGAAGTACTAGAACAAAAGAAACAATAACAATTAACTCTAACTATATTAAAATAACATTTACAAGTGATAGTAGTGGTAACAGTTATTTTGGCCTAAGAACTATAGTAATACCTAATTATTAATAAAATTAATAATTAATCTAATAATTATAATTTTATAATATTTTATAAAAGTATGTTAAATTTTCTTGAAAATATCAATATATAATTTTTGGATAATATCAGTAGTATTAATATATATAATCAATAAAAGTAAAATTTATTGATAAAAATATTATACATCTAATTATTAAGTCAAGTACTAAGATGAACTTACTAAAATTCATCCTTGACTTGATTTTTTTTATATAATAGGAAAGTCATCCGTGAAGTATCAAAAATAACCCACGACAAAAATGCAAGTTAAAAAAACTTGCTTTTTATAAATATTTAGTTAATTTTTGTCATTATATTTGTGGTGAAATCCACGAGAAGATTTATAATCAATAGGAACACATTTATCAAATTTACATTTAGAACAAATAATATATGGTGGTGTTGAAATAGGCAAACCATTCCATTCGTCTTCTTGTTCAAATTGTAAAACAGCTTCAATAGGAGCTTCAAATTTATAATTACATTTTTGACATATGTAACTAACTGTTTCTCCACTTAAATTAAATGGAAAAGAATTAAAATCAATCATAATTAGCCTCCATCTATATAACAAACTTTTTCCTTATGATTGCCACACTTTGGACAATCATAAGGATTGTATTTAAAAAAATAATTGAATTGAACGCTCATATTTTAAGAGTTGTTTTCTAAAATTCTTTTTCCCTATTGAAATCAACCTAATCATTTTATCATGTTATGAATGTGTAGATTCCATTTTAAATCACGACCAAAAGTATGTAAGAAAGCAAAAAATCCAGGTGTAAATTTAGTTTTAGATTTATATCTTTTTAATTTTTCATCAACTTTTTTAAAATGTTCATTCAAAATAGAACATATAGTTTTATTAACAACATCAAAATAAATATTAATTAAATTGTCAAAATTAACAAAAAATATGGCCAAAGTTCTTTAGCATAAGTAAAAACAATTTGTCTATGTTTACAATTGTAAGCAGTTGATAAAATATTTTCAACACGTTCAAGTTTATATTTGTAACCACAGGAAGAACAAAATCTAGATTTGCAGGTATTACCAACAAGAAAAATGAAAAATTTATTTTTCATTTTTTCTTGCTCTTATAATTAAATATTAACAAAAATAATTTAAAAGTAACAAAATTATTAAATTATAGTGTAAGAAAACACGTAAGATATATGCAAGATGATTGATATTATCTTTTACTTGTGGTATAATATTATTAGAAAATTAAGAGGTGATTTTAATGGATAAATATATTCCACCATTTACTATAACAAATAAAATGTTAGAACTTGTTGGAAGCATAATGGAAAAAGTTGGAAAACTAGATAATTTTAGTAACCTAAATAAAATGCCAGTATTAAGAAGAAATAATCGTATACATTCTATTCATTCTTCTTTAGCTATTGAAGCAAATTCTTTATCATTTAATCAAGTTAAAGATGTTATTAATGGTAAATTAGTACTTGGTGATCAAAAAGAAATACAAGAAGTAAAAAATGCTTATAAGGCATATGAAATGATTAAAGATACTAATCCCTATAGTATTAAAGATTTATTAAAAACACATGGAGTCATGACTTTTTTAACTGTTGAAGAATCTGGAACTTTTAGAAAGGGTGAAGAAGGAGTTTTTGATGAAAATGATAATTGTATTTTTATTGCTCCTAAACCTGAATTTGTAGAACCATTAATGAATGATTTATTTAATTGGATGAAGGAATCAAAAGATAAAATACATCCATTAATATTATCATCTGTATTTCATTATGAATTTGTATTTATTCATCCATTTAGTGATGGAAATGGAAGAACTGCTAGGTTATGGCAAAATATAATTTTATCTAAATGGAAAGAAATATTTGAATATGTACCTATAGAATCTCAAATTAAAAAATATCAAGAAGAATATTATAAAGTAATCAATAATTGCAATAATACTGGTAATTCAAATGAATTTATAGAATTTATGTTAAATATGATTGATAAAGAATTAGATAATTTATTAGATAGTACTGAAAAAGAAATAACACATATAAGCGGATATGTAACTAAATTACTTGAAGTAATGGATTATAATATTCCAATGAGTGCGTTTGCAATAATGGATAAGTTAGGATTAAAATCAAAAGATTCATTTAGGGATAATTATTTAAGTCCAGCACTAGAAAATGGATTAATAAAAATGACACTACCAGATAAACCAACAAGTAAAAATCAAATGTATTATAAAGATTAAAGAAATAAGTGTAACTATATGAAAGAAACAATATATAATTATGATTATTTAAAGAATGAAGATATAACAGAAGTTGTTATAAGAACTAAAGCACTAATAATTAATAATAAAAACATAATTATAGGAAACGAGAATAATATATATCAATTTCCAGGTGGTCATTTAGA
Organism: uncultured Bacilli bacterium; assembly: GCA_934167935.1. Next base: position 3,675 of record CAKPMH010000053.1, read on the forward strand.
GGAAAATGAAACTTTTGAAGAATGCTTAAAACGTGAAATTTTAGAAGAAACTGGTATAGAGATTGATGACAACGAAATAAAAAGACCTTTTATGAAAGTTACTTATTTAAACAAAGATTGGCCAGCAATTGGTTTACAACAAAGAGATAATCAAAGATTAATAAATAGTATGCTAGAAATGAGAGATTTAGGTAATACATTGATAGTTGTAGAACATGATACTGATATAATGCTTACATCTGATTATTTAGTTGATATTGGACCTGGAGCAGGAATTCATGGTGGCAATACAGTAGCACAAGGTACACCTAATGAAGTTATGAAATGTGAAAATAGTATAACTGGTTTATATTTATTTGGTAAAAGAAAAATAGAACTTCCAAAATCTAGAAGAAAAGGTAATGGTTTATATTTGGAAATAAAAGGAGCAAAAGAAAATAATTTAAAAAATATAAATGTTAAATTTCCTTTTGTTAAATTTATATGTATAACTGGTGTATCTGGTTCAGGTAAAAGTTCAGTTTAAATGATTACATTTTTTTGCTTTGTATCTTGAGTTTGACAGTAAAAACGCGCTAACCTTTAATATAAGGGCCAACACGTTTTTTTGTCTGTTTATATTAAAATATATTTTCTAGAAATTTAAAATTTTTTTAATTTCTGATAAAGTTAGATACTTTC
>CAKPMH010000054.1 GCA_934167935.1 uncultured Bacilli bacterium
TTCTCCATTTATTTTTTTCCAAAATATATTTTGTCTTTCACAAGCAAAATACCAATATAAATCATATACTTCTTGTCTTTTTCTCATATATCTACCTCATACACTTTGGATCTCTTCGATTAATACATTCTTTTAAAGTTAAAACTTTATCCTCACTTTCAGTATAATTAGCAATTATTTTTTGTCCTATGCAACCACTTTTACATATAGAGTATTGTTCACAAGTAGAACAAGAGTTATCAGTATTAAATTTTCTAATATTACTAAAATACTCTGAATTATACATCTCAATTAAAGAGTTCTTTTTTATATTTCCACTAGCACCTAATTTAGTAAAATATTTGATGGAATCACATGGATATGCTATTCCATCAAAACCAATAATCATTATTTCATCTGCTATAATACATGGTGTATTTTCAATACCAAGTATATTCCAAGGAGTACCTAATCTAATTTTATCTTTGTCATTTGATTTTAAATAAAGTTTTTTAATTGCTAATAATTCATCTTTTGATAAGTCCATATCAGTTGTTCCTTTACCATGTGGAACAAATCTTAATAAACTAACTCTATCAAAATAAGTCATATTTTTAAATGTTTTAATAGTTTCATTTACTACCTGTTCTAATCTAGAAAAAGAATCTCTTGAAATAGTATAATGAAATCCTAATCTTGCAGTATTATTTTCAAATACTTTATTAAAAAATTCAGACTTATCATAAACTGAAATATCTTCTTCATCAGATAATGAATCAGCAAGCGAATAAACTATTTTATTTAATCCCAAATTAATTAATTGTCTATATTTATTTAAAGTTTCATCAGTTCTATATGCAAAAGTATAAATAGTTGATTTCAATCCTAATTTTGAAGTTAATTCTACAAGTTCAGGAAGTCTATCATACATTAAAGGTTCTCCTCCAGTAAAAACTATAGCTTCAACACCCATTAATTTTGCTTCCTTAATTACTCTAGATACATCATCAAAATCTAAAACTTTTAAATTATCAATACTTCCTGTTGAATTACTAGAACAATGTTTACAATTTCTAGAGCACTTATTAGTTAATTCAATTTTTACCTCTTTAAGCATAATATCATCCCCTGAATAAATTTATAAACATATTATATCATATTAACATTATATTTTTAAGACAGCTGGCTTGATTTTTCAATAAAATCCATATATTTATTTTATCTATTTAATCAATATTAAAAGTATTTTTTTTCGGATATAAGAAAAGTTAAAGTTCTATTGATGCTAATATTTTCACAACTATATAAGTTTTATTTTTTATATTAAAAGCTATGAAATTAATCATAGCTATATTTTTCTTTATTTTATTATTTATTTGATCTTATATTTTGGAAGTGTTTTTATACTCCATATTAATTATCTTCTTCATAAAAAATTCCTTCCTACATCATAACTAAATTTAATTTATTCCATTTAAATATTTGCTCAAATTATACTTTTCTTTTTTTATCTATTATCATAATCTTTGATGACTAACTTCTTGGCTTATATCTTGGTTTCTTATTATTGAATCTAATTGTTCAACAATAGAGCCACTTGCAGGTATATTAGTGACATTATAATTTAATTGTCTTTCTGTATCTAATCTCTTAACTACTTCCATATCAACATATTCTTTAATTACTTTGGCATCATATATATCTTTAGGTCTTAAATTTCTTTTTAAATGATAAATACCTTCTAATGATTGTGTTTTATAAAATGCTTTGTTATGTTCTTTTGGCTTAGTTGAAAATAACATTGAAGCATAATCACTAGTAAGATGATTTTCATTTACAAATAATCTATTATTTTAATTTTGTTCTGGATAAAAATACTCTTTTAAAACCATCTCTTTATTAGGTAAACGACTAAACAAGAATAACCATATACTCATTGGAGTTCCTTTATAATTTATTTTAAACTCGTGTCCATTTTGTTCTTTATGATCCATATTACTTACAAACTCAAAGTCTTCACTTTGCTGTACTAATGAATACAATGCAAGTAATTGTTCTTCATTTATATATAAATCTAAATCTCCGTGATATCGTTCAAGTTCATGATTTATAGCCAAATATCCCATTAATCCACCAGTATAAAAGCTATCAAATTTTATGTCAATTAATTCATTAAATTTATCAAAAGCTTCTAAAACAAGTTTATGATTCTCTGTTAAAGGCATTTGCGGATATTCCATATTCATACTTTTAATCCATTATAATCGTTTTATCAAATCATCTGATGTTCTATATACTTCTTTATTTAATGCAAGTATTGAATCTATGTTAGAAAGGATTTGTTCTTCCGTTAATACGCCCTTATTTAATAAATTATTTAGAGAAACTAATATTGTGTCAATGGAATCATTTATATCTAACTTAGATAATTTTGAAATTAAATCATCACACATCTTTTTATCATCAATTCCAGCCATGTCTGCAAATTGATAAACTATTCCACTTAATCTAGTTCTTTTTGCAATTTTATCTCTATAATTTTTTATTCTTTGCTTTGCTATTTGAACTGCATCTCTAGATGTTTTAAAAGATTCATTATCTATATTTTTTTCGCCAAATGATAATGTATGATCTTTAGAAATTTCTTTTTTTGTAAGTAATACCCAAGGCATAGATTTGTCTCCTATTTGATACCTTCCAGCATTCCAACAAGGATCATCATACAAATAATTCATATCATCAATAGAAATAATACTATGATACCCATCATCTGGTAAATCATATCTTTTATACATATCATCACCTTTATCTGTTGACATATGTAGTTTATCTTCTCCTGATATGCAATGAACATTATGCGATTTTATACCTTTTAATTTTAACAAATATTGCATTGCCCTTGTATATCCTTCACATACACAAGTATTATAAATAAAAGCATTATATGCACCATTAGCACCACCAATTGGTCCCGATACAATACTAGGTAATTGATCGTTAGAATTTTTAGTTGAATGAGTATGACTTTTGTTTTTAATAGCCTGATAATCATATCTTATATTTTCTGATAAATATTGCTCAATTCCAAGCACTATAGTTTTTGATTCGCAGTTTTGAGGTACATACTCTCTTAATGCTTCACAAGCCTTTTTATGCATTTGTAGCATTTGATAATTATTTATTTTTATGCTTTTACCACTAGACAAAATTTCTCTCCATGTAAAGTTCATTTCATTAAATCTTTGAACAATATCATCCATTATATCTGTATTTTCTTTATATCCTACAGCATCTGGAAAAAGTAAAACATCTAAACTTATATCTGTTAAATACTGATTTTTCATAATAATATCTCTTAAATTATTAATTTGAACTAATGATTCGTTTCCATAGCATTCTAATTTCCATAAATTATCAGTATTTTCTAATCCATCTAATTCTTCTAATCCGTAATTTCTTTTTAATGATAAAGAGTGTAAATGTGACATTTTTGAAACATCAATATAAGAAATCTTTGCTTGATTTTCAATTTCTAAATTTTCAAGATTAACACATCTAAAAATAGGAGTAATATCTCTATCAGAAATCGAAGCTATATATTTATCTTGGCTATAATAAGACATTCCATCTGATTTTATTGTTAAAGATTTTAGGTTTGGAAGTAACTCTATTCCATTCAAAGAATCTCTTACCGGATTTTCAAACGATAATCTATCTATTAATGATAATTCTTCCTCAGTAAATTCGCAGGATAATAATCCTAACTTATTTTTCCTTGGAGTAAATTGAATTTTAGTTTTTAATATTTCATTTATTTTTAATCCCAAATATATTGGGAGAACAATTAATCTGCTTTCTGGCATACTTATCTCCTTATGATATTTTTTGAGTTATAATACTTAAACATATATACTACTATACCTAGTTTATCACAAAACCTTTAATTTTTCCATGTCTCTTGTAATATTCATCTATTAATTTTTATATATGTAAAACTTAGAAGTCATACAAAAAAATAGTATTTATAGTAAATACCATTAAACAGATCCATATTCAAGCTTATGCTTTACTTGATTATAAACAAGTTTTTAAAAATATTTGATAAAAACATCAAAGATCAAAAGAAAAAGATGACTTTGAATAAGTCACCTTCCTAAATTGAAATTTCAACCGCACCACAAAGGTGTGGTTTTTTGATACAATAAAAAAGCCCACCCGGCCAGGAGG
>CAKPMH010000055.1 GCA_934167935.1 uncultured Bacilli bacterium
GTGCACCAATGCAAAAAGAAACACCAGTGCCAGAACCAATAAACCCATTTAGTGCACCAGTACAAAATGGAGCAACAGGACCTGAGCCAATAAACCCATTTAGTACACCAGTACAAAATGAAGTATCAGGACCAGAACCAATGAATCCATTTAGTACACCAGTACAAAATGAAGTATCAGGACCAGAACCAATGAATCCATTTAGCACACCAGTACAAAATGAAGTATCAGGACCAGAACCAATGAATCCATTTAGTGCACCAACACAAAATGAAACAATAAATTCATCATTCAATTCATCAAATTATAATTCATTTTCACCAATGCCTAATTACCCATTACCTGAAGAAAAAGAATTAACACCATTAATGCCTAATAATAATTTAAATTCAGCAGAGAGACCATCGCTTAATGTAATGATAAATAAAATTAGACAATGTATTAATGAAATTGAGGCATCAGGTTATAAAATTGATATGGATGAATTAGATTTTCCAAATAGTTATGAATTTACTATAAAAATAGATAAGTAATGTAAAAAAATGTAAAGAATTATAAAAAGAAGATATAATCTTCTTTTTTGTGATAAAATATTAATAGGAGGTTTAAATATGAAAGAAAATCAAAAAAATGGCAAAATTTATAAAGATGGTAAGTTATATAAAGTTGTTTTTCCAGAAAAAGAATTTGATAAGTTATATAAAATTGGTTTTGAAGATGGTATGGAAATAGCAAATAAATTAGAAAATAAAAAAGAAAATTTAAAAAATTTAAATCCAGTAGGACCACAAAAATATCTTGAAGGTTATAGAGATGGAATTCAAAAAGCCCGTGAAGATTATTTAAATAGACAAGAAGAAATATCAAAAAAAACTAGATAATCTAGTTTTTTATTTTACTTTTAAAATTAATCTACTTTATAAAAAATAAATAATGCTTTATTGTTTTAATATTAAATAAGTGTTAAAATAATTTACTAGAAAAGGCAAATAATAAAAATAGTTTTATGAACCATAATAATGAGAAAGTATACTATTTTGTTAACTATTATTAATATGCAGGTGGAAAATATGACATTAACAATTATTATAGAAGAATATTATAACTTGATTTGTGAAATGAATTATTTACTAATTTTATTAAATTGGGTATTAGAAGATAATGAAAGTATTCAATTTGTAAAAGAAAAAATATTAATAAATAATAATTTTAAATATATGGATAAAGAAAAAATTTTAAAACGTATATCTAATTTAATAGATGATAATAATTTAAACTATAAAATTATAAATTATTTAGAAAATTTAATAACATTTGCTCAAAAATATAATATTAATTCATTTGAAGAAATAGAAAATAAAATTTTAAAATTATGGAATAAGGAACATATTTATGACGAATCATTATTAAAATATATTATTAGAATAGATTCAGATAATTTATATAAAATATATATTGATATGGTAAAAGAAAATTTGATTAAAGATCCAAATATCCGTATTGGTACCTCGTCTGAACCATTGTTTATTATGCTTTCTAAAAAAGAAGAATTGTTAATTTATAATTTAAAGGTTATTTCTAATCCATTAGTAGATTGGACTATATTAAATAATGGAGCGATTGCACTAGAACATTTTATATATGAATATTCATCAAGTGAAAATGAAATATTAAAAAAATATTATCACGATATAATAATGAATGCTATAAAAGGAAATATGTGTGTATTTAATAATAAATATTTTAAATTCTCAAGATATAGTTACTTTGAAAGAGTAACAGGATTATACTTGTTATCATTATATGAAGATGAAAATATACAATATTCATGTGAAAGATTAAGAGATGATAAATTTATAAAAGAAATAAAGGAATACTTAATAAGCAATGATGGATATAATCATCAATTAGAATTATATAAAGAACATAATCTTCAAGGTGATAATGGTTTAAATCAAATAAAATTATTAAGAAAGAATAAATAGTTTAATTAAAAAGTTGATATAATAAGAATAAGGTATTTTGGTGAATACCTTGTTTTATTGTATATAAAATGATAAAATACAAATGATTAAAAGAAATAAAATATTTTTAAATTAGAGTTAAAATAAAAATCAAGTGAAGACCAACCATAGTCAATAGATAATTTAGTTAAAAAATATAAAATGGTGAAAAATATCAATTTTTACTAGGATCTGATTGTACTGGTAAGAATTTTACTATTACTAATATAATTGAAGAAGTAAATAAATCAAACATCTTTTTAGCACATAACAAGATACTTACAAAACAACTTTATGAAAAATTACAGAAATTATTTTCTATATTATTTTTTTATAGAAATACATATAAATCTTCTTTATTTTTGTGTATTTTAGTTTTATTTAATCGCTTAAAAAAAATAAAAAGATAAAATGAAAATATAAAATAAAATGTAAATTAGTTGCCAAAATTCGTATTTATTCGTTTTGTTAAGAATTGAAAATCACAATAATATGTGATATATTATTAATCAATAAAAAGAAACTTTTTCAACGTAATTTAAGATTTGATGATAAAGGAATGATTATATGATTAAATATTATAAAGAATTAGAGAATAGATTGAATTATTATCTACCACTAGTAGATATTGAAGATAAAGGAAAAAAAAAATTATTTGATTATGAAATACCATTTTCATTTATAGAAAAATATGCAGATTTATTTAAAAGTAGTGAATTTCTAATTACTATTTTTAAAAATTTTAATATTGATGAATGGTTTAGTAATAATATATATATTGATTACGAAAATACCAGTTCGGTTTATAGTGAATTTGAAAGTATAGGAGAAGAAATTTATTGCATATTAGAAGAATATAGGAAAATAAATTTTTCTTATAGTGCAATAGAAAATTATTTATACTTAATTAAAAGATTATCCATCTTATATATAGATTTATTACCAAATAATAAACAATATTACACTTTACTTAATAAAAAAATTATTGTTGCAATAGATGAATTAAAAAAATACAATACAATTTATTATAAACCAAATAAGGTAGATAATATATATCAAGCAGATACATGGTATATAACGCCTAATGGATATCTATATAATGCTGGAAGAGATGGGCATAAAAGTAGGGATTTATCATTCAACTATAATAATATTAAAAATTCTATAGATAATAATAAAAATATATTAGATAATCATGAAAATTCAAACAAATATTTAAAAATGTCTACAAAAATCAAAAAAAATGGTTATATAACATCGGGACAATTTAAGATGTTTTTAAATTATATAAGTCAACCGGCCTATTTAGAGTCAATTAATGGAATAAATGTAACGAGAGAAAAAAATATAGTCCAATTAACTTTAGGTATAATTAATGCTCAAGCATGCTTTTATAGATTTTTTGAAGATTTATGTATATATACTGAAAAACCAAAAAACGAAATTCAAAAAATAATAGATTGGACTAATGATGATATAAGAGATGTATTAGTTAGGTGCTGCGGTTTCCATAAAATTGAATCAATGCAGGAAAAAACTATTACAACTAGTTGTATCAATTATGAAAAAGAATTAGAAGAATATATAAATAATGGATGGAACATAGTATTTATACCACCATTTATCATTGATAAAGATAACCATTGTCTAAAGGAATATCCAGAAAATTTTTTAGTTATAAAAAGATTATTGAAAATTATCTAGTTTTATTTAGTATTGGTGTTAAAATTTGTATCTATACAAAAACACATTTTTAATGTTATAAAATAGGTTATGATACACATTTTTAATAGTTAGACATGAATTTTGTGGTTGATATTAGTCATAATAAGGAGAAAATATGTTTAAATTAGAGTCAAAATATAAACCAAGTGGAGACCAACCACAGGCAATAGATAAGTTAGTCAAAGGAATAGAAAATGGTGAAAAATATCAAGTTTTATTAGGAGCTACTGGTACTGGTAAGACTTTTACCATTGCTAACGTAATTGAAAAAGTTAATAAACCAACTTTAGTTTTAGCTCATAATAAAACTTTAGCTGGACAACTTTATGCAGAATTAAAAGAATTATTTCCAAATAATCATGTATGCTATTTTGTATCTTATTATAGTAACACCCTAAAAACCCTTTTATTTCAACACTTTTAGTTTTATTTAATCCCTTGAAAATACCATAAAAA
>CAKPMH010000056.1 GCA_934167935.1 uncultured Bacilli bacterium
ATGCTTCGACTGAAATTCATATAGATAAGACAGTTCCAACATGTGGAAGCTGGAGTGGAGAAAGTACATCATGGACAAGTGGAAATAGAACAATATCAGTAGGATGCAATGATTCAGGTGGAAGTGGATGTAGACAAGGATCATATTCTGTAACTTATACTGGTACTACACAAACAGCAACCCCATCATTTACAATAAGTGATAATGCTGGAAATACTGCTGTTTGCTCTAAGAATGTAAATGTTTATACAGATAAAGATGCTCCAACATGTGGAAGTTGGAGTGGAGAAAGTACATCATGGACAAATGGAAATAGAACAATATCAGTAGGATGCAATGATTCTGGAAGTGGATGTAGTAAAGGTTCATATTCAAAAACTTATTCAGATACTACAAAAACAGCAACCCCATCAATTGAGATTAGAGATAATGTTGGTCATACAACAGCATGTTCTAAACAAGTAAATGTTTATATTGATAAAAACCCTCCATATATACAATGTTCTGCAAGTATTAATACTAATTATAATAACTTATTAAATACCTTTAATGCAGCTTGTTATGAACCTAATGATGAAAGTGGATGTATTAATTCTTCAGAAATAGAATCAGAAAGTAGATTTTTGCCAAGAATAAGTGGTTGGGATTCAAAAAATAATCCAAAATTTGTTAATACTACTATGACTCCTGATTCAAATGGAGCAATTCATTGGATATGGCCATATGCTGGTGATCCAGTTAGAGTAACTGCTTCATATTATGATCGTGCTGGTAATACAAGTAGTTGTAAAAATGGCCTTGTAACGGTTGGAATAGCTCCTAGCAACAAATAATAATATTAAGGCAAATATAATTTAGTGTACTCTAATTTTATGGATGCTAATATATTTGTCTTTTAATGTTATTTAACAAGTAATAGATATTTAATAGTAGGTGATTTGTATGAAATTAAAAAAAAGATATTTAGTTTATCTTTTAATATTAATAGTATTTGGTTTTATTCTTTTTGGTAGTAGAAAGATTTCTGTGACAGTGGATAAGAAAAATACACTTATTTCTAGTAGTAATGTTGTTGTATCTGTATTAGGTGATTCAATATCAACATATGAAGGATACTCTTATACTGATAATGGCTCATGGTATTATGGCCCAGTTGGATCAAGTACAATAACTGTACCAGAAAGAACATTTGCTAATGGAGTAAATGAAACGTGGTGGATGAGATTTATTAATACTAAAGGTTTTAGATTAGGATCAAATGCCTCATATGGAGGATCATTGGTTACAAATATTAGTAATACAAATCCTTATAATGGAATATCTATACCAAGTTTTAATAATGAAAATAGACTTAAAAAATTGTCTGAAAATGGGATCCCAGATTTTATATTTGTATTTGGTGGAATGAATGATTTAATTAATTTAGTAGGTAATGATGGTGGTCGAGTTAATATAGGTGATGGAAGTGCTACAAATATGACTTCTGATCAAAACTTTGCTGGAGCATATAACCAGTTATTAATAAAATTAAAGAAAATGTATCCAAATACAAAAATAATAACATTAGTACCATTTAACTATGGTAATAATACAAGAGGTGGATATGATTATGTTAGCTCATATATTAGAAACATATCAGCTGTAAATGGAATTGAATATATTGATTTAGGTGAAACCGTATTAAATGGTTCTACTAGTTTAGCATATATGGTTTATGATAATCCTTATTATATTCATCCAAATACATATGGAATGGAAGTAATAAAAGAAAAAATAATTAGTTCATCTATTGATTTTAGTGTAAATGGGGTTGATGTACCTACATGTAATAAGGTTTATAATGGAAGTACACAAACACTTGTCCCTTCAAATAGTGGTTATTCTATAAGTGGTAATAATAGTGCAACAAATCAAGGAACATATAATGTATATTTAACACCTAATATGGGATATCAGTGGAATGATGGAACTAGAAAAGATACAAAATTGGTAAGTTGTACAATAAGTAAAAAAAATATTGCAAATATTACAATATCAAATATAGCAGATCAAACGTATACAGCAGGTGAGATAAAGCCATCTATAACAGTTATACTAGATGGTAAGACATTAACAAATGGAAGTGATTATAGTTTAAGTTACAAAAATAATATAAATGTAGGAGAAGCTACTATAGTAATTCAAGGAACAGGAAATTATACAGGAACTGTATCTAAAACTTTTAGAATAACAAGTAAAAGTATAAATGGAGCTAGTATATCAAATGTTGGTGATCAAACGTATACAAAGGGTGAGATAAAGCCATCTATAACAGTTACACTAGATGGTAAGACATTAACAAATGGAAGTGATTATAGTTTAAGTTACAAAAATAATATAAATGTAGGAGAAGCTACTATAGTAATTCAAGGAACAGGAAATTATACAGGAGGCGTAACTAAAACTTTTAGAATAACAAGTAAAAGTATAAATGGAGCAAGTATATCAAATGTTGCCAATCAAACGTATACAACAGGTGAGATAAAACCATCTATAACAGTTACATTAGATGGTAAAACATTAACAAATGGAAGCGATTATAGTTTAAGTTACAAAAATAATATAAATGTAGGAAATGCTACTATAACAATCCAGGGAATTGGAAATTACACAGGAAGTGTAACTAAAACTTTTAAAATAATAGGTAAAAGTATATCAGAAACTGAGATATCGAACATAGCAGATCAAACGTATACGGCGGGTGAGATAAAGCCACCTGTAACAATAACATTAAATGGTAAGACATTAACAAATGGAAGTGATTATAGCTTAAGTTATAAAAACAATATAAATATAGGAGAAGCAACTATAATAATTGAGGGAATTGGAAATTATACTGGAACTATAGATAAAAAATTTAAAATAGTGCCAATTGATATATCTAATGCTGTTATATCAAATATAGCAGATCAAACGTATACGGCGGGTGAGATAAAGCCATCCATAACAGTTACACTAGATGGTAAAACATTAACAAATGGAAGCGATTATAGTTTAAGCTACAAAAATAATATAGATGTAGGAGAAGCAACCATAATTATCAAAGGGATAGGTATTTATTCTGGTAATTTAACCAAAAAATTTAAAATAATAGGTAAAAGTATAAAAAATGTAGAAGTAGAAGAAATAATAGATCAAACATATACATCATCTATGATAACCCCAACTCCTTTAATAAGACTAGGTAATGAAGTATTAGAACAAAATAAAGATTATAGTTTAAGTTACAAAAATAATACAAATGTAGGAGAAGCTACTATAATAATTGAGGGAATTGGAAATTATTCAGAAAGTTTATCTAAAAATTTTAAAATAGTAAGTAAAAGTATAGATAAAGCTGAAGTTTCAGGTATAAACGATCAAACATATACATCATCTATGATAACACCAACACCTATTGTTAAGTTAGGTAATAAAGAATTAGTTAAAGATAAAGACTATAATTTAAGTTACAAAAATAATATAAATGTAGGAGAAGCAACTATAATAATTCAGGGAATCGGAAACTATAAGGAAAGCGTAACTAAAACATTTAGAATAAATAAACTGGATATTTCAAAAGTAGATATAGGTAATATTTTAGCTCAAGAATATACAGGTAGTATAATAGAACCTAAATTAGAAATAAAGTTAGATAATAAAATATTAGAGCAAGATAAAGATTATAGTTTAAGTTATAAAAATAATGTAAACATAGGAGAAGCCACTGTAATAATAAAAGGAATTGGAAATTATACAGGAAGTATATCTAAGACATTTAAAATAGTTGAAAAAGATATAAAAAATGTAGAAATATCTAATATTATTGATCAGGAATATAAAGGTGAAGAGATAAAACCTAAATTAACAATTAAAATAGGTAATAAGATATTGGAGCAAGATAAAGATTATAGTTTAAGTTATAAGAATAATATAAATGTAGGAGAAGCAACTGTAACAATAAAAGGAATTGGAAACTACATAGGAAGTGTATCTAAAAATTATAAAATAATAGGTAAAAATATAAAAAATATTGAAGTAGA
>CAKPMH010000057.1 GCA_934167935.1 uncultured Bacilli bacterium
CACCTGCAAATGAGAATGCTATAATTGAAATGTTTGATAAATATATTACTTCATCAGAACAGATAATTAGTTATAATGAAATAGAACAGTTTTTGGATGATGACAAAAATATAGCTATTTTGAAGAAAAACTCTAAATTGTGGCTTACTTCATATAAAATCATTGAAATGTTTGAGCAAAAATATATTGATTTTGAAATTTCAAATCTATTAAAACATATTACAACAAATATGGATTATTTTGTGGAGACAGGAATTTTTAAGGAATGCTACGAGAAATTAAATAATGATAGATTGTTGATAATAAGCGGCTCTCCAGGAGTGGGGAAAACAATTAACTCTAATATGTTGGTAGCAAAAATGATAGCATGTAATCCAGCTTTAAAATTAAAAACAATTCTTGGCTCGAATTACAAAGAACTTATACAATCTTTTAATAAAGATGATTATGAAATAATAATATTGGACGATTTTTTAGGACAAAGTTATTTAGAGAAGAATAACGATGAAATTAATGAAATAATTTCAATTATAGAATATGCTAAAGGTAATCCTAAAAAGTATTTGATTCTTAATTCAAGATTAAATGTTCTAAGTGATGTAAAAATAAAGAATGAAAAATTTTCAAGAATACTAGATTTGTTAGATAATAATAATTATATGATAGATATGGATAATATTACACTTTTAGAAAAGGCTGAAATTTTATTTAATTTGCACTATTTTAATAAGGTTCCTGTCAGTTTTTATGAAGAATTAAAGAAAGATTATTTTTGGGAACCGCGTTATGAAGCAATTATTACTAATAATAATTACAATACACGAATTATTGAATATTGTGTTTTAAATTATAAAAAAGATAATATTACTTTTGATAAGTATTTTGACTATATAATGGAAAATTTAAAAAATCCAAGACAAGTATGGCATAAACAATTTTTACAATTAACTAATGAGGAAATTTCATACTTACATTCGATGTATTCAATAAATACAACTAATGTTTCAAGGAATGTATTAAAAGAGTGTTATGAAAACATTATAAAAAAAAGAGGTTTTGATGCAGAAAAAAATAATTTTAATAATATAACTGAAAGGTTATCTGACAATATAATAACACAAAAAATAATAGATCAAAATTATGTAATGAATACTATTAATCCATCAGTAAATGATTATATTATGAATAATTTAAAGGATAATTTAGTAGAGCTTGAAAAAATGGCTGAAGAATGTATTTATATTGAACAATTTATTAATTTAGTAAATTTAAATACTTCTTTACTTCAAAATATTGATATTGATATATTAAATTTGAAATCATTTAACAATGAATTTGATAATAAATTACTTTATTTAATTGAAAAATATAATTGGTGTAATACTAATGTTAAAGATTATTTTTTAAATGTTTTAAATAATTATAATTCTAGCCAAAGTTCAATAATTTTAAGAATATTATCATCTAATAAACTTGTGGAATTTTATGAGTTAAAAAAATATGTTTTAGATGTTAATTACATTAAAGAATTATTAAACGATTCAGATAATTATTATATTAAAAATTTTATTGAGTATCTTGATGATCTTATAAGCGACTCTAATGAAGATATGAATGAATTTTTAAATAATATTTATTCGGAATTTACACCTATAATTGAATCAAAAATAGAAGATAGTATTTATGAGGATATTTGTACTAATATTGATGATATTGTTCAATCAAATGAAGAACAGATTGAATATGAAATGGTAGATGATGAATATGTTGTTAAAAATTTGTCTGAGATGCAGGATGTAATTGTTGACGAATTAAATCAGGTAATAGAAAACAGAATTGATGATGAAATAGACAATTATTTATTATATAAAATTGAATTTAAAAATATTAATGTCAATGTAGAAAATTGTTATGATTATTCATATATAGAACAAAGTATTATCGATCATGTTCGAAGTTTAAATAATAAATCTGGTAAAAATGATGAATCTTGTGAATCTTATTCTATTCATGATGTGTTTTTACAAAATTATAATTGGGGGGATTAAAGTATGCAATTAAAAAAAGTTAAAATAAAAGATTATAGTGGATTAACAGATATTGAAGTTTTCATTCAAAATAGTTTAATGTATATTGTTTCTGATAATAACGTAGGTAAAACTAGAACATTAAAAGCTATTGATAATTTCTTTAATGGAAAAGACAATGCTAATTTGGAAATTACATATGAATTTACCCAAGAAGAAATAAAAGAACTTAATTCAAAACATAATTTAGAATTATTAGAAGAATCAACTTTTATTCAAAAAGATAAAAAAATATTATTTAATAATAAAGATTATACATCGTTTATAAGAAATAAAAAAATATTGGGACAATGTTTCTATATTCCTACGATTGTTAATTTTGATGATCAGCAAGATTTGTCAAAAGCAAAAAATCAACTTTCTAGTGTTATTATTGATTTGATTTCAGATGATGATAAACTAAAAAAATCAATGGTAAAATTAAATAAAGACTATAATAATTATGTTAAACAAATAAAAGAAAAATCAAAAAATATGTTTTTAAATATTAATGATTCTATTCTTTTTGATGATTTTAATGTAAGTATAGATGGAACAGATATTAATGGTAATCAACTAATAAAAAGCAATTTATACTTAGACTATTCTAATTCATCAGGACCTATAGATTTAAATAAATGTGGAACAGGTGTACAATCTAACATAATTAATTCAATTTTGACAAATTTCCCACGTAAGCAATATACTATTATTTTATATGATGAACCAGAATCTTATCTTAATAGTACGGCACAAAAAAAACTCATAAACAAGATTAATAATAACATAAATAATTCTTTGTACATAATAGCAACGCATTCACCTTTTATAATCAAAAGATCAGTAGATACATTTAAATCGATTATTAGACTTCAAAAAAAGAATTCAAATGCTATTTTATATCAGTATAATGATATAAAATATAAAAAATATGTTAAAAATGTAAATGAATTTTTACAAAAAAGTGGACTGACCGAAACAAAATATTTATTAAAAGATGATATATATAAAACAATTTTAACCTGGTGGGAAACAGATAGAGTAAATGCTTTGTTTGAAAATAAAATAGTTTTAGTTGAAGGCCCAACTGAAAGTATATTTTTTGATATATGTTGTAGTGATAATAATTATTGTGTTGTAAATACAATTGGAAAATGGAAAATACCATATTTTAAAATATTTTTTGAAGATATTTTAGGCATAAAAGTTATGATAATATATGATAAAGATGATGAAAAAAAGCCAGTACATAAGTCATTTAATAGTTGGATAATGACAACTAATTATTTTTTAGAGAATGATATAGATTTAGAAAATAAGCTTGGTTATAAATCTCCAAAAAATCAGTATATGAAACCTCAAATGCTTATTGAAAATTATTTAAATAATAAAATAGATATAAATAAAATAAATGCTCTTAAAATAGCAATTGAAAATGAATATAAAAAGATGACCTAACCCATTAAAGTGATATGAACCCCGTTTCTTGGACAAAATAGAAACGAGGTTTTTGTATGACTAAAATAAGTTATGAAGAAAGAATTAATTTATATTATGATAGAAAGAATGGCATGTCTTTTCCTTCTATAAAATCAAAATATGGTATTAATAAATCTGGAGTTGAATATCTAGTTAGATTAATTGATAAGCATGGATTTGATATTCTAAGAACTAATGAAAATAAAAGTTATAGTTCTAAGGAAAAAGAAAGAATTTTAAATCGAATTCTGATTGATAATGAGTCAATTTTATCAGTTTCAATAGATGAAGGATTGGCAGCAAAAGGAATGTTAAATAATTGGCTTAAAAAATATCGTGAAAACGGTTATAATATAGTTGAACGAAAGCGAGGTCGTCCGACTATGAAAAAAGAATTTAAACCAAAGAAAAATGAAACTATAGAAGAAGAAAATGAAAGATTAAAAAAAGAAAAT
>CAKPMH010000058.1 GCA_934167935.1 uncultured Bacilli bacterium
AAATTTTAGTGAATATAAATTCTCTTTTTGTACCAATATAGGTATGAAAGGAGATTTTTTATGTCACGTCATAAGGTAGATATAAGTGGCGTGAATACTGCGAATATTAAGGTATTATCTAATGAAGAAACAAAAGAATTATTTAAAAAGATGAATGAGGGAGATCAATTTGCAAGAGATGATTTGATACAAGGAAATTTAAAGTTGGTATTGAGTTGTTTGAAACAGTTTACTAATAAGACTGATAATATGGATGATTTATTTCAAGTTGGTTGTTTAGGATTGATTAAGGCTATTGATAATTTTGATACATCTTATGATGTAAAGTTATCTACTTATGCTATTCCAATGATTTTGGGAGAGATAAAGAGATATTTGAGAGATAATTCTTCTTTAAGAATTAGTAGGAGTGTGAAAGATATAGCATATAAAACTTTAAAGTTAAAGGAAGAATTAATGGACTCAAATGGAAAGGAACCTACTAATAAGGAAATATCTGAGATTTTAGGGGTAACTGAATATGATATTAGTAATGCGATAGATTCTTTAAGGGAGCCTGTTTCTATGTATGAGCCTATATATAATGATGGTGGAGATACTATATATTTGTGTGATCAAATAAGCAATAAAAAGCAGGATTATGATCTTGATCATAAATTAGCAATAGAGAAGGCTATGAATAAGTTAAAGCCTAGAGATAGACAAATATTAGAGAATAGGTTTATAATAGGAAAAACTCAAATGGAAATAGCACAAGAATTAGGTATTAGTCAGGCTCAAATATCTAGGATTGAAAAAAATGCTATAAATAATATAAAAAAATATGTTAAATAGTTAATAATATAAAATATGGTTTCATAAAATTTATTGGTGATTATTATGCATATGTCTGAATTGCAAACTAAAGAAATAATAGATATTTCTTCTGGTAAGAGAGTTGGAAGTATATCTGATCTTATAGTAGATAGTAAGGGAAATATTACAAAACTTCTTTTGGATAAAAGGATAGGTAAGAGATTACTTGCTAATTATAAGGAGGATACAGAACTTTCTTGGAGTCAGATAATAAAAATTGGCGATGATATTATATTAGTAGATACTAGAAAGAATAATTAAATAAAAAAATAATTTCTTTTTTTAGTTTTAATTTCAGAATGAAAAATTTTGCATTTTATTTAAGAATAGTGTTGTTTTTTTCACTCTTTATTGTTATAATTTTATTAGAGAGTAGGTGATGTACATGAAATATATTTTATCTAATAAGATTATTTTATGTTCATCATTTTTGTTAACTGAAAGTAAAATGGGGGGGGGGCAAGAAATCTATAGTGTTATAGATTTTACACTACATCCCGATATATATAGATATACTAATAGTTTAGTGAATACTAAACTATTTTATCGTCTCCTAATGGAGGTGATATAAATGAGGATAAGTTATTTAAAATATTTTTATATTTTACTTATTGTATTTATATTGTCTATGTTAGGATCCTTTGCTTTCTTTAGTTGGGAAAGTGGGAATAGTGATAATACTAATGTATCTTTTGATGTTGTTGCTGATACTGTATACATATATTATGATGCTGGTTCTAACATTAATGGTGGTGATTTATATCCTACTGACGATAAGAATGATGGAATATCTAAAGATATAACTGTTAAAATTAGTGGTGTTGTTGAATCAAAGCCAGTTGCTTTTAATTTATATTTAGATTTAACTGATGTTCCAGAAGAACTTATGGATGATTCATTTAAGTGGGCTTTATATAATGGAAGTGAGGAATTAGGAACAGGTAGTATTACTAAAAATATAACTAATTGTACTGAAAATAATACTAGGCATATAGTTTTATTTAGTAATAATATTACTACTGTTGAAAAACAAAATTATACTTTATATTTATGGATAGATGGTAACATGACTAATCCTGATACTATGATGAACAAATCTTTTAAAGTTAATTTACATGCTGATGGCACTAATGCTACATTGATAGAAGGTAATTCTATGAGTTTAATATCATTAGAGCGTAATGGTGGTAATAATGTTAATATAACTTTACAATCTTTAATGTATAATTTTGATTCTTATGCAATTAGTGGTGATGGTACTACTGAACCAACTAGTTGGACTTATATGGGTTGTAGTGATAACTCTTGTAATACAAATGATAGAAATGTATATCAAAAAACTTTAAATAATGTTGATTTAGTCTATGTTAATGGACTCTCATATGTTTGGTTGAAAGATGTTGAAGGCCGTATAGCTAAGTTAGAGATCAGTAAAAATTATATTATTACATTGAATAATAATAGTGCTACAACTGCTGGTACTACAACTATTTATGGTATATATAATGATGGTTTTTATAAAGATTCTTCATATAAAGAAAAATACGAAATAAACGATAAAATTACTGTACCAACTAAAACAAATTATATTTTTAAAGGGTATTATGATTCTGATGATAAAATGGTAATAGATAGTGAAGGAAATTTCGTTTCTGGAATGCAAAGTATATATTATGATGATATAACACTAAATGCCAAGTGGGTAGAGATAGATAAAACAGCTCCAATTGTATCATTAATCAATTCGTCAGGTGGTAATTGGACAAATCAAAATGTAAATGTAACACTTAATTATTCTGATGATGGATCAGGAATAAATGCCAGTAGTTTACAATATAGTACAGATAATATTAATTGGACTTCTATAGAAAATACATCAGCATCAGGTTATACTGATACATGGTATGATGAGAGAAATAGTACTGTTTATTATAAAATATGTGATAATGCAGGTAATTGTAGTACAACATCTACTATAATAAAAATAGACAAAACCTCACCAACATTAACTTTAGGTCATAATGATGGAGCAATAACTATTACATCTGATACAAATAATATATATTCAAATTTTTCTCCAGGTGGTAATACTCATGATTCAAATGGAAATGGTACAACCAATGAAACTACAATAACTAATGTATCTTCATCTGAGCCTGGACCAGTTTCTGATTCAATTACATGGAAATTAGAAACATCCGGATCAGATAATCCACAATGGATTGGATGGCAAGGACATTTTGGCAACATTTTTAATGGAAACGCTAATGATATAATTATGATTTCTGGTTATTATAAAAGTAGTCAATTAAATGGTATTTCTGAAATAGTTAGTAGTACTTTGTATAAAAGCGATTGGTCTATGTATAGTACAACAACTATTGAAGATGAAGAAGATATGATAGAAGATGGACAATGGCATTATTTTCATCAGACATTTAGAGTAAATGAAGCATTTTCAAATGCAATAATCGGCTGGGCTCCAGCGTTTGGATATTCAACAAAGAAAAGGACTTTGTATATAAATGGACTTAATTGGAGAATAGTACCTAGTAGTAATACTACTGCTACTGATATTCATATTAGAAAATGGGCATCTGGTAGTCAGAGTTTATCCTATTTCCAAAATGGTGGGGGTACACAAATATCTGGAAATTCATTTCAAATAACTTCTCCAGGAACTTATACAGTATATGTTGAAGATACTGCTGGAAACGGAACAATTAAGACTATTAATCTTACTTCTCCTACATTATCAATTACTAAAGGAACAGGGGTAAGTAAAATATACTATAAAGTAAATGGAGCATCTAGTTATTCTTCTACATCATCAAATGTATCTGTAAGTGTTACTTCTGGAACAACATACTACTATTATGGAATAGCTAGTACAGGATATACAATAAATAGTTGTACCTCATCTTCTCCTTGTAGTGGAACAATGGGGACTAGTTCTGTTTCCAAATCTTTAAGTGCAACTATTAATAGTTACTATTTAAATTTAAATGGATATTTAGATAATAGTAATGCGGACGGAATAGATGGATATGGAACAGCAGATATATATATAAATGGTAGTTTAGTGTGTGATGATTGTACAGATTATTATCAAAAACACCCATATGGG
>CAKPMH010000059.1 GCA_934167935.1 uncultured Bacilli bacterium
GTATAATGCCCACTATTACTTGATAGTTTTAAACTTCCGTCTAATTTTAATGATTCACTAGTACATTTATTATTACTATCTATTGTTGCCTTTGAATCCTTATAATTAACAAGATAGCCATTTATACAAAAATGTCCTTCTGTAATTTGACCATCTTTTAAACTATATATTCCTCCTGTTGGTATAGTTCCTTTTATATCTGTTTTAATCTCATCAAATGCATATCCTTCCTTGTCTTCATATCCATCTGTTTCTAAACTAGATAAAGCAACTTTATTTTCTATAGCTTTTACATATTCATATGTACTATCCTTAGTTGCTTCTTTTCTAGAACCTTCTACTATATTTCCAATAGTTGGAATGGTTATCAATGCAACAATCGCAATTACTACTATTACTGCAAGTAATTCTATTAAAGTAAAACCTTTATTTTTTTTATTAGAATTAGGGAACATACAAACACTCCTTCTACTATAAGTTATATTACGAATATAATAATACAACTTTTTTTATAATTTGTAAATATAATGTCAAAAAAAGAGAAATTTTTTATTTATCAAAAAAAAAGAGAAATTTTTTATTTTCCTCTTTTAAAGAAATATTTAACTAAATATACCTCTAGTGATATAAAACATGCTAATAAAAGCCACATAAGTATTTCATACAATAATCCATTAGCATATTTACCTAACATACTAAATAAAGATGTTGGAATATAATCATTTATAAATTTATTAAGTTCAACTATTTTTAAATGATCACCAATAAAATGTAAAATTCTAAAAAATATTTCCACAATTCCTAAAAAATATACAACATTTTTATAATCTCTAAAGAAAAATGCTATAATAACAATTAATATTAATAAAATAATTAAATCCATAAGACACCTACCTTGAAATAATTATAACATAAAAAATATAAATTTTATATAATTTCTTCTTTTATTTTTGGATTTTTTAAAACTTCAACTAATTTGTCAATTTCTTCTTTTGTATTATAAAAAGATAAAGATATACGACAAGTATTTTTAATTCCAATTACTTCTTTTAACATTTTTGTACAATGATTACCTGCTCTAACACATATGTTATATTTATTTAAATATATGGCTAAATCTTGAGCAAAAATATCTTTAACATTGAAAGTAATAATAGGACTTGAAACATTTTTATTTATAATAATAATATCTTTAACTTCTTGAAGTCTTTTAATTGCATAATCCTTTAAATCTTTTTCATATTTTTCAATATTTAAAATACCTATATTATTTATATATTTTATAACTTCACCAAATCCTATTACACCAGCTATATTTTGAGTTCCAGCTTCAAATAAATAAGGTATATCGCTATAAACTCTAACTAAATCACTATTAAATGAAGCATTCATGCCTCCACCAAATGTTATTGGCTTCATTTCATTTAAAAGATATTCCTTACCATATAAAACTCCAACTCCAGTTGGACCATACATTTTATGTGCAGAAAAAGCTAAAAAATCAATATCTAAATCTTTAACATCCGTTTTAGTGTGAGCAATGCTTTGACTAGCATCACCAACCACTAAAATATTATTTTTATGTGCTATTTCAATAATTTCTTTCATAGGTCTAACATCACCAACAACATTTGTTATAAGTGCTAAACTTATTACTTTAGTATTATTATTAATAATTTTTTTAATACTATCTATATTTATACTTAAATCATCATCTAAATCAACATATTTTATTTTAAGTTTTAACATATTAGCAAGTTCAAACCAAGGAAGCACATTTGATGCATGTTCTGATTTTGATATAATAACTTCATCATTTTCTTTTAAATAATATTTAAAAAAACCAAATATTATTTTATTTAATGAATCAGTTGCTCCACTTGTAAAAACTATTTCTCTATCACTACTTGCATTTATAAATTGTTTAACTAAAGTTCTTGTATTTTCAAAATTTTGATCAACTTTTAAACTGATATCATAATCACCCCTATGAGCATTTGCACTATAATTATTATAATAATCAGTTATTGCTTCACTTAATACTTTTGGTTTTAAAGAAGTTGCTCCATTATCAAAATAAATAATATTTTGTTTTAAAAGCATAAAATCTTCTCTATTCATTTAAATCACCTCCAATACTTATTTATAATTTGATCTAATTTTTTCTTATTTTTGACATCCACATTTAAAAATCCCTTAATAAGTAAATTAAGAGCTTTTTCTTCTGTTATACCTCTACTCATTAGGTAAAAAAGTTCTTTATCACTAAATTTTCCTATAAGGGCTGAATGATTCGCTTCTACATCATTTTCATCTATTATTAAAATAGGATTTATAGTACATTTCTTATCATTTAAATTAATTATTCTGTTTGACTGATTAATAATACAATCATTTATTCCGTTATATACAATACCTGTTACATTAAATTTTGTACATCCATCTTTAAAATTAACCGCTTTATTTATTAAATTACTTATTGTATTTTTTGCATTATGATATACTACTATATCTAAATTCTGTTTGTTCTTAGAAATTGAATTATAATTATAATCAACATTAGCAAATTCACCATTTAAATAAATAACATCAAGTTCTTTTACTTTATTACAATCATAAAATTTATTAACAAGTAAATTACTATTTCTATTTAAATAATATTTATATTGTACTTTAATTTTATCTTCACATCTAAGCTCATATAATTTTAAGTAATCATTTTCTTTTACTTCTATTAGTATATCTAATTTTGCTTCATCAATAGAATTATATTCAATTACTAAACTGGTACTTTTTAATGTACTAATTTTTATCTTAGTTATATCAAAAACATCTTTTTTTTCTATTACTTCTACATCTAATGATGAACTAATATCCAAAGATATTTTATCACCATTTACTATTATTTTATTCATTTTATATTTTTTCCTCTACTTTATTTATATCATTTTTTTCTATTTTATTATATCCATTTTCTTCTATTTCACTAACTAATTCAAAAGTTCCAGTTTTAATTATTTTACCATTCATCATTATATGAATAAAATCTGGTTTTATATAATCAAGTAGTCTTTTATAATGTGTAATTAAAAGAACACTTGCATTATTTTTTTCTTTATATTCTTCTACCTTTTCACCAACAATTCTTAAACTATCTACATCAAGTCCTGAATCTATTTCATCTAAAATAACAGTATTAGGTTTTAGAACATACATTTGAAGAATTTCATTTTTTTTGCGTTCTCCACCACTAAATCCTTTGTTAACAGGTCTATGAATCATTTCTTTATCCATTTGTAAATTCTCTACATCAAGATTTATTTCTTTAATAAATTGCATAAGTTTAAAATTTTTTCCTTCTTTTACACTACGTGCAGTTCTCAAAAAATCAGCATTAGAAACACCATCAATACTAGGTGGCATTTGAAGACCTAAAAATATTCCAAGTCTTGCTCTTTCATCTACTGTTAAATCATTAATTACTTGTCCATCAAATAAAATTTGTCCTTCTTCTATTTTATAATTAGTATCTCCCATTATTACTTTAGATAATGTTGATTTACCAGTACCATTTGGTCCCATAATAGCATGAACTTCTCCTGAATTAATTGTTAAGTTAAATTCATTTAATATAATTTTATTATCAACGCTTACTTTTAAGTTTTCTATTTTTAATGTATGCATATTATCAACTCCATTTTATATTTTATCATTTTTTTTTAATTTTTTGAATAAAAATATATTCTTTTTCTAATTATATAATAGAATATTCGCAGATATTCAAAAAAAAAGACTATTTTTTAGTCTTTTCCTAAATTGAAATTTCAACCGCACCACAAAGGTGTGGTTTTTTAATACAATAAAAAAGCCCACCCGGCCAGGAGGACTTATATATGAATTATACACAATTAACAGAAAAAAAGAAAGTAGA
>CAKPMH010000060.1 GCA_934167935.1 uncultured Bacilli bacterium
TAATATGCAATTGCTATTCCTAATCCAGTATTTCCTTTTTCTTTATTGGTATTAAATTTCATAGTACCTCCTTTTTTTATTTTGAACTTTTGTTCGTATTTATAGATAAAAATAAAAACAAGTTTCCTTGCTTTTATGGTGCCAACGAAGTAGTTATTTACAACTTTTTGGCTCTCATAACAATTGATACAAATATCAATCAATTTACTAAAGTATATCATATTTTTGATAAATTGCAACAAAATTTATAAAAAAAAACTCAGAGAAGTAACAAACTCCTCTGAAAAATCAATCTGTCTGACTTCAGATACATACAAATTCTAAAAAATTTATTAAGAATATGAAAACCCACATTCCTGCATACACAAATTCTTTAGAACGCTTTTCTTTTTCGATGACTGTTGCTCTTATTATTCTACTTAATCCCATCCATGCTATCATAATGAGAAAAATTACATACACTATTGTTCTTGCCACAAAATCATCATGGAAGAATAACTTATACATAATTCCAGTAAAAGCAACCATCATAGTAATAAAGCTTATTAGGTCATACAAAAAGCTATTCACTATCTTTTCGGTCATAGGTTTTACCTTTTTTGTAATCGGCTTTGTTTTTTCAGCAATCTCTGATACGAATTCAAAAAATGAATGAGTTTCAAAATACTCTCTCATACTTTTAATTTCGGAGTAGAAAATACCCAAAATAACACAAAAGCCAACAAAGGAAATACCAAATACTACAAAGAACCAAATTCTCGGATCAATATTGTAATATCTCCGAATGTGATACTGAGTGATGATGAATACCACGATTGTCAACAGAGTTCCTAAAATTTTAAATAATGTCTTTTTCATAAAGTCCACCCTTTCTTAATTTGATGACAGATTGATTTTTTATTCTAAATTATAGAAAAACTATACTTATTATACTACATTTAGTCTTTAAAAGCAATATTTAACATAAAACAAACCATTTTATTATGAAAGAAATGTGATAATGTCTTAAGTAATGAAATGAGAAAATGTCCCAACTAAAAAATAATTGTTCTCTTAAATGATATAATTATTTTATCGTTTAAATTTAAAGGGGGACAATATGAGAAAGGTGGAACTCTCATTGAAAAAAGATTATAAATATAAAACTATTAAAAAACTTGTTGAAACAAATGGTAATAAAGAACGTGCTAGAATTAAATTAGGATTAAAAAGTATTAGACAAATCAATAGATTAATTGCTGGTTATAAAAAATATGGTAAAGAATTCTTTGCTCATGGTAATCGTGGAAGGAAACCTAAACATGCATTATTTAACGAATTAAAAGATGAAATTGAATTATTATATACTTCTAAGTATTTTGATTGTACATACACTCAATTTACTGAATATTTATCCGAAAGAGAAAATATATTTTTATCTACTCCAGAAGTTGGACAAATACTTAGAGAAAAATATATTCTTTCTCCTAGATCACGTAAAGTTACTAAAAAAAATATTAAGAAAAAATTACTTGCTGAAAAACAAAAAGCTAAGTCAAAAAAAGAAATAGCTAAGATTCAATCTAATATTGTTGCTGTTGAAGATGCTCACCCTAGACAACCTAGATGTATTTATTTTGGTGAGGAAATTCAAACTGATGCTTGTATTCATCTTTGGTTTGGTAATACAAAAACTGCTCTACATGCTGCTATAGATGACTCTACTGGACATGTTGTTGCTGCTTACTTTGATAATCAAGAAACTTTAAATGGTTATTATAATATTTACTATCAAATTCTTTCAAAATATGGTATTCCTTATTTATTTAAAACTGATAAAAGAACCGTATTTGAATACAACAAAAAAGGTACTACCCTTGACGAAGATAATACCTTTACACAATTTGCTTATGCCTGCAACCAATTAGGCACAAGCATTGAAACTAGTAGCGTACCTGAATTTAAACCTCGTATTGAAAGACTTTTTGAATCATTTTGTTTGTATTTGTAGTTTATCAAATAATATTTTTGTTATAATTCAATAAAATCATCATTTTTCATTTTTTCTATTGTTTTTCTTTTTTTAGGTCTTAATCCATAATATATATCTTTTACGTTATAACCTTTAATAGTTTTCTTTGATTTTTGCAAAATTTTATCTCGTATTTGTTTTAATTTCTCGTAATCATCTATTCTATTGTTAGTTTTTAAATATTCTTCTAGTTCATCAATTCTTTTTGTTAGTAATTGTCTAGGATTTATCCTTTCAATTTCCTCTATATCAAAAATATCAACGTCTTTTCTCTGTTCTATACCTGTTATTTTAAAAGTAAATGGTTGAAGCAAAAATTCATTTTCCTGAGTTCCATCTAAATATATTATTCCTAAATTCTCAAGTAAATCTACAGGTACTGCTTTGTCTTCTCTCCTTAATATTCTTCTATATACAACTGGCTTTTTATCTCCAGCGGTTTCTTTGTCTGTAAATGTTCCTCCAGAAGTTCCAAAAGATACAAAACTCTCATATCTATTTTCTGCGCCAATGTTTTTATCTTTATTTACCCCTAACCCAACTCTGTATAATAGTAAATTGTGTTTTCTCTTTGGTAGTTCTTCTTGAGCTTGAATTATATTTTGAGAAAATTTAATTATTGTTCCTATAGAAAATTTTTCTTCAATTTCTTCCTTATATCTAAACATTTCATCAAAATCACCTCTCATAAAAGAATTTACTAAATGGTATACTCTAGGTTCCTTGTTTTTAAAAAATAAAAGTGCATTTAGCAATTTATCATTTATTGAAATATTTTCATCATATAAACTTAAACTTAAATAATTTTGGATACCCCTATCATATCCTGCTTTGTAAAAATCTAAATATGGTTCTCCACTTTCCTTTTGCATAGCATAGTTTAATAATTTGCTTATAGCATCTTCTTTTTCTCTTAATGGTTTATTATCTATTAGTAGCTCATCAAGACTTGATAAAATATTTACATCTTGTTTGTCTTTTGATGCTTGATTTACCGCACTTATGCTTATTTGTGCATATTGATATTCTGATGAATCATCATTTTTTTCCTTCTCTACTAAAGCTAAATTTAATCTTAAAGTAGCTAATGCATCATTAATGCCTTTATAATCTCTTTTCATGAATACTAATGCATATAATCGATTCTCTTTTGTTCTAATTAAAATAGCTTTTTTATTTTTACCTACATCTGTAAATTTCATTACATAATTACTACAAGCACAATATTTTAATTCTTCATTAATTTGCGTATCATAAAATTCTTGATCATCTGTAGTAAATTTATTTAAAAATGGTATTTTTATCATTTAAATTCTCCTATAATTACTTTCAAATTATTAGTTGTCACAATCATCATTATATCAAAAATTCGGATATTTCACAATAGTAATAATTTGATTCAGATTATATCTTATTTGTATTACATTTTTATTACAGTTTTTCTTCTTAACCTTATAATTTATATATTTCTCACATAAGTTTAATGTAGAATAATTGTTAATCTTTTCAATTGGAATAATATAGATGTCTATATTATCTGTTACTATAAATATTTCATCTATATTAGTTTTTACAATTGTTTTGTATGTTTTTCCTTTAGTTCCACCACAACTTTTTAGTGCTACTTGATAA
>CAKPMH010000061.1 GCA_934167935.1 uncultured Bacilli bacterium
ATTGTTGCAACTAAAGTACTTGTTTTTCCCTTATTTAATGTTAAGTTTGTTGTATTTAATTTTACTGCTGTAATAGGTATTGTTGTAATTGTTTGAGCAGGAACTGTTATTTTGCATGTTGCTGTTTTTCCGTTTGAAGTTTTAGCTGTTATTGTTGCTGTTCCGCTTGCTTTTGCTGTTACTACTCCATTACTACTTACTGTTGCAATATTAGTATTGCTACTTGACCATGTTATTGTTTTACTTTGTGTTGTGTTGCTTGGTGTTATTGTTGCAACTAAAGTACTTGTTTTTCCCTTATTTAATGTTAAGTTTGTTGTATTTAATTTTACTGCTGTAATAGGAATCTCTGTTTTATATTGTACAGTTACTTTACAACTTGCTGTTTTTCCATTTACAGCTTTAGCAATTATTTTTGCACTTCCATTTGCTTTTGCAGTTACTATTCCTATATCATTTACAGTTGCTACATTAGTATTAGAAGATGACCATGTTATTTTATCACTGCTTATATGTTCTGTTGGACTAATTGTTGCTGTTAATTTTGCTGTTCCTCCTTTAACTGTAAAGTTAATAGATGTTCTAGATAAAGTTACATTTTGTATTGCATTGGCTGTTTTTATAGTAATTGGATATTGGAAAGATCCATATTGTGTGTCTGTACTTCCATAGTAATGATATCTTACCTCATTCATATCAAACCTGTTCTCTGCATATACAGCACTTTCTTTTGCTTTTATAGTAATTTTAGCTAAATTTTTCTCTATTTTATAGATATTATTTTCAGAAGTCACATCATAAGAAAAATGTATTTTTCCTTCTGATACTTTTTGACTCGTTAAACCTTTTAATACTGGTTCTATTTTTACTATTTCTATATTAGTTGGATCATAATATAAATTACATTCCATTTTATCAAAGTATACATTTTCGCTTGCTTCTTGAGTAAACATTATTGTTGAAGTTGCTCCTGGTTCTAACAAATCATAATATCCCATTTCTGAACGTAGTCTAAATGTAGGATGATAATTATTGTATGGCAATATTTTTACAACAGCTGTTGCAGTTTTTCCTAAATAACTCGCTGTAATTTTTGTTTTTCCTTCTTTTACTCCTATTATGTTTCCATTTTCTATTTTAGCCACTGATGAATTTTCAATTTTCCATGTAATTTTGCTATTATCTATTGCTAACCCTGAAGTTTCTAATACTTTAACTTGTGTGCTTTTATTTTCTTTTAAGATGTATATATTTTTTTCAAATTTTAATCCATTTATTTGTGTAGTTCCATTTACTGTACATGTTGCCGTAATTCCATTTAAAGTTTTTACTGTAATTACTGCAGTTCCTATACCTACAATTGTAACTTCTCCATATTGATTAACCTTTGCTACATTTGTATTAGAAGATGACCATATAGTTCTAACTTCTGTAGGAGAATTATTAGAAAATGTAGGTTCTAATACAAATTTTGCTCCTTGTGTTCCTTGTATACTTGTTTTATTTAGACTAATAGATGTTGGGTAGACAATCTCTGTTCCACTAGTCAATGATTTAAACACTGACCTATATGTATAGTTTGTAAGATTTCCATCCTTTTTTACATTTTTTATTGTAATAACAAATATATATCCATCTTCACTCATTTCTTTCATATCTTCATTATAGAAAGATACTTGATTATTTCCTATATAAAATCTATTATTTCCAGTAACTGATGTTTCTGTGAAGTTCCATTCTCTGTTATTATTTAAGCATTTTACATTTACCGTGGTATCTGAAGTCACTGTATAATCTTCATAAAACTTACATGTCCAATAACCGCCTGTATATGCTTCTAATGGTGTAATACCTATACTTGGCCACGCAACTGCATTTACAGTGTATGGAGCATATCCTGAAAGTTTATGTGCTCCCTGTCCGTTAGTACAACCTATTCCTATTTTTACAGCACCTGGTCTTAAAAGATTATATCGATGTCCACAAGCAATAGTATCTCCTTCTCCATCATTAATAGCATGTGTAATAGAAGTTATCATGTTTCCATAATATAAATTTTCGAAAGACATATTTCTTTGAGCTATATTATAAAAACTTTGATCTACTTCACTTGGCTTTGTTGGATAATGTGGATTACTTGTACTTATTCCATTTGTTGTCATATATGATGTTAAGGTTGCTTTATATTGTGCACTTTCTGTTAAAGAACTATCATACTCAAGTTTAGATAAACCTGCTGCTACACGAATTGAATTTAAATACCCTACTGCCCCTTTTATTTTGTTTTCTTTAATTTTTCCTGCTACTAATGGTGTAGTTTTATATGTAGGTTCTGTTTCATAATATGATGAACCATTTTGATTAAATGTGTTTACAGATTCTTTATATTCTTGTTTTGCATTATTATATTTTGTTTGTTCAGATTGTGTTAAAGTTTCAGCTTTATCATCGCTTTTTTCTATAAAACTCTTGTCAAAATAATAACTATAAATTTCTCCATCATACTTTCCTTGAGAATTTGTATACATCTCATATCTCAAATAAGCATATTTTTTGTCTTGAGTTGGTACATAATTTCTCGTAACTTTTACAGGTCTTAATGGATTTGGCAATTCTTCCCATAATGCTAAATAGCTAGTATTTGAACCAGCTCTTTTATAATATGATTCTTTCTTATTTTCTGTTGCATAATCAGAAATTGCTTTTCCATTATCAGTAATTCTACTTATTGTATCATATAGCTCCTCATTAAATTCTCCTCTTTCACTCCATCCATCTTTTTTCAAAAAATAGTTAAGCATATATACAGCATGCATAGAATAATACTTTTCATATGTGTGTTTATCTCTCATAAATTCTACACAATAGTTTTGTATAACTTGATTAGTTAATAAATCATCATTATAAGTTACTATTCCTTCTGCTTTATCTGATAAACTGCCTGTAGCTGTTGTTCCTTGCATATAGTATATAGTATTACTTACTTTGTCTCCTGCTGAATAGAATGAACTTTTGAAATCGTCCGATAATGCTCCATAAGATATAATAGCACCATTATTATTTGTTTCCAAGAATAAAATATTCTCATAATCACCTTTACAATATGTGTATGTTTTTCCACCAAAAGCTGATGGAGTAACAAGTTTTGGGCTTGCTCCATATTGTGATGTTACTTCATTTATTGTTGTTGATTTTGTAATTGTAACTCCTGCAGATTTAATTAGAACATTGTCATCTAATGTTTCTGCCATGCAACTATTTATTGGTACAAATAGCTGTAATACTAAAAGTATAAAAATGATTAATAAAGAAAAACTTTTTTTCATACTTATATCCCCTTTTCCTTTTTATTTCTTTAATATTTTATCATTTATAATTGTTATTTTCAATATTTATTTTATAAAAGCCAAAATTAAGATTTTGTACGCAGTGTAAACTGCTACAAAATCTAATTTCTGCCATATTTATCTTCTACAGAAAGTTATCATACTATGATAACTTTCTTAGAATATAAAAAACGATGTAATCTATTTAGATTACACCGTTTGATTTTAGGTAAATTACATTTCTTTTTCTTCTTTCAAATATC
>CAKPMH010000062.1 GCA_934167935.1 uncultured Bacilli bacterium
ATTGAAAATAGTATTCGTAATATCATTCTGATTCAAAAACAAAAACCAACTAATAATTTGTATCCACGAAGAATAGAAAAAATGAAATAAAAATAAAAATAATAAGAAGTCAAAACGTTACAGTTCAGACTAGATGACTACAAAAACAGGTAGAATGTAAAAATTCTATCTGTTTTTATACTAATTTAGGATTATTAGTAAAGATTGATTGAAGTGCTTCATACAAATTAATACCGTTTTTACTGTATGTTGATAAACAACTTTTTATAACTGCGTATATATTGGCACCTTCAACACTTCTGAATTTACCAGTTTTTTGTTTTATTTTGATACCTCTTAAATCTGATTCAGCTCGATTATTTGAAAAAGGCACAAAGAATTTTTTTAGAAATAAAAGATGATTTCTACAGTATTTGATTAATCTATTGATTAAATTGATTTCCTCTTTTTTATAAGCATTAGTAGATAAATCCTTTTTTCTTTCCTCTTTAGCTCTTCCTAATATTTCTAAATATTTGGTTTTTAGATTTTCATATTGTTCATCTTCTAAATATTGTTTACCATTTTCCATATATTCTTCTTTTATTTTTTTCATACTTAAGAGTAAATCATGTAATTCCTTTGCCCAAGTATGATTGGTAAACTCCGTTACTGCATTTAAATATCTTAGAACATGGACATTACATTCAGCATTATCTGCTCCATAATTATAATACATTTTATAATGATCATGTACTATAATCCCTTTATATTCTCTCAAAAAACCAAATTCATCTATATCTTCTTGACTTCTATGTTTCGTAATATATTGAAGTGTATGTTTTCCATCAGAAATATTATGTAAATAAAACTGTTCTCCATTTATTTTAATTGGACTTTCATCAACATGTAACACTAATGCATTCATTAATTCCTTTTGTATATGTTTATATTCTGTATTTAATAATAAGTTACATATTTCTTTATTCCATGAATAAAAAGAACCTTTTGAAGTTAAAAGATTATTATTAGTAGTATCATAGATAAGCTTTTGAATTCCATCTAGTGACATATATTTTTGACCTAATATACAATTCAATATTTTTATATTATTTCCATAAGTTACTGGGTATTTAGTAATATTTTTCTTTGTATCTGGATAAATAATATATTTAGTGACTTTTCTTTTGATTTCAATATCATATTCATATTTTATAATTGGAGTTAAGTTTTTATTTTCCTCTGTTTTATTCTCTTCAATAGTAATAACTTCATCTATTTCATTATTTTTAATCATTTCTTCAATTTTAGCATTCGTTAAAGTTTTACCTTCATGTTTTGGTTGACCACCTTGTTTTTTAGTTGATTTATTTCTATTATTGGTAATTACTTTTTTAAAACCGTTGGTGCTTGATGGTTTTGATGAATTTGAACTATCTTTATTATTATTGTTTTTAAGTCTTTCTATTTCTAATAATAACTCTTGATTTTTTTTATTTGCTTCTTCTAAGTTTTTAGTTAATTTTTTATTATTTTCATTCAATTCTTTAATAATTAACGACATATTTAAAATTGTATTGTTTGCTTTATCTAATTTTTTATTTAACTCTTCAAATTGTTTATAGAAATCATTTATATATCCTTTTGATGTCATACTTTCAACTCCAATACCTTATACATGAATTATATACAATAATTTCTTATACTTCAATTCGCAAAATTCAAATAATAAGCAATAAATACCTAATTTTAATGTATACTTAAGATAGTATTCAATAAAAGTAGGTGTTTTTTATGATTAAATTAAACAATAAAGAAAGAATAATAGAAGAAATAAACGAAAATAAATTAGAAAATATTTTCAACATAATTCCTAATTTATCAGATAAAGTATTAGATTATAATGAAAAAAATTATAATATTGTAGAAATGATAAAAGATACATTTGAAGATCAAAGAGTATATAATAGCGAAATACCAACAGCATTATTTTTGCTTTCAGGTATACAATCAAGAATGAAACAACAGTTTTCAATTAGTGAATTACCACTAGCATTAACAAGTAAAGAAATTACAAATAAAATGAATTTAAATATAGTATATGAAGAAAAAGAAGGATTATTAAAAGAATCCAATATACGAGCATGGTTGTCTAAATATAAAGAAGAAAAATTAGAATTTAATAATTATTTTATCAAATATTTTAATAAATTAACCCGTAAATACTTAGAAAAAGCAAATATAAATAGTAATATTCATATATTAGATTGTAGTATTTTAGATGTTAACTATAATAATGAAAATTATGAAGGAAGTACTACAACAGTCAAAGGTGGAGAAAACCTAAGAGGATATAAAATAGGACTTTTAAGGGGAGTGACACCAAATGGTGGAGTTATAGAAGAAGTATGTATGAGTACAGCAAAAGATCATGACGTATTAATGAGCAAGGATATGATTTTAAATAGTCCATATTTAAAGCAAGGAGATTATTTATTAGAAGATAGAGGATTTTTAGATATAGAAATATTTAAAGAGTTAAATAAAAAAGAAATTAAAATTATTATACCAGTTAAGAAAAATATGGAAATTTATAAAGCAGCCGTTGAAACAGCAATTCAAAATAATAATTGGACTATTCACCCAAACCAAAAGAGAAAAGGCCAAGAAATATCATTAATACCAGATATGGAGTATAATTGGCTAAGTGATAATGATAAATATAAAAAGCCAGAAAAATTAAAGTTAGATTATAAAATAAACTGTTGTGTAATAAAGTTTGAGAAAGATAAAAACAAAGATGTTTTAAGTGATGATGAAATTATAAATTCAGATGACAAATATGCATATGCTTGCATCATTACCAATGATACTAATTTATCAGAAACAGAAATCATAAAATTGTATGAAATGAGAACAGAAATAGAAGAAGATTTTAGACAATTAAAAGATTTTTGGGGATTAAATATATATAGAAGCACGAACTATAATATAATAAGTTTCATTATTCTAGTTAGTCTAATTGGATATAATTTTTACAAAATTTATATTGAATCTGAAGAAGGAAATAAATATATAGGAAAAAGTTTGATAGTGGAAGAAAGACATGGATTATATATAGTAAAAGGAGTTAGGACAGCTATAGTAACTGAGCATTATTTTGGG
>CAKPMH010000063.1 GCA_934167935.1 uncultured Bacilli bacterium
ACCGTATACTCTACCAGTACCTGTGACATTAAAGGTCATTTCCATCTCATGATCAGTTCCGTTTTGAACTTTAAAAGTTACACCGGAACCATTATCAAAATCAAGTGGATATGTAGATGTTGTAGCCTTTAAATCACCATTTGACATATAGTATTGTCTAAAAGAATATCCAGTAGTTCTTGTTACACTAGAATTCAATCTAAATGCCATTACATCGTATTTCTTTATTGATGGAACTTTTAACCAAGTCAAACTCATAGTTATATATCCATTATTATTTATGATTCTTAAACTCTTAGATGTTGTCGTATATTCAGTTGTTTGTGGTCTTATACCTGATGTGTTTAAATCTTCATCAGTGGTTTCCACTATCTCAACTTTAGACAAGTCTTTATCTTTTATAATGTCATATTGATCTTGAGTCATAAATTCCATAAAATTATTTGAATAAATACTTTTTAACGCATTATATTTTTCTATTGGAATTACTACACCGCTTCGATTTGTAATAGTATCACTTTGACTTTCGGCATTTACTATAGTTAATGAGGCAAATAGCATAACGCCAGTCATAATAACCAACAATCCTTTTTTCATAAAAAATACATCCTACTCCTTTCTGGCATAATCATACCAAAGAATTGAGTTGGATGTGCTCTACTCTGACTCTACAAAATTCTACTCGACTTAATTTTCAAGAGTTTTTAGCTTATCTTTAAGGAAAATCAAGTATCCGATATAATCTTTCTCTTTAGAACATTTTTCAGAATAACAATCTATCGAGTTATAATCTGAAAGAGCGATTGTTTTAGAAGACTTAATTGTTTCATCATAATTATAAATATATTTTTGAATTTTATCACTTTCAAATGATAACAAAAACTTTACTTTATAGTTTTCTTTGTTAATGTTTAATTTCATATATTTAGAATTGTTATATTCAATATTTATATTATCATTTATTCTTTTAATATACGAATTTGAATCCTCTACAAAACCTACACTTTTTAAATAATCATCCATTGTTGAAATTGTCTCAGCAGTTGAAATAGATTTACCGTTTTCTTCATTAGTATATTTGGACTTAACCATCTTGAAATCTAATTTAATGTTTTCAACGGAATTGTCTTTATATTTTATTTTCATAATTACTACATGTTTTGTTAAATCATTTATAGATGACTTTTTACTTCTTCTCGAATTAATATTTATTGGAAAAGTTGTTGCTCTATAAATTAAAGTAGGATTTTCTTTTGTATCTTTATATTTATAAATCTCAATTGTATCAACTTCACTTGTATTATTTGTGTCTACATAGTTAATGGAAAAACTAATGTAATCGTTGTTTATGATGTAGTTTCCATTCTCTACATATATGTTTTTGTTGTCTGATTTAATAATATAAACTTTA
Source organism: uncultured Bacilli bacterium (assembly GCA_934167935.1). The sequence goes on from CAKPMH010000063.1 coordinate 1,412, forward strand.
GTTCTATGGAAATATAGTATACCAATTGTTAAAGCTACTAAGATAACAGCTATAACAACAAATAGTTTTACTAATTTTGAATCCATTACTGGTTTTCTTCCACAAGTAATTAAATCTTTCTTACTAACTCCTAATGCACTTGCTAAAGCAGTTAACGTTTTATCATCTTTTGGAAAAGATTTACCCATCTCCCACTTAGAAATATTTTTATCAGAATAGTGAATTAAATCACCTAAATCTTTTTGAGTTAAATTGTTTTTGTTTCTTAACTCTTTTAAATAATTACCTTTATCAATTTCTTTCATAAACACCACTTCTATTATTGTAATTCATTTATATAATTATCTAAAATGTTAAATAGCTCTTTTGATTCCTTTGTTTTACATATTTGATTTTTTATTGCTGCACTTCCTGGTAATCCTTTTATATACCATAAGGCATGTGTTCTTATTTCAAGTAATGCAAGTTTTTCACCTTTATCCATTGTAAGAAGGCTGAAATGTCTTTTTAACATCTCTATTTTTTCTTTTGGGGTAATCTCTTTTGGAATTGTTCCATTTTCAAGATACTCAACACATTCTTTTATCAACCAAGGATTTCCAAGAACCCCTCTTCCAATCATTACAGCATCGCATTTGGTTTCATCAAGCATTCTTTTAGCATCATAACAAGATAAAACATCACCATTTCCAATAACGGGAATGTTGACGGCCTCTTTTACTTTTTTTATTAAACTCCAATCAGCATGTCCGCTGTAACCTTGTGCACGCGTCCTTGCATGTAAAGTTATCGCACTCGCTCCTGCTGATTCAATTCTTTTTGCAACTTCAACACAGTTTATAGAAGAACTATCCCATCCAGCTCGTATTTTAACTGTAACCGGTATATCTACAGATTTTACTACTGCTGATACAATTCTTTCTATTTTATCAGGATCTTTCAATAGAGAAGCTCCTGCTTGAGATTTTAAAGCTATCTTAGGTACGGGGCATCCCATGTTGATATCCAAGATATCAGGATGCATTAGTTCAACAATTTTTTTTGCAGCTATCACAAATGAAGCTTCATCGCTTCCAAATATTTGTTGAGCAATTGGCCTTTCACTTTCTCTCATCTGTAAAAGTTCAATAGTTGCTTGATTGTCATACATTATCGCTTTATCACTTACCATCTCAGCATATATTAATCCAGCACCCATTTCTTTGATGATTTGCCTATATGCTGTATTAGAGATCCCAGCCATTGGAGCTAAAACTACTTGATTTTTAATTTCTATATTTCCTATTTTCCACATTTTCTTATTTCCACTTCACAGTCTTGGTGTAAATCATATATTATTTCTTCGCTTGTGTCAATATGTAGTTCGGTAAAAGACACTGGTTCTATTTTTATATGTGCATCAAAAAGATATTTATTTTCTTTATAAACGTTTACTATTTCGTCATTTTCAAATCCTTCTTTTAAGGCTTCTTTTTCACCTATGTGAACATGTCTTTGTGCTAGAA
>CAKPMH010000064.1 GCA_934167935.1 uncultured Bacilli bacterium
GTTGCAAATTTTACTTTATATCCTGTTGCTACTATATCATTTTCTGTTAATTTTGTTCCATCTGTCTTTTGTATTTCATATTCTCTATTTGATTTTACATCATTTTTTACTTCTGATACTTTTGTTTCTGGTTTTATATTAATAATATAATTTCCATCTACTTTATATTTTGTTGCTGATATAGCTAATTTTTCTGGTTCTTTATTTATATTTGTTATTTTTATTGTTTTGCTTGAAATATTTCCTGCTTTATCTTTTACATATATTGTATATATTCCATTTGTCTTTGCATTTACTTTATTTACTGTATACCATGTTTGTTTTTCATCCCATGAATATCCTTCTATTCCTGATATTGCATCTGTTGCATTTACTGTTATTTCTACATCTTGATTTGTTATTTCTTTTGTACTTAATGTTATTTCTCCTATTACAGGAGCTTCTTTATCTATATTTGCTATTTTTACTGTTACTATACTTCTATTTCCTGCTAAATCTGTTATTGTTACTGTTTCTTCTGTGTTTTGTGTATATTTCTTAGTTAATACCTTTTTGTTTTCTGATAATGTCCATCCATTTATTGCTTGTACTTGTTTATCTACATTTATTGTTACTGTTACATCTTGATTTGTGTATTCTTCTGTACTATATGTTACTTCTCCTTTTGGTAGTGTTTTATCTATATTAGATATTTTTATTGTTACGCTACTTTCATTTCCTAATAAATCTTTTATTGTTACTGTTTCTTCTGTATTGTCTTCATAACTTTTTGTTAATTCTTTTTTATCTGCTGATAATGTCCATCCTTCTATTTCTTGCATTTCTTCATTTGCACTTATTTTTGCTACTACTGCTGAACCTGTTTTTTCTGTTGTACTATAGCTTACACTTCCTACTGGTCCTGTTCTATCTATTACTACTTTTTTACTGTCTCTGCTATTTCATTCCCTGCACTATCTGTACATGCTCCTTGTGGTATTTTTACTTCTTGTTCTCCCTCTGCAACTGGTATTACCTCTAATGTATATTCTTTTCCACTACCAGTAAATGCTCCTTTTGTTCCATTTGTTACTTCTATATCATCTTTTGTAAAACCTACTACATCTTCACTAAAGGTAATTATATAATATAGATTACTATTTACTTTTGTACTAGAATATACTTCTTTTCCATCTGATGTTTTTACTGTTATATTTTTACATATAGGTGCAATTGTATCTGTAACTTCTAATGTTAAATTTTTTGATTCTTTATTTTCCATTGCCCATTCATATGCCAAACTATTTTTTTCACATTTTACTGTAAAATTTGAAGTATCTTTGAATGAATTATATCCAATTTCAGTAACACTTAATGGTATATTTATACTTTTTAATGCTGTACATCCTTCAAATGCGTTACCACATATTTCTTCAACTCCATTTGGTATATACACACTTTCTAATTGTTTACAATCTTCTAATACTTGAAAAGATATTTTTGTTATTTTTTCAGGAAAAGTAAATGTTTTTACACCTGAATCTAAAAATGCTGCATCCTCAATTTCTGTTATAGTATTAGGTATATTTATTGTTTCTAAATTTTCGCATAACATAAAAGCCCTGTCTTCTATTGTTTCTAATCCATCTGGAAGTACTATACTTTTTAATCCAGCACAATAGTTAAAAGCTCCACTTCCTATTTTTTTCACTGTATTTGGTAATACTATTGAAGTTATATTAGAGTTATCAAAAGCACTTTCTGGTATTTTAGTTATATTACTTTCTATATTAATAAATTTTAAATACTTGTTCCATTTAAAACATCCTTCTGAAATATCTACTCCTTGTGGTATTGTATAAGTTTCTCCTTCTTTCATACGCGGATATTTTATTATAAGGTTTTGTTCTTTATTAAATAGTACTCCATCTATTGCTGAATATGCTGTATTTTCGCTATCAACAATAAACTCTTTTAAATAAGCATTATTCATAAAAACGTTATTCTTAAGTTCTCCATTGTAATTTTTTATATCTAATGTTTTTAATTCAGTATAATCTCCTAAAGCACTCACTTCTAATGATTTCATTGTGCTTGAAAAAATAAGAGTATACGTATTATATACATTTTTAAAAGCACCTGTTTTTATTGTTTCTACACCTTCTGGAATTGTATATGTTCGATTAATTGTTCCACCTGGATATCTTACTAATTCTTTCCCATCTTTAGAAAAAATTACTCCATCTACTGATTTATATGTATTATTTTCTTCTGATATATCATACATTCTAACTTTCCTATAATAAACTTTATTACTACCAAATGTTGTATCTACTCCAATATCATTTATTGTTTTTGGTATTTTCATAATATAATCAAAAGAAGATGAACCACCTGCATCATATGCACATTCTATTTCACGTAAGTCTATTGAACTTACTGTAAGTCCATCTATTTGTTCTGGAATTTCCAATAAAGTTTGTGACTTATCTATTTGGTTTATGTCTGTTATTTTTATAGTGTTATCTTCTAATTTTTCATATTTCCATTTTCCATCTGATGAAGTTATTACTTCTGCTTTTGTCATATTAGGATTTATTTCCAAAAACACCATCGATAAAACCATTGTAAATATTAAAATTACAAATACCCTTAAACTAATCCTCTTCATTCTTCTAATTTTCCTTTCCTATCTTATACATTATAATTAATATTATTTTTACATACTTTTCCTATAAAAAAAGGCCACAAAATATATAATTTCTATATATTTCATAGTCTTTTTTACGTAAATTAAACTTTTTTCAATTTATTACTTTTTTATTACATTTTTGTAACATTTAAAATTTTTACTGTTGTGCTAATTTCATAGAAAGCAATTTACTTATACCGTTTTCTTCCATAGTAACACCATATACT
>CAKPMH010000065.1 GCA_934167935.1 uncultured Bacilli bacterium
TCCTTTATTTAATGTTTTTAGTATAGTAATTATTTCTTTATAATTATCTTTTAAGGAGAAAAAAAGTACTAAAATTGTTACTATTAAAAGTAATAAATAATTTATTATTTTATTTTTCATATTATTTTTCACTTATTATTTCTATTCCTGGAAGTTTTTTTCCTTCTAAAAATTCAAGTGATGCACCTCCTCCTGTTGATATATGTGTCATATAATCTTTATATCCGAAATTAATTACTGCTGATGCTGTATCTCCTCCTCCAATTATTTTTACTGCATCTATATTTTTTAATATTTCACAAATTTCTTTTGTTCCATTACTAAATGTTTCTAGTTCACTATATCCAAGTGTTCCATTCCAGATTATTGTTTTACTATCTGTTAAATATTCTTTAAATAATTTTATTGTTGAATGACCTATATCAAGACCAATCTCATCACTTTTTATATCTTTTATAAAGCATTCTCTTTTATTTCCTTCTTTTATTTCTAAGCTATTTACGGAGTCTATTGGAAGTATTATTTTGTCCTTGTATTTTTCTAAAATAGTTTTTGCAAATTCCATACTTTCTTCATCTTTTATTGATTTTCCAACATCAATACCCATGGATGCTAAGAAAGTATAGCTCATTCCGCCACCTATTAAAATATAATCTGCTATTTTTACTAAGTTTTCTATGACTCCTATTTTGTCATTTACTTTTGCACCTCCTAATATTACTGTTAATGGTCTTTTTGGATTTTTTATAGCATTTCCTAAGATTTTTACTTCTTTTTCTACTAAAAACCCTATACCACTAGGTATATTAGTTGCAATTCCTACATTTGATGCATGTTTTCTATGACACGTTCCAAATGCATCATTTATAAATATATCTCCTAAACTTGACCAATATTTTCCAAGTTCTTTATCATTCTTACTTTCTAAGTTACCATTTAAATCTTCGAATCTAGTGTTTTCCATTAATAAAACTTCTCCACTTTTTAAATTATTAATTTCATCTTCTAGTATTTTTCCCCTAGTTTCTGTAACAAAGATAACTTCTTTATCTAATAACTCACTAAGTCTTAAAGCAACTGGTTCTAAAGTATTTTTTTCTTTATCTTTTTCTTCTTTTATTCTTCCTAAGTGTGACATTAATATGACCTTAGCTTGTTTTTTTATACAATAATTTATTGTTTCTAAGCTTTGTTTTATTCTATTATCATCTAATATTACAGAATCTTTTATTGGTACATTGAAATCTGCTCTAATAATTACTTTTTTATCTTTTAAATCAAAATCTTTTACTGTCTTTTTCATGTTTTCTCCTAACTATTTAATGTACAAGTGTATGTCATATCACTTGTTAATGTTACTGTAATTGTATCTGTTTCTTCTAATTTTTTTTCAGTATTTGGATTTTTTATGTTACTTTTTACATAACCTGAATTCATCAAATCTGCAATACTTAAATTTATAGAATCACCACTATTTTTTAAATCCTTAGCTGCTTCTATTTTACTATGATTTAGATATGCTTCTGAAGCTAAGCATAAATCACTAACAAAATTATCATAACTATTTTTTCTTGTTTTACTTATTTGATTTATTATATTTGGTGCAGAAACTAAGATTATAATTGCTATTACACCTAATATTGCTATTAGTTCTATAAGCGTAAACCCTTTTTTATTCATTTTATCACCTATTTCTATGTATATATTTTATAACGTTTTTATAATATTTTCAATATATAAACAAAATATAGATTAATTTGAATCTATATTTTTAAATTTATCATTTTCTCTTTTTAATAAAATTAAATATATTATTAAATTTATAACTATAATTACTATTCCTACAATAATATATACTAAACTATAATTATTTAATTGTTTCATTATGTCTTTTGTTATATCTTTAATTAAATTTGTAATATTTAATTGATTTATTTTTCTTAACATTAAATTCATAATCTTTAATATTATTCCAGATATTATAAAAGTTATTCCAAACCATTTTAAACTTTTATATATACTTTTTCTTGTTATTACAATTCCTATTATAAATATTATAAAAATTAATATCAATAATATATCAAATAGTACTATGTATATATTTTTTAATAGTATATATATTTTTCTTAATTTTGATATATAATCAAATCCTAACTTTTCATTTATTTTATTTGTTATTTCATCTATTTTTTGTTCTATATATGGTGTTTTTTCTTTTATTTTATTTATAAATTTTTCTTGATTTTCTTTTGTTAAATATTCACTTTTAGGAACGTTTTTTTCTTTAAGTTCATTTGATATATCTTCTATATTATTTTCTAAAAATTGATTTAAATCTTTAGATGTTACTAATTTTTCTTTTTTATTCTTTTCTATATTATCTAAGGCTTTATTTAATTTATCTTTTGTATATTTATCTACTGGTTTTGAATTTATGAAAGCTTCTATACTTTCTTTTGGAATTCCTGCTTCTTCTAGTTTATTTTTTATATCTTTAAATTCTTCTAATTCTCCTTCTTTATCTTTAAATAACTCAATTACATCTATGTTATCAACACCTTTTTTTAATAGTTCTATATTCAAATATTTTTGACTTATTTTTTTTAATGAAAATAAAACTATATCTACTACTAGTATTAATATACAAATAAATGTTAATATAGATAAAAATATTTCCTTTATTTTATTTAGTTTTTCCATATTACCACCTATAAGTAGGATAGCACTTTTTAAGTATTTAGTAAAGAAAAAAAAGCTTAACGCTTTTTTCTTTTTTGTAATTTCAACCGCACCACTATTTGTAATAATTTAATTCTACATCATAAACACATTTATAGTCA
>CAKPMH010000066.1 GCA_934167935.1 uncultured Bacilli bacterium
AAAACAAAAAATAAAACAAAAAATAAAACAAAAAATATAAAAAATAAAAAAATAAAAAATGAACCACTATATACAAGAATAATAAGATATGTATTAATTGTATTTTGTTCTCTATTTTTAATAGGCATATTAGGTATTGGAGTTTTCTTTACATATATAGTATTAACAACTGAAAAATTCAATCCAAATGATCTAGTAAAAAAAGAAGCAACTGTGCTTTACGATAAAGATGGCATAGAATTTGCCCGTTTATTCCCAGCCGAAGGTAATCGTGAAAAAATAACTTATGATGAATTATCAGAAGTATTAGTAGATGCAATTATAGCAACTGAAGACTCAAGATTTTTTCAACACAATGGTGTTGATATCCCAAGATTTGCTAAAGCAACATTTGGTCAACTTTTAGGCAAAGCAGCCGGAGGAGCTTCTACTCTTACAATGCAAATTGCCAAAAACAATATTAATGGGACAGATGCCCATGGCATAAAAGGTATTATTCGTAAATTTAAAGATGTTTATGTATCAGTTTTTCAAATTGAAAAAAATTATACAAAACAACAAATAATTGAATTATATGTCAATGATACCTGTTTAGGTGCAAGTGCCTGTGGAGTTGAACAAGCATCTAAAACTTATTTTGGCAAACATGCTAAAGATCTAAATTTAGCAGAAGCATCATTATTAGCAGGACTATTCCAAGCACCAAATGCTTATAATCCATTTAAAAATCCGGAAGGTGCAAGTGCTAGAAGAAGTACTGTATTATATTTAATGGAATTACATGGTTATATTACAAATGAAGAAAGAAAATTAGCAGAATCAATACCTGTTGAAAGTTTACTTGTTGATAGTGTATCTTATGGTTCAGAATATCAATCATTTATAGATACAGTAGTTGATGAAATTTATAACTTTACAAAAGATGCTGATGGGAAAGGAATTAATCCTTATGTTACACCACTTGAAATTTATACAACAATGGACAGAAGTAAACAAGACTCTATGAATAAAATATTTAATGGCGAAGGATATAAATGGGAAAATGATAAAGTCCAAGCTGGAAGTATTGTTCTTGATGTTAATACCGGTGGTATTGTTGCTGTTGCTAATGGTAGAAATATGACTGGTGTATGGAACTTTAATTATGCAACTGATATTAAAAGACAAATCGGTTCTACAGCTAAACCATTATATGACTATGGTCCTGGAATTGAATATAATAACTGGTCAACTTATGGACCAGTAGTTGATGAAGCACATAAATATTCAGCTGGATCAAATTTATATAACTGGGATGGTGGCTATGATGGACTTGAAACACTTAGATCAGCTATTATAAGATCAAGAAATGTTCCTGCTTTAAAAGCTTTCCAATCAGTTAATAATAATAAAATAAGAGAATTTGTTACAAATTTAAATTTGAATCCAGAATATGAAGGAAGTACTTATATTCATGAAGCCCATGCAATAGGATCTTATGGTAATGGTACTACAAGTGGTGAATCTCCTCTTTCTATGGCTGGTGCTTATGCTGCTTTCGCAAATGGAGGATATTATCATACACCACATAGTTTTACAAAATTCGTTTATAGAGAAACAGATGAAACAGTTGAAAATAAAGTTACAACAACTAAAGCTATGAGTAGCCAAACATCTTATATGATGACAAGTATTTTAAAAGATACAGCAAAATCTTATCCATATATTAGTTATGTAAGTGGTGAAGTTGCTGCTAAAACAGGTACTACAAATTTTGATGCTCAAACAACAAAAAGATATAATATGAGTTACAATGCTGTTAATGATTTATGGGTTGCTGGATATAATCCAGAATATGCTATTGCTTTATGGTATGGTTATCCAGAATTAACAGGCTATGCTGATAAAGGATATTGGAATGTTTTAAGTAGTACACAAAATCATAGATTATGGGCTGCTATTGCAAAGAAAATGTTTAGTAAAAATGCAACATTTAAAATATCATCTGCTGGTGTTGAAAATGTTGCTATAGAAAAAGATACATACCCTGCTAAATTAGCAAGCGAATTTACACCAAAAGAATTTATTACTTATGAATTATTTAAATCTGGTACTGCTCCTACAGAAACTTCTGATAGATTTGCACGTTTAAATGATGTTACTAATTTAAATATTTCTATTAATAATTTAAAAGCTACTTTAACTTGGGATGCTATTGCTACGCCAAATTATTTAGATACAGAATTTCTAAAAACGTATTTTGCAAGTGTTTATAAATCTGAAAGTGATCAAAATAAATATTTAAATAAAAGAATTGAACAAAATAAAAAAACATTAGGAAATGTTGTTTATAATATTTATATTAAAAATGAAAACGGTGAATTAGTTAATATTGGTTCTACAACAGGTACATCATTTGAATATCAAACAAGTGCAAGTACAACATTTGTCGTAAAATCAGCGTATGAATTATTTACAAAAACTTATAGTATAGATAATAGTAGCATTGGTACTGAAATTACAGCATCATTTAGTGGCAATTTAATTACATCATCTTTAAAAGGTAGTTCTGATATAAGTATTAATAAGGGCGAAACTTTTAATGATGAAGGTATAATAGTTACCGAAAATGGCATAAATGTTGATAGTTCTAAATATAGCGTTAATAAAGTATATTATTTAGAAAGTGATACTAATACTCCAATAACTGATATTAATACAAATAATACTGGTAAATATAAAATTAAATATATTATTTCTTATGGAACATATACTAATGTTTTATGGAGAAACGTAGAAATAGAATAGGATACACATCCTATTTTTTTAGATAAAAAA
>CAKPMH010000067.1 GCA_934167935.1 uncultured Bacilli bacterium
GAAGTAGAAGAAATAGAAAATCAAACATATACATCATCTATGATAACACCAACACCTGTTATTAAATTAGATAATAAGGTACTAGTCAAAGATAAAGATTATAATTTAAGTTATAAGAATAATATAAATGTAGGAGAAGCAACTGTAATAATTGAGGGAATTGGAAACTACATAGGAAGTGTATCTAAAAATTATAAAATAATAGGTAAAAATATAAAAAATATTGAAGTAGAAGAAATAGAAAATCAAACATATACATCATCTATGATAACACCAACACCTGTTATTAAATTAGATAATAAAGTACTAGTTAAAGATAAAGATTATAATTTAAGTTATAAGAATAATATAAATGTAGGAGAAGCCACTATAATAATTGAGGGAATTGGAAACTACATAGGAAGTATATCTAAAAATTATAAAATAACAGAAGAAAATATATCTAATGTAGAGGTAGAAGAAATAGAAGATCAAATATATACAGCAAGTTTAGTAGAACCTAAATTAGTAATAAAATTTAATAATAAAATTTTAAAACAAAATGAAGATTATAGTTTAGAATATAAAAATAATATAAATATTGGAGATGCTTTTGTAACAATAAGTGGAATAAAAAACTTTAAGGGTACACTAAATAAAACCTTTAAAATAATACCTTTATCATCTAAAAAGTTTTTAAAAAATTTAAAAGTTAATGATGAGGATATATTATCAACATTAACTAAAAAAGTTCCAGCATCAACTGTTAAAGTAAATATTACAGCAGAATTAGAAGATGAAGATTCAACTATAATGGGACTTGGGGAAAAAGAATTAAAAGATATTATAAATACTTATGAAATAATAGTAGTAGATAAAAATAAAAGTAAAAGAATATATACAGTTGTTATTATTAAAGAACAAGATGATTTAATAGATAAAGAAAGAAGTAATAATAATTTTTTATCAAGTTTAAATGTTAAAAATTATAAAATAACTCCTGAATTTAAAAAAGATATATATGAATATTATTTAGAAGTTGAAAATAATATAGATAAAATAGATATTGAAGCAACATTAGAAGATAGCAAGGCTAAAATTATAGGAATAGGTGAGAAAACTTTAAATGCTAAAAATAATATATTTGAAATTACTGTAGTTGCAGAAGATAATACTATTCAAAAGTATCTATTAAATGTTAAGAAAAAAGAAAAAAATAATGAAGATTTAAAACAAGATGACTTAAATAATGATTCAAATAATAAAAATAATTCAACTAGTAAAAATAATTCAAAAAATAATAATATCAAAAATCCAGAAACAAGAGTATCTAGTGTAGGATTTAAAATTATTATTCTAGAGATAGTTATAGTATTTTTATTAAAAAGATTTAAGAAAAAACAATATATTATAAAATAACTGTATTTAAAAAAATTTTAAAATATGGTATTATATTGATATGGTGGTTATATGAAGAAATTATTTAATTTACTTATAATTTTACTTATAATATATTTTGGACTTGAAATATCTTTTATAAATTTAAATAAAGGACATAATATAGAATATAAAATTAAAAAAGGTAATAATACTTTTAATATTAAAGAAGTATATACACAAAAAAGAAAAAATGAAATTAATAATTATTATTTTGAAATAAAAATAAATAATGAAATATTTAATTTTCAAACATTTAAGAATTATAAAAAAGCTAATTATATAATTAAAGATATAATATATTTTACAGATGATGATTATAAGTGCCTATATTTAATAGATAAAAATAAAGAACAAATGACAGATGTTATTTGTAAAAAAGATAATATTCAATATTTTTATAATAGTATAAAAGGAAATTCTAAAAAAATAGATGAATATGTAAAAAAATTTCCTAATTATAAAAAAAATAAAGAAAATTTAGAAAATATAATAGATGCTGATCCTTTAATTTTCTATAAAGATAACATAGAAAATAATCACTATTTATATATTGAAAATTATAAAGGAATATATTTAATTAATAAAAAAGATAATGTAAAAAATATAACTAATTTTAAAAATGATGTATATACAAATAAAATAAGTACATTGAACGGAAAAAATTATGTAACAGCTAATTATAATGAACAATATAAATTTCATGAATTTAAAATTGTTAATATATTGAATGGTAAAAAAAGAGAAATTATTTCAAATGATGATATATCATTTGATTCATACATACAAGGTAATATAGATAATCAAGTATATGTATTTGATAAAAATGAGAAAAAACAATATAGAATTAATTTAAATACAAATACAGTATTATTAAGTGGTGATAAAAGTAAAGGAATTGAAAATTATAAAAATGGTCAAATGATAGTTGGTAGTGCTTATCTAGCAAGTAATCAAGAAATAAAATTTAACAATTATACATCTGATACATCATTTAATGATAAAACCTATGAAAAAGTAGATAAAGTTGGTAATAAATTATCAGGATATTATTATTTATATGAAAAAGAAAATAATAAGTATAAAGTATATAGAGTAAATGTTCAAAATAAAAAAATTTTAACTTATTTATTTCAAACTGATGATATAGATAATGTTTATTATTATTTAGATTATGTTTATTATAAAGATGGTGTTTATATAAAGTATTATAGTGATGCAAAATATATAAAAACATTACTAAAGAATAGTGAATTAGAATTTAATAAAGCAATAAATTTTGGTTTGTATGTAAAAAAATGATAACAATATCATTTTTTTTCTTTTTTGTAATTTCAACCGCACCACTATTTGTAATAATTTAATTCTACATCATAAACACATTTATAGTC
>CAKPMH010000068.1 GCA_934167935.1 uncultured Bacilli bacterium
TAATAATTTGATTCATAAATTCCATCTTTATTTGAATCTGTTATTATTTCTTTTTGAACATATTTTGTTCCATCCCATTCATATAATGTAAATTTTGCGTCTGTTAGTTTTTCTTTTGTTATACTATCTATTTTTTGAATTTTTATATTTGCTTGTGGTAATTGATAGTCTACATTTATTGTTTTAGTTGTATTTGTAACTTGACCTAAATCAATATTAGTATTTGCTCCTCTATAATCTCTTAATTTTCCTGTTGCTATAATATTTGAACTATATCCTCCTAGTTTTGTTAGTGTTCCTTCTATTTCTATTGTTATTTTGTCGCCTTTTTTACTTATTCCATTTGAATCTTTTCCAAATATTGCTGTTATTGTATTTCCACTTATTGTATAATTTGTTAATTTTGTTGTTGTGTTTGTTTCTGCATTATAATAATTTACTGTTACTTTGCTTTTGTCTATTGCAATTCCACTATCTACATTAAATATTGCTTTTCCTTGGTTTAAGCCTACTTCGTTTCTATTATCTCTGTTTGCAGTTACTTCTCCTGTTACTTTTACTCTTCCATTTTTTAAGTATCTATTTTCAAAAGAGTTTACTGGTACATATGTAATATTAGAACTATATGTAGGTAAAATCAATTTATTTGTTATTGTATAGCCGTTAATTAATGTTTCATATCCTGGTATTACGTTTTGTGTTACTGTATAAGTATATGCACTATTATCTTTGACTTTATTTTTTTGTAAATTACTAAATGTATAGTTTTCTCCTACTACTGTTTGAGTATTTGGTGTTGCTAGCGCTCCACTTGCAATCTCTGTTACTGGTTCATCTGAATTAAGTGTTACATCGACAGTCTCTATTCCAGAAGCATTTTTAGGTCTTGCATTGTATTTATTGTTTTGATCATCCCAATTCACTGTTCCTGATACACTTGTTTTTATCAATTTCCATCCTGCTTTTAATGTTGTATTGGCAGATGGTGTATAATCAGCATTTATTCCTCCGACTTTTGTTTGACCACTATACCAACCTGTAAATGAGTATGCATTTCTTGATACAGATGGTAATTTTATAGCTACTGGAGTCCATGTTGCATATAAAGTTACTGTAGCTCCATTTGATGAACTTAAATTTTCTACATTTGTTTGTCCACTTGTATAACTATTTCCTGTTCCATCTGCATTTTGTCTCCATCTATAAAATGTATATTTGCTTACAATTGGACTTACTGCAGTTCCTCCATTTGCATCAAATGATACTGTATATTCTCTTTTAAATCCATTTGTTGCCACACTATTTGTTGCATCATATGTATGTGAAGAATTTGCTGTTGAACCCCCTGTATATCCGTTTCCATCATATTTTACTGTATATGTTATAGGAGTCCAATTTGCCGTGTAACTTTTATCTCCTGTAGTTCCTTTTGTTATTGTTACTGAAGTTTGAGCTGTAGTTCCATTTGAACCTGTCCAGCCTGAAAATATATATCCTGTTCTTGTTGGATTGCTTAATGTAATTGTTTCTGATTCTATATTATATGTTGCTGGATTTCCTGGATCTGTTCCTCCATTTAATTCATATGCTATTGAATAATTTGTAGGTATCCAATTCGCTTTATAACTTTTATCTCCTGTACTTCCTTTATTAATTGTTACTGTCGATTGGGCTGTAGCTCCATTTGAACCTGTCCAACCTGTGAATGTATATCCTGTTTTTGTTGGATTGTTTAAGGTAAATGTTGCTGTTTCTATATTATATGTTGCTGGATTTTTTGTTTCTGTTCCTCCGTCTAAATCATATTTTATTGTATAATTTATAGGGGTCCAGTTCGCTATATAACTTTTAGCTCCAGTACTTCCTTTTGGTATTTTTACTGTCGATTGAGCGGTATTTCCATTTGAACCTGTCCAGCCTGTGAATGTATAATAAGCTTTTGTTGGATCGCTTAATGTAATTGTTTCTGATTCTATATTATATGTTCCTGGATTTCCTGTTGCTGTTCCTCCATTTAGGTTATATGTTATTGTATAGTTTTTAGGCTTATAAGATATTGTTACTTTTTCGTTTTTTTTACTTGAAATTAATCTTTGTAAGTCTGCTACTATATATGCTTTTCCTTCATTAAATTTATTATTATCACTATATGTTCTACTTTCAAAATTTGCAAATGACCATAGTTCTCTATTTATACCGCCTACTTTTCCACTTCCATTTTGTTTCAATCCGGCAAAAGTAGCATAAGGTGGATCATTTACCACTTCTTTAAATTCGTAACCTTTTAGTACTTTATAACTTATACTCATTTGTGCTCCGGCTTGCCTTACATAAGTATTGCCATAACTATCATCATTCTTTTGATCTTTACGTCCTGTTTGTTTTATTCCAAAAGATCCTATACTATCAACTTTTATCTTTATATCATCATTTTTATTTTCTACTTTTTTTGTTAATATATTATCATCTGAAATTGCATTTCCACCGTTTAACCATATATTATATTTTTTTAGACTTTCGTTATTGGCATTAATTGTTATTATACTTTGTGCTGGTTTTTTTTCTCCAAATTCTAACCACACATGCACTTCTACATTGTCTGCTCCAAATTTTACATTTACATTACTAGGATCTTCATACCCAGCTGCAATAACTGCGTATCTTATTCCCATGCATAATGTTATAATCATTGCTATTGCCAATATAATTATAAAACTTACCTTAGCTTTACCTTTCATATTTTCCATTTTCCTCTCCTATAAATTATAATATTATTACTTGTATTATAATTTCTTCTTATATTTAA
>CAKPMH010000069.1 GCA_934167935.1 uncultured Bacilli bacterium
CAGGATTTATTAATACCCTTGCCTCATTATATTTTTCATCTTCTTCAGTGGCAGCATTTTCTTGCATTTTATTTATGATATCTAGATTAGTATTTTTTAAATAAACTAGCCTTTTAGGAATTCCAAGTTGAACAGCAGCCATTGCCATAACTTTATTTTCCTTACAGTATTCTTCTAATATCTTTATATCATTTAATAGATTTTTATCATTAAGAGCAACTTCTTTTGATATTTGTCTTAAAAACTCTTCATTATCATTAATTGTTATAGCTTTCATTTTCTCTCTCCATATTTTTTAACCTTTTTACTATCAGTTTGGTACTTTGCTTCTTCACTTGCTGCTTCCTTTCTATAAAAACTCGCAGCATTTATATAACTATCTTGAGGTATTTTAGTTTTAGCTTCCAACAAAGTTGCCATATTATCAAATTTTTCTGCTCTATTATATAAATGTAGTGCTTTTAGAGAATTAAATTCTTTCATATCAGAGTTTTCTCTTATTGTCTCTTCTAAATATTCTTTAATATATGATGGTCTTTCAACAGTTACTATCTCAGTACCATTCATCTTAGCTTCAGGAACTTTTACATCCAAAAACAGTTCAAACCAAGCGGCAACTACATATCTATGACAAAATTCATCACTAGATTCATAACATAACAAAATAGAATTATTAAGTTCATTATATACATCTGTAGGATCCAATTTTGATAAAACTTCCTCCCAATATTTTTCGATGTAATATCTATTATTTTCAAGTTCTGATAATACCCCTATATTATCATGCCATACTTTCCAAAAATCTTTTTTAGGAGCTAACTTACTATAACATTCTCCTTTATAAGATACACTTTTACCTCGATCACCAGAAATAGAATATGTTTTATATATATCACTTTTCCAATCTTTATAACTACTTGTAATAATCATAGTAATTCCCCCAAACTATATTAATTTCTTTAATACTGGTGTATTTTGTTTCTCATTTTCTTTTGTTTTAGAATCTATTTTAGAAAATGTATCTACTATAGATACTAATATCTGGCTTGCCTTTTCCATATCTTCTAAACATACATATTCATATATACTATGAAAATTATGACCTCCAGTACCAATATTTGGACACTTTATACCCATATAACTTATATCAGCACCATCAGTACCACCCCTAATTTCCGTTATTATAGGTTCAACTCCAGTTTTTTTAATAGCCTTTATTGTATTTTCTATAATGAGTGGATCCTGATTTATAATGTTAAACATATTCCTGTAGGAATCCCTAACATTAAGTGAAATGACGTTACCATATTTACTGTTTAATTGATTAACAATTTCTTTTAATAACATCTTCCTTTTTTCTAAATTACTTTCGTCAAAATCTCTTATTATATACCTCATTTTAGTATATGATACATCACCATTAATTTCTTCGAGATGGTAGAAACCCTCATGCCCTTCAGTATTTTCTGGTACTTCTTCTGGTAAAAGAGAATTAATTATAGTTGCAATCCTAACGGAATTTATCATTTTATCTTTTGCAGAACCAGCATGAGTACTTACCCCATTAATTTCTATAGTTGCACTTGCAGCATTAAAATTTTCATAAGAAAATTCTCCAACACTACTTCCATCTACTGTATACGCATAATCTGGTTTAAATATATCATAATTCAAATATTTAGTTCCATTTCCTATTTCCTCATCAGGAGTAAAACATATAAAAATATCACCATGTTCCACATCATTAGTAGAATAATATTCTAACATATTCATTATTTCTGCTATTCCAGCTTTATCATCTGAACCAAGAAGAGTTGTACCATCAGTAGTAATCAAAGTTTTTCCAACATGATTTTTTAAATCTAAATATACCGAAACATCTAACTCAGTATTATTATTCAATTTTACATTTTTTCCATCATAATTATAAATTATTTTAGGACTTATATTTTTACCTGATGCTGAGGAGGACGTATCTAAATGTGATACAAATCCAATTTTTGGTAAATCTGCAACACCTTTCAATTTTGCATATATATAACAATGCTCTTCGTCCATAAATATCTCATCGAGTTGTAATTTATTTAATTCATCCACTAATATATTTGCAAGAACAAATTGCCCTTTTGAACTAGGTGTATTATCATTATTTGAGTTAGATGTAGTATCTATTTTTATATATTTTATAAATCTATCCAATATTGTCATGAAAGCCTCCAAAAAATTTATTTATAAATATAATACCACACTTGTACATTATTTTGTTATTACAAACCATATTTTATAATTATTTATCATAAATTACATACAACTAATAATAACTTATATGTCATTAAACATTGATCTATCCCTATAAAGAATTAATCTCTTTTATTTCTGAAAACAAGTCATACAAATTATATCCTAATAAATTATGAAAACATTAACTTATAAATATCCTATTAATGATATATTCAAATATATTAAAACTCGAACTCTATAAAGTTCGAGTAACTATCAATATGGTGCCCTTATGGTTCTAGTATAACAACCATTATAAGCAATAAATTATAGGTAGTAATAACTACTAACTAAAATTAGTTATAACATGATTTTATTAAAATTAACCAACATTTTAATATTTTAAATAAATAAAATGATATAATAGAAACTGAAAGACAAATAGTAATTTGTAGTTGAAATTGGAGGATTGATTATGAAAAAGACATTATTTGCTATTTTGCTATGTGGGTTTATGGT
>CAKPMH010000070.1 GCA_934167935.1 uncultured Bacilli bacterium
GATATCTACTTGCACAAAAACTAAATATCCATCTAAACCTGTTAGTGACATGCTTTTTATTATTGATAACATTTTTTCCTCTTTCTTTTTGGGATTTTATTTTTAGAATTAATTTTTATTGATTAAAAAATTTGTTTTTAATAATTGTTTTATTTATATCATATTTTTCTTTTCTTGTAAACATAAAGTCGATAATTTTTTTAAGAAATTATCGACTTTTTTCTACATTATTTACTATTGTACACTTTTTCTATTATATATTAAATTTCTATATTTTTCATTATGTTTTATAAATTCCTCTACAGCATCTGCTTCAACTAAAGCTAGTGCATAAGGTATATAATTTTCTAATATTTGAATGTAATCAATCTCTTTTTCTTTTATTAATGTATATTCTTTGATATATCTTTTTAATCCATTTAGCAGTAAGGCTATATTTTTTCCATATTCTGTTCTTATGTATTCTGTGTTAACAAAATCAAAAGTAATTTTATTTTCAGTTTTAGCTTTTACGATGAAATATCCTACATATGCTATCGCACCTAAAATAGAAAATAAAATTATAAATACTATTTTGTTTATATTATATGTAACAACTAAAGAACTAATAATAATTATTAAAATTAATAATATTTTTGTTATTTTACTGTGTTTTTTATCTGTTATTAATTCTTTTTCTTGTGCTTCTTTAACTATCTCTTTTTTAAATTGAGTTTCATCAAATTTAATTCTATTTTCTATTATATCTAATATATATTTTTCGCATCTTCCTAAATTAGAGTAATCTTGGTTTTGTACTAATTCTAATTTATAAGTATCTCCATCTTTTATTAGATTAAGATATTTTTTGATACATAAATATAAAACTGTTGCAGTATAGTCTTTGTAAACATCTATTTTTAAGTCATATATTAGTGAAGAAATAGCAGGACTACAATGCTGAGGTAAATCTCTAATATATCTTTTATCAAAATTTATTACTGTTCTACCAGAATTTAATATTTTTGAAAATATAATTAAAATAAGATAGCATATACCAATAATAGCAGGTAAGCCAATACCTATAAGTAATGCAATAAATAGTAATGACTTTGTATAGTCCCATCCATGTTCAAAACCTAATAATACAGCCATAATAGCAAAAAATATAGCAAAGCCTCCAAAAACTTTAGTAAAAAGTATAAAGGCTTTTTTAGTGCTTTTCAACCAATCAATTTCATCCATTTTAGTTCTCCTCTTTTCTTATTATAACATTAAATTTTAATAAAAAAAAGACAATTACGGATACTTTAATAAAATATAAATAAGCACTAATTAAATAAATCTGCAGACACTTTAAATATTTGGGCAAAAGCAGATAACTCAAAGTCTTGTACTAATCTTTTATTATATGCCCCATTTGCTTTATTAACAAATATAATAGAAGGAAAAACAGATGAAAAATACATCTATCTTTAGGAGAATCCACAAAATTATTTATAGAAAACTTTTTACTTAATTATAATTTTGTTAGAATTGTACTTTATACTGTTTACGAAACTAAAAATAGTTTCTATTTGTTTTAGAATAATTTTATCTATCATCAATTTCAAAATCTGTATTTTTAGGAAATTTTATTGCTTCTATACTTTCTATTTTTGAATCATTACTTTCAGGAAACTGTATTAATGATAATAGATTCTCTGTTTCTCTTTTAAAATCTTCTTCTGTTTTATCAATATCCTGTACACCTAATAAATTGGATAAATTATTTTCAATTAAAAATTTAGCTATTTCATGGCAATTATATTTATTTAGATATAGTTTATTTATAAGTTCTAAATATCTTTTAAATTCTTGATGTTCAGTAATTCCTCTACTATATAGTGGAAAAAAACATTCTTGGTTATTCATATATATAATATAATCTTCCTTAAACTCAGTTACTGGAATAGCATATTCTGGAATTGGTATTGTGTTATTTTCAAAATTAAAGTTGCTATCAGAATATTGATAAAAACCATACCCTAAATATCTATTTAAAATATGATTAGGAATATTAGCAACCATAAATAAAACATAATTTTCATTAGATTTTTCATAATTACCATCTTTGCCTAATTCATAATAATACTTTGCAAAGTCTAAATATCTAAAGAAATGAACATATTCGTTTCTTGAATCATATATATGAGTATTTAATGTTGAATTACTTTTTGGTATAGCAGTATTTCTTTTATATTTGTTAAATATTTCTCTTGCAGTGATACATCTATATACTCTCATGGTAAGCTCCTTTCAATTTTAATTATTAATACCAAAAAGTAAGAGAATAATTCCTTTACTAATTAGTAAATATAGGAAATAAACGTATCTAAATCATTTAGATTATAAATACTTTAATGTAAAAATAAAAAAAATGTCTCTATGGAACATTACATTCCATAAAAACATTCCCTTGGTCGAGGTGACAGGGATCGAACCTGCGACCTCATGGTCCCAAACCACGCGCGCTACCAACTGCGCTACACCTCGA
>CAKPMH010000071.1 GCA_934167935.1 uncultured Bacilli bacterium
TAATGAATTTTTTTATTTTCTCTTTTATATATTTAATATTTAAAGTTAATGATTTTAATATAATCTCCTTAATTTTTCATAATTCTGTTCTGACATTTCATGAATAATTTTATCATATTTTTTCTAAACATTTTTTGTAATGATACAATAATCGCATTTTTATTATCTCCTATTTCTTACCCCAAAATATTGTTTTTCAACCTAAAAAAAGATTGAAATATACGGGTATTAGTATTAATTTCAATCTTTTAATATTATAAAATTATTTTCTATCCCCAGATTTGATAGCGGCTTGTGTTCCATAATACATAGGAAAACTGATTGGAACGACTTGTCGTTCTATTTAGACTAAGATAACTTTTTATTTTTATAAGATTATATAGTTTGTTATTATTTTTTAATTATTATTTATCTGATTGTTTTACAGTATTATTAATTTTATCTATTAATTTATTTATTTCATCTTTTTCCCAATCATTTATTCCATCAGAATAAATAATTTCTTCTATTTCTTTTTTGTTATACAATTCATTGACCAATCTCACATAATCAAATGGTTCTTCTTTTTCATTGATTACCAATGATAAAACAATATCTTCTTTTTCTTTTTTAACATTAATTTTCATCTTCATCACCTCTATATTTTTTTAGATTATATTTTTTAAATCTTTTTTTAATTGCAGTTTTACCACCATCTGTGAGTTTAGCTACAATATCAACTACGTCCTGTCCATCTATTTCTTCTTCTAAAGCAGCATTTTTTATTGATATTTTCCCATTATTGTTCTTACAAACAATTACATTTTGGGCATCACCAAGCATTGGGATTGTCGCATTATGTGAAACTATTATAACTTGTCTTTTTTGTTTCGTACATTGTATTGATTTTATTAAATCGCCATTTAAATACGAACTAGCTAAATTGTCTTCTGGTTGATCTATAATCAAAGGTGCATAATCACTTGAATTATTAAATATTAAATCTAAAATAACTGCTGTCTTCCATCCAGGGCTTAATTTATCAAATTCAACCTTATCTTTTGTTATTATATTATAATTAGTTAAATTCTTATTTTGAAATTCAGAATATATTTTGTTACTTAAATCTTCATAATTATTTACTTTTGGTTTTTGAGTCCAATTATTACTAAATAAAGAATTAGGTTTTAATGATTTGATTGATTCACCTGAATATTTAGTTTTTATAAACTTATTAATTGCATTAATAATTATCTCCTCAGTAATCTTTAATTCATTAGAAATAAACAATTCATTATCTCCTCTTTTTTCACTTTTTGTATCTATCTTATAATTATACTTCGATAATTTATCTAAATACAAATAATAATCATCATACGCTTCTGTATATTCTTTTATTTTTGTAATTAGTTGTTCAAATTGTTGCTGTTTTCTTGCATTTTCACCTGTTGCATTTTCAATATATGAATCGCAATTTTCTTTTGCATCTTTCACTATATCTTTAATTTTATCTTTAATAGTTACTTTCTTATAGGCTTCATCCAACGCATCTTTTATCTCGTCTATAGAATGAAAAACATCTTTCATAAATAGATTGTTATTGACTAAATCAGATATTTCATCAAGTGATGTTTTATATTTTACATAATCAGAATTAGTAAATAAAGTCTTATTATTAACTTCTGTAGGAATAACAAATGCACTTATAGGATTTTTAGGAACAGTTCCATTGAATATTAATTTACCAACTGAAGGTATTTTTCTAAATTCGCTTTCTAATGTTTCAATCTTTTTTACTGAATTTACAAATGAAATAATAATTTCTTGCAGTTCACTCAATTTACCTGCAACCTCAATTTGTGTATCATCATTTGATGGAAATAGTGATTTAACTATATCTATATCTTCTATTTTTTTGTTATTTATTTTTTCAACCAAGAAATTTTGATTTATATAGTGTGGCGTAAAATTATGAGGATTATTAATTACAATATTATCTACTTCATAATCAGTGTAAACAGAACCATTAAAATCTTTTCTTATTCCTCTATAGAGACTATCTATAAATAAAGACTTTCCTGAAGAAGATTCACCAATTACTACATTTAAACCAGGTGTTAATTCAACAGAAAAATCAATTTTTTCATTATTTAACTTACATGATTTGATAATTTGAGTGGAAATTTCCGGTTTTTCTTTTTGGTAAAATAATCTATTACTTTCGGATAATGATATTCTTAAACCATTATATGTGGGTTTAGCCATCATCCAAGTCGGAATAAATGGAATTTTAGCATCAGTGGTTTTAGGATTCGGATAATCATTTGGATTATAATTATCTGTTCCAGTTACTAGATTTATAAACTCATTAATATTTAATCTTTTAAAATATTCTACTGTTTTTTGAACTCCTTGGTTTGTTCTTGAAGTAAATCCATCAAATTGATTATAAAATATTGTTCTTTCAAGGGTATTATCAAAGTTTACTCCTTCTGGTATTGAAC
>CAKPMH010000072.1 GCA_934167935.1 uncultured Bacilli bacterium
GACTATAAATGTGTTTATGATGTAGAATTAAATTATTACAAATAGTGGTGCGGTTGAAATTACAAAAAAGAAAAAGAAGTAAAACTTATTTTACTTCTTTTATTATGTTTAAATTTATAGTATAATGTTTATGTTAGAAAGAAGGTAAATTATGAAAATAATATCAATAAATGCAGGAAGTAGTTCACTTAAATTTAGTTTGTTTGATATGGATAATGAAACATGTATAGCAAGTGGATATTTTGAGAGAGTTACATTACCTAATAGTTTTTATACAATAAAATATAATGGAGAAAAAATCAGAGAAGAAGTTGAAATGCCTAATCATACAGTAGCAGTTGAAATACTACTAGATAGATTAGTATCATTAAACATAATTTCTTCTTTAGATGAAATAGATGGTATTGGTCATAGATTAGTTCATGGTGCTGATAAATATAACAAATCAGTTATTATTACAGATGAAGTAGTGGAAGATTTAAAAAAATATATTCCTTTAGCTCCACTTCATAATCCAGCTAATATTCTTGGAATTGAAGCTGTTAAAAATGCTTTACCTAATGTACCTATGGTTGGTGTATTTGATACAGCATTTCATCAAACAATGGATGAAGTTAATTATATATATCCAGTTCCATATGAATGGTATCAAGATTATAAAGTAAGAAAATATGGTTTTCATGGAACAAGTCATTGTTATATAAGTAAACAAATAAGTAGATTATTAAATAAAGATAATTATAAAGCAATTATATGTCACCTAGGAAGTGGTGGATCATTATCTTTAGTTATAGATGGAAAATGTGTAGATACAACAATGGGATTTACACCTCTTGCTGGAATAATGATGGGAACACGTAGTGGTGATATTGATCCATCAATTATACCTTATATTGCTTCTAGTACTGGTAAATCAATAGATGAAGTTATGAATGATTTAAATAAAAAATCTGGTTTCTTAGGATTAAGTGGTGAATATAGTGATTTTAGAGATATATATGCGGGTGTTATGGAAAATAATCCAAGATGTGTATTAGCATTTAATAAATATGTTCAAACAGTTGTTAAATATATTGCTGAATATTATGTTGAAGCTGGTGGAGTTGATACTATTATATTTACAGCTGGATTAGGAGAAAATGCTAGTGAAGCAAGAGAAGCAATAATAAACAAGTTAAATTGTTTAGATATTTATCTTGATAAAGAAGCAAATCTTGTAAGAGGAGAAGAGATAAAAATAAGTAGAGATGATTCTAAAGTATCGATTTATGTTGTTCCAACTAATGAAGAATTAATGATTGCTTTAGATACATATAATTTAATTAAATAGGATGTGAATAAATGGGGAATAATATTTATAGAAAAATTTATAATGCGATAAAAAAGTATGATAATATTGTTATTGCACGTCATGTAGGTCCTGATCCAGATGCTCTTGGAAGCAGTATCGGTTTAAAAGAAATAATTAAAAATACTTTTCCAAATAAAAATGTTTATGTTATTGGATGTTCTGCTTCAAAATTTAAATATTTAGGTTTATTAGATAAGCTTCCAGATAATACGTCTAATTCATTACTTATTGTTACTGATACTCCTGATAAGGGAAGAGTTGATACAGCTTTTATGAATAATTATGCTTATAGCATAAAAATTGATCATCATCCTTTTATTGAAAAATATTGTGATATTGAATGGATTGATGAAAATTCTAGTAGTGCATCTCAAATGATAATGGAACTTGTATTTAATACTAAATTAAAAATATGTAAAAGTGCTGCAGAAAAGTTGTTTATTGGTTTAGTTGCAGATACAGATAGATTTTTATTCTCATATACAACTCCGAAAACTTTTGATTTAGTATCAAAACTTATTAGAGAAACAAAGATGGATTTTACTCCACTTTATAAAAAATTATATATGAGACCATTTAAAGAAGTAAGATTTCATGGTTTTTTAGAGGATAATTTAAATATTACAAAAAATGGATTTGCATATATTAAAATAACTGAAGAAATACTTGAAAAATATGGTGTTGATGCAGCAACTGCAGGTAATATGGTTAATGATTTTAATTATATAGAAAATGTAGAGGCTTGGGCTGTATTTTCTTATGATAGAGTTAATAATAATATAAGAGGTTCTATAAGATCAAGAGGTCCTGTTATTAATGAAGTCGCTGGCAAATATAATGGTGGTGGACACAAGTTTGCTAGTGGTGTAAGATTAAAAAGTTTTGAGCAAGTTGATAGTTTAATTAATGATTTAGATAAGGCTTGTTTAAATTATAAAGAATTAGAAAAATAATTCTTTTTTTTGTTTATATATAATTAAAAATATGTAATTTTTTAAAAAGTAATAACTTGAAAAACTATTTTTTTTGTTGTATCATTTATATATAATAAAACGATAGTAAGGATGTGTAATAT
>CAKPMH010000073.1 GCA_934167935.1 uncultured Bacilli bacterium
GAATTGCGTGATAAACTCGCAACACTTAAATGGCAAATTATGGAAACACAAAAAACAGTTAAAAGAGAAGATATACCAGATAATTATATACATAAATTTCAATCTGATATAGTTGAAAAATGTAATTATGGTTATGGTTTCTCATTAGAAGATGCCCTAAGTGAAAAATTTCATGATAAGACTGTTATATCAGAGGATGAAGTATTTAGTTTTTTAAATAATTTGAATATTAATAAAAACAATGCATTTTTGTTAAGAACTAAAAAGAAAATATTAAAATAAAAGATAAAAGAGAGGTTGTTGATTTTATGCAAGCAATTATTTTGCAAATAGTTGGACTACTAATAGTCTTTACATTATTAATTATGTTTTTTTCAAAGCCTAATGTTGAAAATAAAGAAACGGAAACATATTCAAAATTATTGATATTGAATTTTGTATTTATCTCTATTGGTATAATGACTTATTTTGTTGCTCATTCTACTGGTAATCATATATACATAGGAATTTTACAAAAGGTATATATGAGTGTTTTGACATTATTAAATATGTATTCAATGTTTTATTGTATATCTATACATGATAAAAATAATAAATATCAAATATTAAAAAATGCATTATTTGTAATAACTATAATATCAATATTATTAATTATATTTTTACCATTAAATGTAATTTATAAAGGTGATTTACTAGATGGCGAGGGACCATCTTATGATGTCGCAATTTGTCATACAATTTTGAGCTTTTGCTTTTTTATAATTGTAACTGTTTATTTTTTAATAAAAAAATATTCAATAAAGAAAATATTACCATACATTATTTTGATAATTTTATACTTATCAGGATTTTTTGTTAGAACACTTTATAAGGAATTGATATTTGAAGGCTTTTATTATTCATATATTTTATTTATTATGTTCAACACGATAGAAAATCCAGATATAAAAATGGCAAAAGAACTTTCCTTTCAAAAGGAATTGGCATTAGATTCATCTAAAAAAACATTAGAATTAATTGAAGAAATGTCCGATGAATTAAAATCAGCCGTAAAAGAATTAGAGATAATTGGTAATACTAAAATTGATAAAAATAATATGAATGAAATTAATAATTTACTGGCAAACTTTCAAGACAAGGCAATTTTATTAAGTGATAGAATAGCTAATATTTTAGACTTAGCTTTGGTAAAAAGTGATACAAAGCTTGTTTCGTGTAAATATGAAACATGCGATATGCTTGACAGGTTAAAACAATTGTTGATGACTGAAGAAAATAACCATACTACCAAACTAAAAATAGAAATAACCAGTGATATACCAAAAGTACTTTATGGCGATGAAGAAAATAATATTAAAGTAGTTCTATTTTTCTTTGATTTTTTATCATCAATAATTGAAAACAAAAATGTGAAGTTAGAAATTAATAGTATTAAAGTTGGTAACCTTTCTAAAATAAGATTTAATTTTATTAGCAATGACAAATTGATTAAAAAATATATTGTTAAAGATAAATATACAAAAACATTAAAAATAGATAATTATAAAAATATTAAATATGAAATAATAAAAAATTTATTATCAAAGTTGAATGGTACATTAATAATAACAAGAAATGAAAAAAACACAATTTTCTCTTTAAATATAAATCAACGATTAATAAGCGAATATGATGTTATAAGTAATAAAGAAGAAAATAAGAACGTAAAAATTGAATATAAAAATTTTAGTGGTAAAAGGATATTAATTGTTGACAATAATAGTTTAAAACTTAAAGAATTTAAGGCATTATTAATGCCTTACAACGTGGAAGTGGAAACTGCACATAATCTATCAGAAATGTGTAAGGCAATGAATGAAAATGAAACTTTCGATTTAGTATTTATTGATGATATAATGCCAGGCAACAATGTTAATGATTTTTCAAGGGAAGTTAATAAGGAGGATAATATTTTATATTATATTAAAAGGGAAACGAGGTACCCGATTTCAACCGTTGTGATGGTTACCCCAAATAGTGAAAATTATGAGAAAAAATACCTAAAACTTGGGTTTAATGATTACATACAAAAGCCTATCAACAAGAAAAAATTGGATGTTATTTTAAATAAATATTTTATTGAAAGATGATTGATAACTTGGTAAATTCATTATATGAAAGAAGAAATTTTGGTTGTGGACATAGTCAGCCATATGTTATGATATAATTATAAAGGTGAAGGAGAAAATAATGAAAAACAAAAAGATAATAATCATTACAATTATAGGAATCTTATTTATTTCTATAGGTGTAGCATTTATATTTATAAAAAATGGTAAAGAAGAAAAAAAATATGATATTCCGATAACCAAAGAAAAACTAGCTTATTCAATAGAAAGTAATTCACTAGAACCATTT
>CAKPMH010000074.1 GCA_934167935.1 uncultured Bacilli bacterium
AATCCTTGGAAAGTATTTCTTTTAGCTAAACATTTATCAATATCATTTAAAAGTGAAATTTTTTTTAAAGACCATAATGGTTCTATTAAAGTATCTTTGTTCCCATCACCAGTAAGTCTATGGATTACAATATCTGGATCAAGTTCTTCTATTTGATCACATATTATATCAATATATTCTTCTTTGGTAAGCATTTTAAATTTTAGATTTTTAATAGGAGCATTTTTATCAATAAATAGCATATGAATTTTTATACCATCAATATGTAATTTGTTTAAATATTTAATAGTTTCAAGCATCATTTCTTTAGTTTCAAATGGTAATCCATCAATAATATGAACTACAACATTAATATTTCTTTTTTTTAATTCTTTAACCATTTTTTCAAATTCTTCTAAAGTATGACATCTATTAATTAATTTAGATGTTTTTTCGTGGATAGTTTGTAATCCTAATTCAATAGTTAAATAAGTCCTTTTTGATAAATCTTCTAGATAATCTAAACATTCAGGAATTATACAATCAACTCTTGTTCCAATACTCAATCCAATTACATTCTCTACTTTTAGTAATGGTTCGTATAATGACTTTAATTTATCTATACTGCCATATGTGTTTGAATGACTTTGAAGGTATGCTATGTATTTAGCATTAGGCCATTTTTTATCAATAATTTTTTTTTGTTCTTCTATTTGATCTTCAATACTTTTTAAATTATTTGAAGGAGTGCAATAAATGCAACCACCATAACCTTTCGTCCCATCAATATTTGGACAAGTGAATGGAGCATCAATACATAGTTTGGCAATACGACAATTAAATTTTTTTCTATAATAGTAATCTAGAGTATAGTATCTCTTATTGTTATCAGAATTTTTATATAAATTCATAAAAATCACCAGAAATATTATAACACAAAAAGGATTTTTTGAAAAAAAACGTATAGTATATATGGAGGTGAAAAAATGAAGAAAATAATTATAAGTATTTTATCAGTAATATCTTTAAGTTTAATTGGAATTATATGTTATATAACTTATCCTAAAACTATAAAAGTAGAAATTAAAGGCGAAGTATTAAATCCTAATGTTTATGTTTTAAAAAATGGAAGTACTATAAAAGAATTAATTGATGTAGCAGGTGGTGTTAAGGAAGATGTTGATACATATACAATAAATATGACAAAAGTACTTGATGATGGCGATGTTGTTGTTATGTATAAAGATGAAAAATTAGAAGGTTTAAATTATAAAGTAAATGAAATAGTAAATGATAAATCAACTGATGAATACA
The DNA here is from genome assembly GCA_934167935.1 of uncultured Bacilli bacterium. Next base: position 1,294 of record CAKPMH010000074.1, read on the forward strand.
TAACTAATGAAATATGGGAAAGTTCTAAGATTTCAATAAACAGCGCTACAAAAGAAGAATTAATGAGTTTACCAAGTATTGGCGAAGCTAAAGCGAGTGCAATAATTGAGTATCGCACTAAAAATGGATTATTTAAAAAACTTGAAGATATTAAAAATGTAAAAGGAATAGGAAATGCTTTATATGAAAAGATTAAGGATTATATTAATATTTAGCTTTATTGTTCTTTTTCTTTATAATTTAAATCCTAGAAGTAAGTATAGTTTAGATGAAAAGAATGTAGTTGGCGTTATTGATAAATATAAGTTTAATGGTAATAAATTGGAAATGGAAGTAAAGGGGAAAGAGAGAATAATATGTAATTTATATTTTAAGACAATTGAAGAAAAAGAAGAATATATGAAAAAAATTAAACTTGGACAGACCGTTTATTTAGAAGGAATAATGAAAGGACCTAGTCAAAATACTAATAAATATTTATTTAATTATAAAAAATATTTGCTTAGCAAGAAGATATATTACACTTTTACAGTTAAAAAAATGAATATTAAAGAAAATATAAATATACAATATAAAATAAAAAATAGTTTGATTGATAGAATTGAAAAATTAAATTCCCCATATCTTTATGCTTTTGTATTAGGTGATACTTCTTTTATAGATAGTTCGATTAAAAGTACATATCAAAGTAATGGGATAAGTCATTTACTTGCAATTTCGGGAATGCATATAACTCTTCTTTTTAGCACTATTTATAAGTTGTTAGAAAAAATTAAAAGAACTAAATTTAATATATTATTTGTTTTTATTCTTTTGTTTTTTTATTTGTTTTTAGTTAATTTTACACCATCTAGCATAAGAGCTGGTTTGATGTTTATTGTTTTGCTTTTATTTAAAAAAATGAAATCTTATAAAGTGCTTATTTTTATATTTGCTTTATTGATTAGCATTAATCCTTATTATGTTTACAATATAGGTTTTCTTCTTAGTTTTATTGTTTCATTTTATATTTTACTTTTTAATGATTTAATAAAAGGAAATTATTTTCAAAAGTTATTGATGACTAGTTTAATAGCATTTATAGCAAGTATGCCTGTTATAA
>CAKPMH010000075.1 GCA_934167935.1 uncultured Bacilli bacterium
TATGCTAAAAATGACAATGAATTTATTGAGTTTTATATAGAATTAAGTAAATGAGGTAAAAATGAAAAAGAAAAAATAGCCATAAAAAATACAAAAATAAATTTATATGGTATAACAAATCAGTACTATCCTTATTGTATGAGGTAATTATTATGGATCAAGTAAAAATAGGAAAATTTATTGCACAAATAAGTATAGTTGATAACTATAAATTACAATAAGTAGGGCAGGTAATTCAGTTAAAACTTATCTGCCCATTGTTATATAATCTAAACACAAGATAGTAATTTGTAGCTGAGATTGATTTTGAAATTTGAACAAAAATATAAACATTTAGATGGGTATATAGACTATGCTCATCTTTTATTATGTCAATTAAATTTAGGAATTTAGGGAAAGAAGCTAATATAAATAAAGTTCATCCACATAAGTTTAGAAGAACAATGGCGACTATGGCTATTGATAAAGGTATGCCTATAGAACAGGTACAAAAATTACTTGGACATTACATAAACTTTAAACTAATTTGAATATTGTCTTTTAAAACAAAGAAAATGTGTCTCGATTTTATTGATAAGTATTAGTTTTTATGCTATATAATATTCATAGAAAATAATTGTTGAGGTGCAATATGTATAATAAAGAAGAAGTATTAAAAAAAGTAGATATTTTATATAATATGTGGAAGGAAGGTAGTCTTGGTGGCGAAGTTATGCCCGAAGATGCAATGATGTTTATAAAATAAAAAATTTTATTCAAAAGGAAAATAAGAAAAAATTTCCATATTTATATGGAACCAAAATATGTAATTATTGGCTATATGTGATACACCAATATACAGACAGAAAATATAAAAATATTGATTATTTAACAGTTGCACCAGATACCCATGTAATCCAAGCAACACATAGACTAGGACTAATAACTAATGAAGAATTAAATAAAAATGATGTGCAACTTATAGTAGTAGATAGATGGAATAAACTATTTAAAGAAACTAAATATAAACCTATTGATATACACACTCCACTATGGTTATGGAGTAGAAATGGTTTTAAGGAGGTCAAATAAAATGAAAGTACTATTTGCAACAACAAATCCAGCCAAAATAAAGAAATATGCAGAAAAACTAAAAGAGAATAATATAGATGTATTAACTATCAAAGATTTAGGAATAAATCTAAAACCAGAAGAAACAGGAAAGAATGCTATAGAAAATGCTTATATTAAAGCAAAAGCATATTACGACAAAACGAAAATCACAGCTATAGGAATGGATAATAATTTATATATAGAAGAATTACCAGAAGGAAAACAACCGGGAACTCATGTAAGAAGAGTGAATGGAAAAGAATTAAATGATGATGAAATGCTTGAATATTACTGTAATTTAGTTAAGGAATATGGTGGAAAGTTAACAGCTAAATGGGTATATGGAATGGTAATATATGATGGAAAAGAACCGAAAGAATATAGTTGGAGTAAGAGTCACTTCTATTTCGTAGACAAGCCCTGTGAAAAAAGAAATCCAGGTTACCCATTGGATTCAATGTCAATTATGCCAGAATGCAACAAATATTTTGTTGATTTAACAGAAGAAGATAGGAATAAAAATAAAGAAAACTATAAAGAAGATGATGTTATTAATTTTATAGTTAATAATTGTAGGAAGTAGGAGTAATAAATTATGCAATTAGAAGATTTAAAAGCCGAATATGACAAATTACAAATAAAATATGGAGCAAAAGAGTTAACATCTATATATAATGGAGGATGTACTAATAATCCAGATATCAGTATCTCAATGTAGAAAACAAAACTTTTTAAAGAATATAGCTGGTATGGAATATAAAGTATACCCAGTTTATTATCCTATTGGAAATGGAATGATGAACATAGACAAAGCAATTGAAGACTTGAATTTTATTATAAAAACAAATACAAAAAGTTAAAAAGACATTGAAGATTTTGAAAGGTAACCTCACCTACAACTTACAATAAGTAAATCAAATTACTTTAACAACATTAAAATAAGTAAATAATAAAAAAATTACGAGGCATTGAATTTAATCAATATTTCTTTTTTGTTGCACACATAAATAAACAATAGAAGAGAGGTAGAAGTAGATATGGAAAAGTGTAAAAAAAGGAATACAGAACATTGCACAAAATCAAAGCAATACAGCCAATTTAGAGCATAGAAAAGTGTAAAATTTTAAAATATATCTTGTATAATTCATAATAGAAGCGTTATACTATACTTGAACGATTGAACGATATTTTGAACGATTGAACGATTAAAGATGGAGGTAAGTAGCATGAATGAGAATGAATCAATAGAATTTAAAGAAAATTATACAGAAAAAATATATAAAGA
>CAKPMH010000076.1 GCA_934167935.1 uncultured Bacilli bacterium
TCCTGGCCGGGTGGGCTTTTTTATTGTATCAAAAAACCACACCTTTGTGGTGCGGTTGAAATTTCAATTTAGGAAAATAAAAATGTGCAAAAAAGCACATTTTTATTTTGAAACCTCATTATATAATTTTTTTATTTCCTTTGGATTTAAAACTCTATATTCACCAGATTTTAAATTATTAACATCTAAAAAGGAAATTCTTTCTCTTTTTAATTTTAAAACTTTATATCCTATAGATTCAAACATTTTTTTTACTTGATGGTTTTTACCTTCATGAATTATTAATTCAACAATTGATGTATTAGTTTTTTTATCATACTTTTTTATTCTGGCTTTTGCCTTTGAGGTTTTTATACCATCAATATATACTCCTCTTTCTAAAGTTTGCAATTGTCTCTTACCAATTAAGCCATTTATTTTAGCAATATAAACCTTATCTAACTGAGATTTAGGATGCATGATCATATTTGCAAATTCTCCATCATTTGTTAAAATTAACGCACCAGTTGTATCATAATCAAGTCTACCCACGGGATAAATACGTATATTAGTTTTTATTAAATCAACAACTGTTTTTCTTCCTTTATCGTCACTTGTAGAAGTAATAACACCTCTAGGTTTATTAAGTAAGTAATAAACTTTATTTTCATTTTTTATAATATATCCGTTTACTTCTATTAAATCATTATAATTAACTTTGGTACCAAGTTCATATACAATATTACCATTTACTTTTACTAAACCTTTTGTAATATATTCCTCAGCTTTTCTTCTTGAAGTAAATCCGCTATTTGCAATAACCTTTTGTAATCTTTCCATAAGACACCTCGCAAATTAATTATATATTTTAAAGAGAAAAAATGCAAGAAAAAACATTTGATTATCAAATGTTATTTACAACTATAATTTTGTTTTTCTAAAGATTCTTTTGTTTTTTCATAATTAGCTTTAGTATCAACAATATTAAATTTATTTTTTGCATCATCATCCATTTTATTTAAATCTGCATTTAGTGTTGCAGTTACTGTATCATCAGTATCAGAAACTTTTATATCAACACCTTTTAAATCTTTATAGTTTTTAAATTGTGATTCAATTGTAGTAATAAAAAGATTTTTATAATTTTTATATGTGTCACCTAAAACAGCATCAACTGAAGAATTAACATTTTCTACATTATTGCCTTTAAATGTAATTTTTACAGTTTCATTCATTTGTATACCAGATTGTTCTTCATTCTTTGTACACTCTAGTACTCTTTCTTTTTTACATCCGGTAGAGAATAAAATCATTATCGCTGCTAAAAATAAAAATGAATTTCTTTTCATACACTCCTACTCCTTCCAAGTAAATTCTATCATATATAATAATTTTTTTCAAATTTAAAAGGATTTTTATAATTTTTATAGAATAATATAATTGAGGTGATAAATATAATAAAAAATATTTTAGAATTAAACAAGAAATTTAAAGAGATTAAAAATAAAGGATGGATACAAAGTACTATTAATGGAAATAGTAGTATTGGTAGAACTTTTGAAACACAAATTGGAAATAATGAAAACAGTTTAGAAATACCTGATTATAAAGGGATAGAAATCAAAACGAAAATTAGTAAAAAAAATATTTTTATAACATTATTTAATTGTAAACCTGAGGGATTATATTATAAAGAAACAGAAAGATTAAAAAATGCATATGGATACTATAATTTCAAATCAAAAGAATACAAAGTATTAAATAATTCTATTTATTGTAAAAAAGAAACTATAATAGGTGAAAACTATAAATTTAAATTAAATGTTGATAGGAAAAATGAAAAAATATATTTATATATTTATGATATAAACAATTTACTAATCGAAAACAATACATATTGGGATTTTGATGTATTAAAAGAAAAATTATATAGAAAAATGAAATATCTCGCCTATGTAAAAGGAATAAAAAAATACACAAAAGATGGAATATATTTTAAATATACAAGAATTAATTTTTATAAACTTAAAAATTTTGAAGAATTTATAAAGATGATTGAACAAGATAAAATAAGAATTACATTAAAAATAGGAGTTTATAAAAGAGGTAAAAAAAAAGGTAAAACCTATGACCATGGAACTGGTTTTGATATATGTGAAAAAAATATATTAGATTTATATGATGAAATAATTTTGTAACCAAAAGGTAATGTTCGAATTTTTCGAGTATATTTAATTAAATTAATTTTCTCATAAGAAATTTGGGACTAAGGGATTGCACAAAAAAAAGAACTTACTACAAGTTCTTTTTATTAGTCAATGGTCGGGAAAACAGGATTTGAACCTGCAACCCCTTGGTCCCAAACCAAGTGCTCTACCAAGTTGAGCCATTTCC
>CAKPMH010000077.1 GCA_934167935.1 uncultured Bacilli bacterium
TAGTTCTATATAATTAAATAAAGTATTAATAAATGTTAATATTAGAGTTATACCAAAACTTATTCCTAAAGCAATACTTATTTTTTTTAAATAATTCATTTTTTCACCTAATTAATTATATGTTTGTATAATATAATTAATTCAGATTTATGGATTTATTTGATGTTAATGCTTAAATAATTGGAATGGAAAAGTGTAAGTTTTGTACTTTAGATTGTTTTTTCTTTTTAAAATGATATACTATTTATAGTTAGTGGTAATGTAATGAGTAAAGAAATTTGGAAAAAGAAAGTTAAATAGATAAATTTGTAGTTAGTTAATAAATTAAGTGGGGTGTTTTTTGTGAAAATAATAGATATTAAAACAGATTTTAATTATTTAAAAGAATATGTTAAACTATGTTATTTGGAGTGGTCTAATAAAGAAAAAATTTGGATCAATATGTTGAATATAAGATTAGTAAAATTTTAAATGAAGATAAAGTAATAAGTATCCTAGGATTAGTTGATGATAAAAATTTAATAGGTTTTATTTCATTGTTTAAATATGATGGCGATGAACGATGTGATTTAAGTCCTTGGTATGCAACAATGTATGTAAAGAAAGAATATAGGGGTAATGGATATTCAAAAGTTTTAAATGATGCAATTTAAAAAAAAGCGAAGAAGTTAGGATATAAAAAAGTTTATTTAAAATCTGATTTGGTAAATTATTATGAAAAGTTTGGAGCAATATATATTGATAGATTAAAGAATGGTGAAAACTTATATTATATTGAATTAGATGATAAAATTTTTTAAAATATTATAAATAAGAATGATAGAAAAAAATTTATATTATTTCGCAAAAATGAAAAAAATTGACTTTTGCGAAATAAAAGTATATAATCTTATTAGAGGTGATTAAGTTGAAAACTATTAAAAGAAAGTATTTGCAAGATGTTGTTGATGTTATGGGTACACCAGATATAAAAGTTATTACTGGTGTTAGACGTAGTGGAAAATCAGAATTACTTTATATGTTTATTGATTATATAAAAGAAAATGTTGAAAATTCTAATATTATTTATATTGATTTTAACCTTGATAAATTTGATGAATTAAAAGAATATAAAGAATTAATCAATTATGTTTCTTCAAAATATGAAGAATGGAAAAATAATTTTATCTTGATTGACGAAGTACAAATGTGTAATGGATTTGAAAAAGCAATCAATAATTTTCATGCTGAAAAAAAATATGATATATATATTACTGGTTCTAATGCTTTCCTTTTATCAAGTGATTTAGCAACATTATTTACTGGAAGAACTTATAGTATAGAAGTTTACCCATTTTCTTACAAAGAATTTTTAAAATATCATGATTTAGATAATAATGAAGAAAGTTATGATAGATTTGTTTTGGAAGGTGGATTTTCTGGTTCATATTTATATAAAAATATAGATAAAAAATATAATTATATTAGAGATGTATATAAAACAATGATAGTAAGAGATATTATTACAAGAAATAAAATTCAAAACATTCCTTTGTTAGATAGCATTAGTGATTTTTTGATTGATAATATTTCAAGACTAACTTCATATCGAAGTTTAACTGATACTTTAAATACTAATAAAGCGGATGTTAATGATAAAACAGTTGGAACATATGTTAAATATTTATGCGAAGCTTTTGCTTTTTATCGTATTAGAAGATATGATATACAAGGTAAAAAATATTTAGTTACACAAGATAAGTATTATCTATCTGATCATGCTGTTAAGTATGCTATTCAAGGTACAAAAAATATGAATTATGGAAGTGTATATGAAAATATTGTAGCAATGGAATTATTAAGGCGTGGCTATGAAGTATATGTTGGTGTTTTGTATGAAAAAAAAATCGATTTTGTAGCAATGAAGAGGAATGAAAAAATATATATTCAAGTTTCGGATAATATTGGAAATGATTTTGAAAATGAAACATTTAAAAGAGAGGTAACGCCTTTATTGCAAATTAAGGATGCTTACCCTAAAATGATTATTGCTAGAACAAAACATGACGATTATCAATATGAGGGTGTCCAAATAGTTGATATATCAAATTGGTTAATTAGAGATAACTAAAAATTGTTTATATATGCCGAGTTTATTGACTTTGCTTTTTAATGTTACTTATAATTAATGCAAGATATATTTTTATAAGACTAAAACTTTTTCTTAAATACTTGCTTATTTAAAAAAAATATGATAACATATTTGTATATTCAAAAAGACGGAAAAAGTAGTAATAAAATAATATTTTGTAGAAAGT
>CAKPMH010000078.1 GCA_934167935.1 uncultured Bacilli bacterium
TATCAAGGGTTTTGGGAGCGGAAAATATAGGAATATTTAGTTACACTGTATCAATAGTAACATATTTTATTCTATTTGGATCTTTAGGAGTGGCAATGTATGGACAAAGAGAAATTGCATACTTACAAAGCAACAAAGAAAAATATAGTAAAACATTTTGGGAAATTCTATTATTAAGATTAGTTACAATGTTTATATCTATGATGATATTTTATTGTTGTTTTGCCATAAGGGGAGAATATAAAATATATTATACTATACTACTTTTAGAGATGATTTCCAATTGTTTAGATATAAGTTGGTTTTTCCAAGGACTAGAAGAATTTAAAAAAACAGTAATAAGAAATACGGTAGTAAAGATAATTAGTATTATTTGCATATTTATTTTTGTAAAAACTCCAAATGATTTGTCAAAATATTTTTGGATATATGCACTTTCAACATTGTTTGGCAATATATCTTTATGGCTTTATTTACCTAAATATATAACTAAAATACATATAAAAGATTTAAACATTATACAGCATTTAAAACCAACAATAGGTTTGTTTATTCCACAAATTGCTGTACAAATATATACTGTATTAGATAAAGTAATGATAGGAACTATAGTAGAAAATAAGGCTGAAGTAGGATATTATGAGCAAAGTCAAAAAATAGTGAAAATGTTATTAACAGTAATTACATCTCTAGGAACTGTTATGTTACCAAGAATTGCAAATACTTTTTCAGAGGGAAATAGTGAAAAAATTAAAGAGTATATAAAAAAATCATTTAATTTTGTGTTTCTATTAGCTTTTCCTATGATTTTTGGAATAATATCAGTAGCAAATAATTTTGTACCATTATTTTTTGGACCTGGATATGAAAAAGTAGCTATACTTATAAGCATAATTAGTCCTATTTTACTTGCAATAGGATTGAGTAATGTAATTGGTGCACAATATTTATTACCAACAAAGCATCAAAAGGAATATACTATATCAGTAATTACAGGAGCGATAATCAATTTTTGTGTTAATATGCTATTAATAAAAAAATTAGGGTCATTAGGAGCTTCAATAGGAACAGTTATAGCAGAAATTACTGTAACTGTAGTACAATTTATCTTTATAAGAAAAGATTTTGAAATAAGAGAAATTTTGAAAGCATCAATAAAATATTTATTATCGGCATTACTAATGTTTATTGTATGCCTTGTAATAGAAAAAGTAATAAAAAATGGACTAGTAACAATAGTAGCACAAGTAGTTATTGGGGTTATAGCATATGGAGTATGTTTATTATTATTAAAAGATGAATTTACGTATTCGTTAATAAACAAAATAAAAGTAAAATTTATAAAATAGGAGAAAAATAATGAAAAATTACGATTACCTAGTAGTAGGTTCCGGCCTATTCGGCTCAATATTTGCTTATGAAGCTAATAAAAGAGGAAAGAAATGTCTAGTAATAGATAAAAGAAACCATGTAGCTGGAAATATCTATACAGAGAATGTAGACCGAATAAATGTGCATAAATATGGAGCTCATATATTCCATACTAGTAATAGAGAAGTATGGGAATATATAAATCAATTTGCAGAATTTAACAGATATACTAATTCACCAGTTGCAAGATATAAAGATGAATTATATAATATGCCATTTAATATGAATACTTTTAACAAACTATGGGGAGTTGTTACACCAAAAGAGGCACAAGAAAAGATAGAAGAAGAAAAGAGACAGGCTAATATAACAGAACCTAAAAATTTAGAAGAACAAGCTATAAGCCTAGTTGGAAAAACTATTTATGAAAAACTAGTAAAAGGCTATACAGAAAAACAATGGGGAAGAAAGTGCTCAGAACTACCAAGCTTTATAATTAAAAGGCTTCCAGTAAGATTCATATATGATAATAATTACTTTAATGATATATATCAAGGAATTCCAATAGGAGGATATACTGGAATTATTGAAAAAATGTTAGATGGTATAGAAGTAAGACTAAATTGTGATTTCTTTGAAAATAGAGAAGAATTAGAAAATATAGCAGAAAAAATTATATTTACAGGTCAAATAGATAAATATTATAATTATTGTTTTGGAGAATTGGAATATAGAAGTTTAAGATTTGAAACAGAAACATTAAATGAACAAAAC
>CAKPMH010000079.1 GCA_934167935.1 uncultured Bacilli bacterium
CTCCTTATAAAGTATTCTACAACAATAGATGGAACTATATACAACCAGAAGATGATTTCATAAATAGACTTTCACCTAACGAAGTTTATTTATACAGATTTGTTTTGAAAGTTTACAATGGTAGCTGGGTAAACATTGCTTTATTAGATAATTACTATAATAAAAATGAAGTAAGAAAATCTTTATTTTATAAAACCATTACTAAAGAAAATTTTAGCTATAAACCAAGAGCTGTAAATTTTACAGAATTGGATGCTAGATTAGGCTTGGACAATTTAAGAGATTTATTTTTAAGCAATGAAGATAAAAGTGTAAATAATCAAATAGAAGAAAATATTAATGAAAATTTAAATAAAGACCAAATTTGCTATTTTGTTGGATATGATGTTTCATATGATGAATTAGAGTCTATAAAATATAATTCGAATGAAATAGACAATTTTTTGCATAATGGAATTACTTTCAAAGATAGTAATGTCGAATTAAACCAATACAATGAAAAACTTTCAATAGATAAAAAATTATTAAATAACACAAATTCGTTTACTATTTCAGAAAACTTAATTACCGATGAAGAAGGAACAGCGTTTAAATCTATTATTGCTAACGATTATTATGTAAAAAGCGTACTAATTAATAATTTTGGAAATTCAAATGACGTTGGTGGCATTTTTCGATTTTATGATTTAGATGGAAATTTAATAGAATCTGGAGAATTAATTACTAATACTATTTCCTATGCAGAGACTGAAAATTTCATAATTACGTGTAATGGTACTTCTTGGAATAGTTATTCAGTTTGGTATTGTAGTGGAGCTTTTAGAACAGATGTTAATAAAGAATGTCTTGCAAACACTAATTTATATGGAGGATATAATGCTGGAGTAGCTGGAGCTTGGGTAAAATGTGAATTCAAAAAACCAGTAAAAATCTCAAAGATAGAAAGTAATATATGCGGTGGTAATTTAGCAATATCGGCAACTTGGAATACAGATACAGCCACCATAAATGTGCAATTTGAAAATGAAACAATTGATGATCTTGTATATACAGTTACAAAAGTTTCATCTAATTATATAGATTCTCATAATATAGCGGAAACTGCTCATCTAATAAATACAATTGAATGTATAGAAACTTCAAATGATTGTAGATATAACATATTAGAAAAATACAATAAATATAGCATTAGTGGAAAAAGAATTTCAGAATCTGATTGCGATTTACATTTTGCAATATCTTTTGATAATAGAAATACATACTATGTTTATAAAAACGAAAATTGGTTAACTATAGACAAAGATAAAGAAATCATAAATAATAATGGTATGACTTTACAAGAATTAGAAAGTATAAATAATAATTTAATGTTAGCTCAATTTCCTTCTAGTACTCACTTTGATTTATTTATGACTATTAAAAATAAAAATTCTAAATATGGAATGGCACCGTTGTTAAAATCATTAGATAGTTATTTCTTAGAAAAAGGAGAATTTAATACGTTTTTAATAGAAGAAGTTAACATATATGATTTTATTTTTGGTCGTTGGGGTGGTTGCTATATTAGATTTTATGATAAAGAAGGTAATTTGATAAGAAATGATAATATAATTCAAAATACAGAATCTATAGGTGAAACAGAAATGGCAATAGTTAAAACTAACAGTGTTTATAATTCAAGCTATTCTCCTGTTAATGCTATAAGAACAGATGATAATGACGAGCCGGTATATAAAAATTTATGTGGATATAGTTCGGCAACCAACTATACTAATGCATATTTAATAATTAACTTTAAAGAAAAACAAGAAATCTCAAAAATAAGATTAAATACAAATATAGATTATATTAGCTGTCCAGGCTGTAAATTAAAAATTAAAAACAGTTATTCAGAAAAAGAGTTTTCATTTAAAGATTTAAAATATAATGAAATTGCAGATATAACAAATTTTTACGATTACTATTACTATGATAATGGAATAATTAAAACAAATTTAAATCAATTAACCAATTTAAATGACTTTTTGCAAATACAATTTATTGAAAATACCTCAAATAATACTGAAATTAAATATGCTTTATCTAATGATTCTAATCAAAATTTTTATAA
>CAKPMH010000080.1 GCA_934167935.1 uncultured Bacilli bacterium
GAAATTATATACAACGCTGAAAGAAACAATTACACAGAAACATCAATAAATGGTGAAAAACTTCAAATAGAAGTAGAGAGAGTATAAAAAATGATAAAATAAAAGAGACTTTTTGAAGTCTCTTTTAAAATTAGTAATTATACAATAATTTCTTCATTTTTTACTGGATAAAATGCACCTGTACGAGTTTTTACTACTCTTTCGTATCCAGAAAAATCTTTTGAATTAACCTGAGGAAACTTAACTTTTAAGTCTTTAATTGAGAACTCAGAACCAATCCAGTAACGTTTTGAAACGTTTTCTTTTTTTCCACACGAATCCTTTTCAAAAAAGTCAAAAGCAATAGCATAAGTTGGAGCTTTAATTTTTGCAGTTTCTACATCAAAAGAAGAAACTTTAATTTCATTGCTACCAACAAACACTCTTCCAGGAAAGTAAAATTCTACATATTTTTCCATTAGATAAATCCTCCTTACTTTCTACTAATTAGTTTACAAAGTTTCGAAAAAATATACAATAAAGTATAACATAATATTTTATAAAAAACAAGTAATATGGCTTGTTTTTCAAACTAATATCATGTTATAATAAAATGGATAAAAAATAAAAAGAGGGAATTTATGAAAAAAATAGGAAATATAATAAAAAATTTAATAGGTATAGTAATAATTGTTGCTATTTTATTTTGTACTTATAAGATATATAAAACCTATAATTTTTATGACTTTCAAAGGGCAGAATATAAACAGGGAATGTCAAAATTTGAAAGAGACAGTAGTAAGAAGTATTCTAATAAAGACAGTTACAAAGTAGAAAATATGGAATATAATGATTCTATGTTTTATAAAGAAATAGAAGTAAATCCAAATACACCATATAAAGTGACTTGTAAAATTAAAACAGAAAATGTTGTTTCGAAGCAAGCCAATACAGATGTGGGAGCACATATATGTATAGCAGAGACTACTGAAAAATCAAATAATATAACAGGAACAACAGATTGGACAGAAGTAACATTTTGCTTTAATTCTAAAAATAGAACAAAAGTAAAACTAGGATTTAGACTAGGTGGTTATGAAGATGAAGTAAAAGGAACTGCTTGGTTTTCAGATATAAAGATAGAATCTGGAATAGCAGATACAAGTAATGAATGGAATTGTTTATGTTTGTTATTTGATAATGTCGATGCAAATGTAAATGGTCAAAATATAAAATTGCAATTAACACAAATAAATAAAGAAGATATGTATTTGTGTATAAAGAGATTTAAAACTTCTATGGAAGAATTATCAAAGAATAAAATAAAAATAAATTATGAAATAAAAGAAATACAAGAACCAATAAAAACAATGTCATATGATGAAGAAAACGGATACTATGTGTCAGGACATGATGTGAGAAATGTAGTAGATAGTTATATAGATACAGGAAAATATGACCATATATTTGTAGCATTTAGGTCAGGAGACATTAATACAAAAACCAAAATGGTGACTACAGATTGGATAGGTTTAGGTTCAATGGAATATAGAGGAATAGGTTTTTCAAATGTCAGATTGCCAGAAGATGACCATGATTATGTATATAAGTATGATGTAAGAGTTAATACATTTCCAGAAGAAGTGTATGTACATGAATTTTTACATACACTTGAAAGAAATGCAAAAGAATATGGATATGAAAGACCAGAACTACATAGCAATAGTGACTATGGATATAATAATGAGCAATTAGTTGGACTAAAAAAATGGTATAAAGATTATATGAATAAAGAAATAAAAACAACATCAGGAAATATAGGATTACCACCAGAAATATTTACAAAAAAACCAGCTAAAACATCAGACTTTGAATTTTCGCATAAATTAAATTATTTTGATGAACCAAACAATATTATTGAAGAACTAAATGATTTAGTAAATAGAATAACAAAAATGTTTTCTGAAACTGAACAAATAGAAAATACAATTGAATAGAAAAGGAAGGATAGAAAATGAAAGTATCAGACTTTAATTATGAACTACCACAAGAACTAATAGCACAAGTTCCAATAAAAGACAGAAGTGCATCACGTTTAATGGTACTAAATAGAGAAAAT
>CAKPMH010000081.1 GCA_934167935.1 uncultured Bacilli bacterium
TACCAGCGCTCCCAAGGAAAACAGCAGGTCTACAAGGCCGCTGGTGATCTTTGCCACAGTGAAAAGATATTTTGGCACATAAGTCTTTTTTAGGAGAGCCGCGTTTCCTGTAACGGAGAATATGGCCTGATGGGTTGCGTTATTCATAAAATTAAACAAGAGTTGTCCACAGAATAGATATACTGGATAGTTCTCGATATTTCGGCTGAACATAGTAGAGAAAACGATGGTCATGACAATCATGATCAGCAGCGGATTTAGAACACTCCACACATAGCCCAAAAAGCTGCGGCGGTACTTCAGCTTAATGTTTTTTATAACCAATAGTTTTAGCAAATCCCGATATTTCCAAAATTCACATAAATATTGTGAAAGTCTATTTGGCAACCTATTCATAGAATCTCCTTAGTCAAGACTGGGGCTTTTCGCAGCGTTTTGTTAACAGAGAAATGTAGGATTGTTTCTCAACTTTGCCTGCCGATGTGCAAACGGCTCATCAGGAGTAAAATTAATTACTTTGGCAATGCCAAGGTATAGCGGTACCTTTAAGGCTCTGAGTTATGCTAACGAATTAAGGGTTCTCTGTGCCCCAGATTCCATACTAAATAACCCGCGCCAACCAAGGCTTTCTATTTTTTGCGAATCCAAACTGGAATTATCCATAAGATTATACCCTATGTTTTCAGATTCTTCCGCTTTTTCAAAAACAACCTTTGATTTTGAAATTCTTGCAAAACACTCAGCCATATCTCGAATACTAACAATAGAGTCTTTATTAGATATATTATAGGCTTCTCCAATTTTACCATTAAGCAAAACTGTGATAATTGCAGAAACACAATCCAAAACATAACAATAGGAACGCAATTGCAATCCTGCGCTTTTCATTACTATGGGTTTCCCTGCTTTGACATCACGAGGGAATTGCGAGGACGCCCTGCTATCAACTTCAGTCATCGTAGGCCCATAAATATGTCCCGGCCTAACAATAACTGCATCAATATTGAACTGCTCAACGTATGCAGCACATAATGTTTCTGCTGCCCTTTTGGACATTGGATAACACGCCCTCGGATTTAATAAATCAACATATCCATATTCATCCTCAGTATATGGACGGTTATTATTCTTTTTACCATAGACCTCACTCGACGAAATGTAGAGAATTCGTTTTACATCGTGTTTCTTTGTATACTCTAACAGGTTTTTCACTCCGTAGATGTTTGCAACCATCGTGTCAACTGGCTCTTTAGCAAATGCCTTTGGATGTGCATTACTAGCTCCATGAATAATAAAATCTATGTCTAGATCAAAAACGATAGCAGTTTCTGCATCATATTTTACGTGGTGTAAACCATACGCCTCTGCCGCCCTCGAAAATCTTCTCCTTAATTTATCTTCGTTACGTGCTGCTGCATAGATTTCTATTCCAGCGTTATATAAGTGATTCAGTTCCATTAAAAAATCAATAATTGCTGAGCCAATAAGTCCAGTGGAACCTGTTATCAGAACCCTTTTTTTATATAGATCCTTTAAATTAGGAATTACTTTTTGTATTCCAATCAAGTCCGCTATATATTCTTTTGTATAGATAAGCATTTTTACCTATTTCAAGTTCAAATTCTTCGTTATCATAATCATCTATTTCCAATTCTTTCGCGTCTTCATCAAAATTAAATTTCTTAATATTAAAGCCGATACCTCTTAAAGCACAAATAGCCAAAAAGTAAAACTGAAAAACATAGACCATGTAAGAAATATCACGATAACTTCTAATGACTTGAGCCGTTATTTCGCTGGTTTCCATCTTCCCCATCACGCCATGACAGACAGTAAGTAAAATAAATAAGCCTAAATAATAAATCATTAGAAATAAATAAAATTTACTATTTTTCTTCTTTTGGCGCATTAAAAAATAAATAGCTAAAACCAAAAGTAAAATAACAAGTATGGCAAAATACATAAAGTAATTAATGTAATTAGCGGCAATATTGGTTAAGTTTGTATAATAATTAGCCTTAACATAATCACTAAAAAAGGATGTAATCGCACCTGTTCTAATAAGTAAATAAATAATCGGTATACATAAAAG
>CAKPMH010000082.1 GCA_934167935.1 uncultured Bacilli bacterium
GCAAATAGAATGGAAGAGACTTTAAATGATGTAAAAGAAAAAGTATATACAAGAGATTTATATGCAAGAGACTAATAAAAAAGTAAATTATCGAAAATTGTAATAAAAATATGATGCTCCATACCAATTTAAGTTGGGAGCTATAATAAAGGCATAGTTTATAAAAACTATGCTCTTAATTTTACTTATTTTATTGATATATATATTACAGTAAAATTAAATTTGTATTAC
Source organism: uncultured Bacilli bacterium (assembly GCA_934167935.1). Next base: position 232 of record CAKPMH010000082.1, read on the forward strand.
ACTTTTAATACAATTATTGAATAATTGAGTAATATGATATATAAATAAAAGAAATATATAAATAAAACATTGACTAATTTACATAATAAAAGTATAATATACTTTACAAATATACTGTGGAGGTCAAATGGAAAAGTATATAACAAAAAAAGCTAATAAAGATTTTATATTTTTAACAGATGTAATTATAAACAAGGGTTCAAGAGAAAAAAGATTAGTATATGATTTAAAAGAAAAAGAAAAAGCAATATTTAAATATCAAAGTTATGAATGCACAGAGGCTTGCTCAGAAAAAATGTCTTATGAAATAGCAAAAAGATTAGGATATCCTTGTGCAAAGATAGAGTTTGCATATGATGAAAATGGAACGTTAGGAATACTTAATTATTTATTTATAAGTAAGACAGGAGTACAACATACTGATGCGGTTGCATATATTAATAATAGAGAAGATAGAAAAGAATTTTATACAATAGAAAATATAGAGAATTGTTTAAATAAAATAGACTATAAACTATTTAAAGATTTTTTAAAGATAATGGTGTTTGATGCATTAGTAGGAGAAACAGATAGACATGAGGAAAATTGGGGAATTTCTTATAACAATGGAAAATATCAAATTTCTCCATTATATGATAATGGTTGTAATTTATTAAGAGAGTACAAAGATAAAAACAAAATTATAGAAAATTGGGAAAACGGTAAAAGAGATTTTAACGCATATATAAATAGAAGTAAAACACTTATATATAACTCTAAGAATAATAAAAAATATACTCATTTTGAATTAATAAAACAATTATACAAACAATATAAAAAAGAAATAAAACAAGAAATAAAAAATTTAAATAAGATTACAAATAAAGAATTTGAAAAAATAGTAAGAAGAATACCAAATGAATTTATGAGTGATATGCAAAAAACATATATTATAAAATATTTAATTTTAAGAAAAGAAAAGTTGTTAGAAATAATAAAAGATGAAAATATATAGAAAGATGGTGAATAAATTGGGAGAAACATTATTATTAATTTGGAAAGATTCAAAAGAGAGAAGAAGATATATAATAGGAATTTTAACACATAATAACAGTGAGTATGTTTTTAAGTATATAAATCCAGAATTAGAAGATGCAAAAAAAACAGGTTTTGATTACTTCCCAGGTTTTCCAGACACAAAAGAGACATATATTAGTAAAAATGCATTATTTACAAATATTTTAACAAGACTTCCAAATAAAAATAGACCAGATTATTTACAAATTTTAAATTCATATAACTTAAAAATAGATTCTACAGATATGGAAATTCTAAAAAATACAAAAGGAAGGTTATTAACTGATAATTTTGAATTTGTACCTGAATTTAATAAAAATAAAATAGAATTTGATGTAGCTGGTACTAGTCATAGAAAAGATATAGAAAAATGTAAAGATATATTAAAAGTAAATGATACTTTATTTTTAGAAAAAGAACCTGATAATAAATATGATAATTATGCAATAAAAGTTATTTATGAAAAAAATAATAAAAAATATCATATTGGATATGTCCCAAGGTATTATTCAAAAGAATTAACCAATTTATTAAATAAAAATATAAAGTATTCAGCACAAGTTGAGAGCTTAAATTTTAGTACACCATTTAGAGATGAAGATATACTAGCAAGTGTAAAAATAATATTTAATAAAATATAAAAAGTATAGTTCAAAAGCTATACTTTTTATATTTTATTAAAAAATCTCATTGCTCAAAATTAAATCTATGTTAT
>CAKPMH010000083.1 GCA_934167935.1 uncultured Bacilli bacterium
TTTGGTTTTTCAGGTTCTACCTTATTAGAATTAGGCTTAGTATTATTTTGAGTTGTTATTTTCTTCCATTTAGCATACAAAGTGATATCACCATCAAGTAATGCATCCTCATAAATAGGTGTTTCATTTTTATCTTCCCAAACAATAAATTTGTACCCACTTCTAACTGGATTCTTTGAAAGTTTTAATTTTTCGCCTTTATTAAGAATGATATCATCGATCTTATTACCACCCTTGGAATCAAATTTAACAGTAAAAGTTTCTACATTAGATTCATAAACTGCTTTAAGCTTTATATCTTTAGATATTTTTGTATTAAAATCAAAAGGTTTATCAGATAGAACATCTTTTCCATCCTTAACATCAACAATTTCATACCAGGTGACAAAAGTTTCGCCTAAATCACTTTTATCTTTGATATCTTTTTTATTTATGGTTTTATTATACTTAACTAGTACAGTTTCAGTTTTGGTACCATTATCAAAATCGAAAGAGACATCGAACTTACGATTTGAAAACCATGAAAAGAAGACGATACCTACGAATAATATAACACCAACTATTATTCCAATAATTAGTCCTCTTTTTTTGTCTTTAATAGACATAACAAATCCTCCTTTAATATATATACTATATTCTTTTAAAATACGAAATATTTTTAAAAAAAATAATTATAAATAATTAAACTTGTAGAAATCAATCATAAAATATGATAAAATTTAAGAGTATCATAGGTGGAGGAAAAATGAAAAAAAACAATTCAATATATATAACATTTATAATATGTGTTTTAATAGCATTACTAGTTTCTTATACATATAGCAGAGAAACTATACCTGTTCCTGATGAATATTATGAACTTGCTAATATACCTGAATATTCAGGAAAAAAATATATTTATATAAATAATAATGAACCAAAATTTGATGAAAAATATAGAAATACAAAATCATTTGAATCATATAGTAATTTCGATCATCTAGGTAGAAGTGGTATTGCGATTGCTAATATTGGACTTGAACTTATGCCAACTGAAAAAAGAGGAAGCATTGGTATGATAAAACCAAGTGGTTGGAACCAAAAAAAGTATGATATAGTGGATGGTAAATATTTATATAATAGATGTCATTTAATTGGTTATCAATTAACTGGAGAAAATGCTAACGAAAAAAATTTGATAACATGTACAAGACAAACAAATACAGGAGCAATGTTAGATTTTGAAAATAAAGTCGCAAAATACATAAAGGAAACAAATAATCATGTTTTATATAGAGCAACTCCAGTTTTTGAAGGAAACAATCTTTTAGCAAGTGGTATTCAATTGGAAGGATTGTCAGTAGAGGATAATGGAAAAGGTATTAAATTTAATGTATATATATATAATGTTCAAGATGGTATTAAAATTAATTATTTAAATGGAGAAAGTTATTTGGAAAATGGAAATTAAATATTAAGTATATTTTAGTTAAATAATAAAAGATATAATTATAATAAATTTTATTTAATAATTTTTGATAGCATTTTAACATTTTTTATAAAATATCATATTTTATTTTAGGGGGAATGTATGAATAACTATAAAATTGTAATTGATCCAGGACATGGGGGCGATGATCCAGGTGCTAGTGGCAATGGAATAATTGAAAAAGATTTAACTTTGGAAATTTCAAAATATATGTATGATAGATTAAAACAATTGGGAATTCCTGTATATATAACTAGAACAACGGATGAGACTATTAGTCCGACTGAAAGAGTGAATAGAATTTTAAGTGCTTTTGGAAATAATAAAAATACTATAGTTGTGTCTAATCATATAAATGCAGGAGGT
>CAKPMH010000084.1 GCA_934167935.1 uncultured Bacilli bacterium
CTGGCCGGGTGGGCTTTTTTATTGTATCAAAAAACCACACCTTTGTGGTGCGGTTGAAATTTCAATTTAGGAAAAATATATTTTTTATATATTTTTTTTCATATTTATTTTAAATTCAAAAAAGCCTAATTTTTCATATAATTTTTTTGCTTCTTTATTTTCATTTAAAACATTTATATCTATAAATTTAGCATTATTTTTTTTAGAAATTTCTATTGCTTCTTTTAATAGTTTTGTACCTATTTTTTTACCTCTATATTTTTCTATTACATATATTCCATCTATCAAATAGCCATTTAAATCATTGCTTTTTATAGGTTTTAAATAAGTATATCCAACTATTTTACCATCAACTTTATAACTTAATAAAATATTACTATCATCTTTTATTACATTTTTAAAATAATCTTTTACAGTAAATTTATCATCTATTGAATTATCATATTTTTTTTCATCTTGTATTAGTAATGTAAGTAATTCATCGCAATAATTCGCATCTTCTAAACTTATTACTCTATTAATCATATAACCACCTACTTATTTTGAAGTTCAAAATCTTTTATAGAATATCCTAATAATTTTAAATGTTTTATTAAACTACTAGCTGATAATCCAAAAATAGTATTATAATCTCCTTTTACACTTTCTACAAATATTATTCCTTTACCTAAAATAGTATAACCACATCTATCAAGTATGTTTTTTTCATTATCAACATACCATTTAATTTCTTCATCAAGTATATCATTTCTTAATTTTAACTCTGCAATATCACAATAACTAATTGTTTTATTATTATACATATCAATTATTGTAACCCCTGTATAAGCTTTTGTTACTTTCCCTCTCATTTTAATGATATTATTATAAGCTTCTTTTTTTGTTTTAGGTTTTTCATATTTTTTATCCATATAAATAATAGTATCACATGCAATAACAATTGCTTTTTCCTTAAGTTTTGAAAGAACACTTGATGCTTTATTTAAAGAAAGTTCCATCACATACTTATCTGGTAATTTTTCGTTAGATTCTTCTTCTATTCCACTTTTTATAACATCATATTTTATTCCTATTAAATCTAATATATCTCTTCTTTGCTTTGAACCTGAAGCTAAAACAACTTTCATATAATCACTACCTTGAGTTAATTATATCACAATTTAATTTATAATTACATATTAATACCTTTAGTTCGATCTAACTTATACTTTTACCTAAGTTATAAACCTCTTGATATGCCTCGCTTTTTTCTATTTCAATACTTGCCATATTATCGCCTATAATAACATTCTTTTCTTTAGCATTTGTTAAACATTTAATGAATCCTCTAAATGAATTAATGGCAATATTTAAGTCATCCTTATATACACAAGTACCTCCATTTTTTTACAAGTAAAGATCATAAATAATAGTTTATTTTTTTGCCTTTTAATTATAATAATTGAACATTATTTAAAGATTCTATCGTCCTTTTTTAAATTATTCACATAATTTTTTTGTATTTCCAGTTCCACTCATTGACGAAGATATAATTTATATTTTTACTTATTTAAATATTTTCTTTATATGTAATGCTTTTTCAGTAACTATTTCTATATTATTCTTATTATTAGGTACAAGATCTTTCACCTCAACATTCTTACTATTAGCAAATTTGTTTTTTGTTTCAATTGGTAATCTTTCATATTCTTTATTTTTAATTCTTTCTCTTAACTGCCTAACTGATAAATTATTATTTTTAACTAATTCTATGTAATAATTAATTTTATCAGTATT
>CAKPMH010000085.1 GCA_934167935.1 uncultured Bacilli bacterium
GCTATTGAAATTGTAGTTGCTTCTTGAGTTACCTCGCAACCACGAGTTATTCCGTTTTCTTTATTTAAAAAAACATTAATAAAATGTCTGAAAGCTTTACTTTCAAAAATTTGTCCGTGAATAAGTTTGACCTTTTATCATTTATTTCTCCTTTCCTTTAACAATTTATCTATAAGAGTTGTTCGTATGTTCCCACACGTATATTGTCTAAAATTATTTTTAGTAATCTGAATAGCTGAGATGTACGTATCTAAAATCGTACTGTTTTTTGTCTTTATTGCGATAGGTGTTCCTAACTCAATAATTTCATTTGATTTAAAAGTTATGTTATGATTATAACTATTTGATTTTAATGTATCTAATGCTTTTTGTTGTGCATCTTCCATTTTTTCTGTATAAACAATCTTGACTTTCCCTTTAGCTCTATTTTCGTTTTTGGAATTTGTAGTTGTCGTTCTGTCTGTTAATAAAAACAACTCATAAGTACCTTCGCTTTTAGTCAATACCACAACTTTTGATATAATATTTGTTTCAAAAACTTCTTTATACTCTGTTATGTTTTGAAATGTAGTATCTATTAATTTTTTTGATTGTTTTTTGTTCTCTATTGTAATTATGAGTTTTTTATTAGATATTGTAAAATCATATGAGATATTGTAAAGTTGTGTGCAATTAGTCATCCATGTATTTAAATTATAGATACCATCTTGAACATTTGTTACAGACGTTTGTTTTTTTGTATGTGTTTTTATTACAACTTCTAAAAAAGTTTTATTCAAAAAAGTATCTGTGTTTGTTATAAAATTATCTGTTATAGTTTTTGCTATAAAATCTTCTAAGCCATTCTCCTTTATCAACGACTCATTTTTTAATATCACTTCTTGATCAAAAATGTTAGTTATATATTTTAAAGTATACAAAAATGTTTTTTTACCATTTTCATTTTGAACATCATCAATTTTACCCCAAAATAATTTTTTATTTCCTTTTTTTATAAGTACAATATCATCTTGTTTAGCAGAATTTTTAGACATTGCATACACTAGTGTATTTGCATTTGTTTCATTGTCAATATTGATTTCGTAATTGTCCGAAACCTCTAAAACAGCTTTTACTGAAAAATTATCGCCATCAAAAACCCACATAAAAATTCTTTTTGAAACTATTTCAATTTTTTCTTTCTCTAAAATTTGAATCTCTTTGTTTAATACAGATTCTGTTTTAAACAAATTTGTATATTTAGCGTTTATGTTATAGATATTTGGGATAGTAGGTGCTTTCAAATCAATTTCATAATACCCAGTTTTAGTATTAAAGTTTAAACTATGTTCTTTTCCATCAAAAGTAACTTTTAATTCGCTCATATTCGCCCTCCTAAACCATATAATATTGTGGTAATATTTTTAAACTTGCTTTTTTAATACTTGTACTAGCTTTAATTTTTATTTCGACCGAATCTTTCGGAATTAAAATAAGATTATTGTTATCAATATCTATAACTTCTTGATTAAACAAATCTTCTTTTGTACCATCAGAATTTTCCTTAAGAATATAAGAATTTCCTTCAGTACTTTCATATAAAAATTTTTCATTTTTTTGAAGCGTTACAGAAAATGTAACTTTTTGAAAAAGTTCGCCTCCAACATAAATTTCAATTTCTAAAGCAGTATCTTTATAATTTTCCAAATCTTATTAGATATTCAAAAAATTCTAATAATGATATATATGTAAACTTTGTGGGTTTCTTTGAATTCCGAGATGA
>CAKPMH010000086.1 GCA_934167935.1 uncultured Bacilli bacterium
TACCAGTATTTTTGAAAAAGGATAAAAAGATATATAGTGAAATAAAAGAACAGCTAAAAATATTTGGAGCAGAAAAATTAATAGATAAAAGTATAGGAGATTTATCTGGTGGCGAATTACAAAGAGTATTACTTGCAATAGCAACAAAACCAACACCAAATTTATTGGTACTAGATGAGCCAGTATCAGGAATTGATAAAAATGGAACAAGAGATTTTTATGAATTAGTAAATGAATTAAAAACAAAATATGATATGTCAATTTTACTGGTATCACATGATTTAGATTTAGCTAAAAAATATGCTGATAGAGTAATTTTATTAGATAAACAAGTTGTAAAAGAGGGAACACCAGAAGAAGTATTTGAGAGCTTAGAATTTAAAAGCTATTTTGGAGAAATATAAGAGGAGAATATATAATGGGAGTAATATATAGTATATTAGAAGCACTAATACCATTTGAATTTATAGATTATACATTTATGAAAAATGCACTAATTGCAATTGTTTTAGTAACACCAGTATTTGCTATTTTGGGTACTATGATAGTAAACAACAAAATGGCATTTTTCTCAGATGCACTAGGACATTCAGCATTAACAGGAATTGCATTAGGAATGGTTTTAGGAATATCAAATATGAATATTTCAATGATATTATTTGCTGTAATATTTGCATTGTTATTAAACTATGTAAAAAATAAAACAAACTATGGAGCAGATACAATAATAAGTGTATTTTCATCAATAGCAATAGCACTAGGACTTGCAATGTTAGCACAAAGTGGAAACTTTAATAAATACTCAAGCTATTTAGTGGGAGATATATTAAGCATTAGTAATACAGAAATATTATACTTATTTTTAGCATTTATTGCTGTAATTGCATTTTGGTACTTTACATTTAATAAATTAAATGTAACAAGTATAAACACAACATTAGCAAGAAGTAGGGGAGTAAATACCAAAACAATTGATAATGTGTTTGCAGTGTTAATAGCTATAATAGTAATGATTTCAATTAGATTTATTGGTATTTTACTAATAAATTCATTACTTATATTACCAGCAGCATCTAGCAGAAATGTGGCAAAAAATATGAGAACATATCATTTATTTGCTGTAATATTTTCACTATTTTCAGGAATCACAGGCTTAATTATTTCATATTATTGGAACATACCAACAGGACCAATGATAGTACTAATATCAGGTTTGATATACTTTATAACATTTGGATTAAAAAAGAAAATAAAAGAATAATATACAAAATATGGAAAATATAATAGAATACTTTAAAAACATTGACATATACTAATAAAAGTAGTATACTATTAATAGCTTAAATAAAACTGGTTATCTAAGCAACATAGATATGTGAGTGATGACACATATCTTTTTTTATGCAAAAAAACAGAGCAGGTGATGAACTGCTCTGAACTGAAAATCAGTTTTTATCTGTGTTGTTTTTATATGTATTCAACTCTTCTTCCAATTTTTCAATTTTTTGAAGTAGAATCCATATAAGCATAAAACTGGTCATTTCTAAACAACACCTCCTCTCTCAAAGATTTCCTTTGAAAAGGATGTGCATATTATATCAAGATTTTCAGCAATATACAATATATTTTCCATATTTTGTATATTGTTGAAAGTGACTTTATTGTAATTCCAATATTTTCTTTGCTCTTGATACGTCCTCTGG
>CAKPMH010000087.1 GCA_934167935.1 uncultured Bacilli bacterium
ATTTTCTCTATTTAGTACCATTAAACGTGATGCACTTCTGTCTTTTATTGGAACTTGTGCTATTAGTTCTTGTGGTAATTCATAATTAAAGTCTGATACTTTCATTTTTATCCTTCCTTTTTATTCAATTGTATTTGCTATTTGTTCTGTTTCAGAGAATATTTTTGTTACTCTCTTTACTATACCATTTAATTCTTCAATAATATTATCTGGTTCATCAAAATAATTTAATTTGTGTGAAAATTCAAAATTTGATGTCTTAGCTGGCTTTTTTGTAAATATTTCTGATGGTAATCCTATATTTCCTGATGTTGTTTTTATTTCTTTGTTCATATAATCTTTATACCATTTTTTTAGTCCAATTAATTGTTCGTTATTATATCCATAGTCACTATTGCTATGTAGTTCTGGTCTTGTATATCCATATTCCTTTGCATTTCTTTCAAGTGTATGTAAAAATTCATGTACATACACTTCTTCTGGAAATGTATTAACTCTTACATCATACTTATATACATAATCATGGTCATCTTCTGGCAATCTGACATTTGAAAAACCTATTCCTCTATATTCCATTGAACCTAAACCTATCCAATCTGTAGTCACCATTTTGGTTTTTGTATTAATGTCTCCTGACCTAAATGCTACAAATATATGGTCATATTTTCCTGTATCTATATAACTATCTACTACATTTCTCACATCATGTCCTGACACATAGTATCCGTTTTCTTCATCATATGACATTGTTTTTATTGGCTCTTCTATTTCTTTTATTTCGTAATTTATTTTTATTTTATTTCTTGATAATTCTTCCATTGAAGTTTTGAATCTTTTAATACATGTATTCATATCTTCTTTGCTTATTTGTGTTAATTGTAATTTAATACTTTGACCATTTACATTTGCATCAACATTATCAAATAGTAAACATAGACAATTCCATTCATTACTTGTATCTGCTATTCCTGATTCTATCTTCATATCGGAAAACCAAGCTGTTCCTTTTACCTCATCTTCATATCCACCAAGTCTAAATCCTAATTTCACTTTTGTTCTATTTTTAGAATTAAAGCAGAATGTTACTTCTGTCCAATCTGTTGTTCCTACTATATTATTTGACTTTTCAGTAGTCTCTGCTATGCATATATGTGCACCTACATCTGTGTTTTCTTGTTTTGAAACAACATTTTCTGTTTTTATTTTGCAAGTTATTTTATATGGAGTATTTGGATTTACTTCTATTTCTTTATAAATCATTGCATCATTGTAATTTATATTATTTAGTTTATAGCTATCATACTCAGAGCTTTTTTCTTCACTGTCTCTTTTAAATTCTGTTGATCCTTGTTTATACTCTGCTCTTTGAAAGTCATTAAAATTATAGGTCTTATATATTTTATATGCAAAAAATAAAATAGCAACAATTATTACTATACTTATTAAATTTTTTATAATGTTTAATTTTTTACTCATTAAATTTCCTCCTATAATTTTCTTTATATATTATACATTATATCTAATTTAAAAACAAGTTGTTTTTAGCCTATTTTATATACATAAAAAACACTAACAAAGTATTTTTGTATTGTTAGTGTTTTTTTATTTTATTCTATACTTTTTCTACTTCTATTTGAAGTTTTTCACCATTTATTGATGTTTCTGTGTAATTGTTTCTTTCAGCGTTGTATATAATTTC
>CAKPMH010000088.1 GCA_934167935.1 uncultured Bacilli bacterium
AACGTTAAAAGAGCTTATGTAAAAAATATAAAATTTAATGCAGGAGAAGATTTAGAAGAATTAGGATTTGAAGATTTCTTTACAGATGTTTCTGCTAAAAGAGATGCTATAGATTCATTTTCTAGTTATGATGGATATTTATTAGAAGCACCTTGGGCAAATGGATATGGAGGTCTGATATCATTAAAAAAATATGATTTTTCTAAAATAGATAAAATTGAAGTAGGAACTTTTTATGGAGCAAATAGTAAAGATTGTATAAATACATTTACAGTAGGGCTTTGTTCTACTAATGAAAATAATAATATATTTGACGAAAATTTAAAAACAAGTGTTGAAAATACAGGATTAACAACATGCTATAAAAAAGATATAAATGAAGATGAGATAGAAACAATAGAATTAAATACAACATCAGTCTCAAATCAATATTATATAAAAGTGTGTGAAGATCATGGACCAACACCAGGAGCAATGACAACAGAAGCGAGAGTTTTTTGGATAAAAATATACTATAATGAAGATTACCAAAAAATAGAAAACGGATTAACAGCAAATTTTAATTATACGGGAGATTATCAAGAATATACAGTGCCCGAAACAGGAAAATATAAAATAGAATGTTATGGAGCGAGAGGCGGATGTAATAACTGGGCAGGAACATATTTAAGTGATTATGGATTAGGAGGATATGCATCAGGAATAATAGAATTAACAAAAGGAGAAAAACTATACATATATGTAGGAAAGAAAGGTGCAGATGGAGTAAAACAAGCAAATCAACTAACAAGCACATCATTTAATGGAGGAGGAGCAGGAATAGGTTCTTCAGATAATGATGATGGAGGTGGTGCTGGTGGAGGTGCCACAGATGTAAGATTAGTAGCAGGAAATTGGGATGATTTTGAAAGCTTAAAATCAAGAATAATAGTAGCCGGAGGAGGCTCAGGAGGAGCAACGGTAACAGGTGGATTTAATAAACCTTCTGGAGGGTCAGGAGGAGGACTAACAGGTAAAGGAAGTATATGGAAATATAGTAACACAGAAGTATCAAATCATACATATAATGCAACACAAACTACAGGATATAAATTTGGAATAGGTCAAAATGCAATAACAAAAGGAAATGCTGGAGGAGCTGGTGCTGGAGGAGGCTATTATGGAGGATATACAAGTACTGATAGTCCAGCTGGAGGAGCCGGAGGAGGCTCAGGGTACGTTTCAGGATACACAGGATGTAATTCAATAACAAAAGAATCAACTGAGAATAATATAACTCATACAGGAAGTTCAGTGCATTACTCAGGAAAAGTATTTACAGATATAGTATTAAAAAATGAAGTCAATTCAAAATCAGGATATGCAGTAATAACTAAGATAGATGATAGAAATAGAGAATTTACTTATACAGGAAATTATCAAGAATATGTAGTACCAGAGACAGGAAAATATAAAATAGAATGTTATGGAGCAAGAGGAGGATGCGATAACTGGGCAGGAACATATTTAAGCGATTATGGCTTAGGAGGATATGCATCAGGAACAATAGAGTTAATAAAAGGAGAAAAACTATACATATATGTAGGACAAACAGGAGCAGATGGAATTACACAAGCAAATCAACTAACAAGCACATCATTTAATGGAGGAGGAGCAGGAATAGGTTCTTCAGATAATGATGATGGAG
>CAKPMH010000089.1 GCA_934167935.1 uncultured Bacilli bacterium
AGTTGTTAAATGTTGCGGAAAATGAAGATAATAGAAATTATAAAAGAGATTATGCTATAACAACTTTATTTTTAAAAATTTTTATGTAAATTTAAAAAATATAAAATCCCTTTTAAAAGCAAAGAAAGCAATAAAAAAATGTGATTTAGTATTTGATATAACTCATGGAGATAGTTTTTCTGATATATATGGCAAAAGATGGCTTATACAAACAAATTTAATAAAACAAATTGTAATTAATCAAAAGATTCCATTAATATTATTACCACAAACTTATGGACCTTTTTATAATAAGATATTAGAAAAATGGACAATAAAAATTTTAAATAATACATATAAAATATATAGCAGAGATAATTTATCAACAGAATATTTAAAAAGAATATTATCACCTAAATACCATAATAAAATTTTAACATATACTGATTTAGCATTTGCTCTTCCTTTTAATAAGAAAAAATATAGTCTAAGTAGCAAAAAGAAAAAAATTGGTATAAATATATCTGGATTATTATGGAATGACTGTATTAATTCAAATAAATTTAAATTAAATATTAATTATAGAGATTATTGTATAAAATTAATAGAAAAATTACTTTTAAATAAGAATAATGAAATCTTTTTAGTTCCACATGTTATATGTGACGAGAGAGAAGGAGATAATTACTTTGAAAATGATACTGTAGCATGTAAAGAAATAAAAAAAATATTTCCCAAATGTAATATAATTAACAAATTTGAAAATGCAACGGATGCAAAAAGTTTTATTTCAAATTTAGATTGTTTAGTTGCAGCTAGAATGCATGCTTCAATAGCGGCCTTTTCTTCTAATTGTGCTAGTATTCCATTTGCATATTCAAGAAAATTTGCGGGTATATATAATTCGTTAGGCTACGACTATCTAATAGATGGAAAAAAAGATACAATTGATGATGCAATTAATAAAACTATGAATTATATAGAAGAAAGTGAAAAATTAAAAAAAGAGGCTAGTAAAAGTATGAAAATTTTATTAAAAGATTTAAATTTATTTCAAAATGACTTAAACGATATTGTTAAAAAAATCAAAAGGGGCAGTAGATATGAAAAAAATAGCAAAAAAACTAATTAATTTTATAAAAATTACAAATATAATGTTCAAAGATTATATTAAATGCATTAAATATTGTGGATTTCCATATGTAAAAAAAGATAAGATTGATTGGAAAATTTTATTGATAGCTCATAGTTTAGAGAAAGGTTTGTCTATTTCAAAATCTCGTATAGAATTTGGAGTAGAAAAAGCTTGTATTTTAAAGGAATTATTAATTAAATATGATAATAAAAATACATATGTATATAAAGAAGGAAGAAATGTATTATATGCTTATATTGAGTTCAGGAAAGATAATAAATTAGATTATGAGAGATTTTTGTTAAATGATAAAAGAGTTAATTATAATGATGGTGGATTTAAAATTTTAAATAAAAAGAATGTAAAATGTAATCCAGAAGATTTTAATAAATTATGTCTTAAAAGACATTCTGTAAGAAATTTTTCTAATAAATATGTAAATATTTCAGATGTAAGGGTGGCAGTAGCCACTGCATTATTCAGTCCATCGGCCTGTAACCGCCAAAT
>CAKPMH010000090.1 GCA_934167935.1 uncultured Bacilli bacterium
GTATAGGCTTGGTTTATTGATAACTGATAAATATAATATAAATATAGTTGATTTTATCTTTAAAACTAATCTTCCAATTTATTATTTAAAGCCTGATTTCCTTGCTATTAAAAAGACCATGTTAACAAAAAAATATTATAAACATTTTAAAGATCATTATAGTATTTTCATCTGGACAATAAAAACAGAAAAAGAAATACTTAAGTATAAGAAAACTTATTTAGATAATATCTCATATATATGTAATATTGAAAAATAAAGAAGAAACATTTTTATTAAATATATTTTAGTCTTAAGATAAATTTCCACATTGGCATATTATTAGTAATATTAAGTCTTGGAATTTTATATAAATCCTTTTCTATTCCTGCTCTTCTATGCTCCTTACCTGGACCAAAAGTAAAGGCTAACTTATAACCATTATTTTTAAGTACCTTTTCTACAGTTTTATCATTTTTACCATATGGATAAGCAAAATACTTAGTATCTACAATATCATTCATTTTTTTAAAATCTTCTTCTAATTGTTTTTTATCTATACCAACTACTCCATCAACGTGAAGATTATATGTATGTGAGGCTATTTCTACATTAGGATATTCTGATTTTACTTTACCAAGAGTTTCTAAAGACATATATCCATCTTTATTAGTTTTGGCATGATATCCAACTACAAACACAACTGCTTTCATATTATACTTTTTTAGAAGTGGAAAAGCTAAATCATAATTAGATTGATAACCATCATCAAAAGTAATCATTACTGTTTTTCTAGGTATTTTTTTCTTATTTTTAAAAATATCATAAGCATCATCTAAACTAATAGTTTTATAATTATGATTCTTTAAATACTTTAACTGTTGCTCAAACTGATCTAATTCTATTACAAATTGATCATTACTTTTTTCTTTAGTAAAGGAATGATATCCTAATATAGGAAGTTTAGTATCACTAAAATTAACCATTAATATCAATAAAACAATACCTACAATTATAAATGATATTCCTCTTATTATTAAATTTTTTTAGTCATAAAAATTACCACAAATAATATTAAATAAATTATATCATATAGTATTGAAACTTTATAAATATTTTTTATTTTTTTAACTTTTTTCAAAGTATATTTAACAACATTTAGTTAGTGACTGTTATCTTTACATAATAATGAAAGTGTTTTTTATTGCAGGCATTTGAATAACATTCAAAGTTTGGTAAAATAGGTCCATAGTTATTTTTTATGTTACTTAGATTATAATATACTTATTCATAATTAAAAATCTAAATTTTTCAAATTATCTTTGGCTCTATCTTCCCACTCTTTTTAAAAATAATAAAAACGCCTTGAAATCATTTAAAATCAAGACATTTTCTAACAATTTGGTGCCATAAAGGAAAACCAATTTCCAAAAATTATTTTTTAAACTTTCTACTAATTTTTTTTACTAAGGCAACTGGTTTACTATATAGCATATCATCCATTTTATCATCTAATCTTCTTTTTGATTCTTCCAGTGTTAAACCTGCTTCAACAAAAGTTCCATCACTAAGCATTACTCTTTCACCTTTTTTTACTTTGATAAAAGTTGAATATTCACCACTTC
>CAKPMH010000091.1 GCA_934167935.1 uncultured Bacilli bacterium
AAACTTATGTCTTTTTTTGAAGAAAAACAGTATTGATGTAAAATACTCCACCAACACTATTTATAATACAACCAATAAAATTTCACGAAAGTGAGATTTTTTTTGTAATTTAAAAGTAATTCTCAAACTTTTATCGTATAGTATATATGAGTGTTTAAATTATGCAAAAAAAAATTTATAAGGCATAGAAAAGATATATGTAATTTTAGGAAGATATAGTTCAATTATCAAGAAAAAAATATAATGAATTGAAGTCCCAATTTGGAACTTCAAAATAAAAAAAGTTGTGAAATTAAATGATTTTATATATCGTGATAGAAATATAATATTTGATAATAAAAAACTAAAGAAATTAATTAAATATATGAAGGAGGCAGTTTATGAATGAAATAATTGTTGATGATAAAAAGGTAGAAGATATGATATATGAAATAAGAGGAAAACAGGTAATGTTAGATAGTGATTTAGCAAAACTTTATCAATGTAAGAATGGGACAAAGACAATTAATCTAGCCGTAAAAAGGAACATAAATAGATTCCCAGATGATTTTTATTTTCAACTTAGTGATGAGGACATAAAAATATTGCGGTTTCAAAATGAAACCGCAAATCATATGACTAGAACAAAACCTTATGTATTTACAGAACAAGGAATTGCAATGCTAGCAACAGTATTGAAAACTAAAGTTGCTTCTAATGTTAGTATTAAAATAATGCGAACCTTTGTTGAGATGAGAAAATATATAAATAGTAGTTTAATAGAACAAAAATATATAAATAATATGGTTATAAAACATGAAGATGAAATAAAACATTTATATGAATCATTTGATAAAATGAAAGAAAATACAAAGGTAAGTACAATATTTTATGATGGAGAAATATATGATGCATATTCGTTATTATTTAAAATATTAAATAAAGCAAAAAGTAAAATAATTATAATAGATAATTATGCAGGAATTGAATTGTTTGATTTAATAAAAGAAATAAAAGTAAAGATAATAGTTTATACCAAAAATGTAAATGATGAATCATTAAAAAAATACAATAAAGAATATAGCAATTTAGAAGTAATAAAATGTGATCTATTTCATGATAGATTTATAGTAATAGATAACAAAATATTATATCATTCAGGTGCGTCATTTAAAGATTTAGGAAATAAGTGTTTTGCATTAAGTTTAATTGAAGATAAAGAGATATTAAAGGGATTATTAAAGTATATAAAGGAAAAGGTAAATGAATAAGAAGATAATTAATAATAAAATAATAGAGAATATGATTTATAAAATAAAAAAAAACAAGTAATGTTAGATAGTGATTTAGCAAAATTATATGGAATTGAGACAAAAAGAATAAATGAAGCTGTAAAAAATAATTTGATTAAGTTTCTTGAAAGATTTAGCTTTACATTGAGTGAATCAGAAACACTTAATTGTTTGATGTCGAAAATTTCGACCTCAAAAATATTCATCGTGGTGGACAAAGGTATATACCAAGAGTTTTTACAGAACAAGGTATTGCAATGCTTGCAACTATATTAAAATCTAAAACAGCAACAG
>CAKPMH010000092.1 GCA_934167935.1 uncultured Bacilli bacterium
TTATTAATAATTTTTTTAATAAATTCTTTATTATGTTTATATATTTCAATTTATAAATTGTTAAATATGAAGAAAAAATTATAAGAAAAGAATATAATATTAGTGAATTAAACAATATTTATAAAGCCATTTTAAAATCAGAAAAAGATAAAAATTCTAATCTTGTTATAGATGCAGTAATATTCTTTATTGTTTTTGCTTTTTTATCATATAAAGCAATTAAATCAGGAACAAGTATTATGTTTGGCTTATTGTTTGGGGTAATATGCTATTTAATAATTATGGCATTTCTGTTTTGGTTTCAAAGAATTGCAAAGAAACAATTTTTGAAATTAATAAAAAAACATTACTCAAATGACTATGATAAGATTATTGATACTAATTTTATTGATAATAGCTATTTTGGAGGGTTTATAATTTCCAAAAATATTACACAAAATGGTGCAAAAGCTAAATGGGTATTTAGAGAAAAGTCCTCAATAAAAGTATGCAATGGCTGGAATATTTATTCAGAAAATGATACTAACGAATATGTTAGTAATCCAAATAATTTTGATGTAGTATCTGCTGAAACCATATTAAAATTAGTTCCAGAATTATTAAAAATTTATCACGCACCATATGGAACAGATTTAACTATAAAATATAATAATGGGGTATTTGCTGGATTTATTGATACAAAGACAGGAAAAGATATATCTTTAAATTAAGTAGAAATTTTTTTAAAATGTTCATTTCTATGATATAATTATATATAGAAGTGGTAGGAAGGTGAGATGTAATTATGGGATTATTTGATAAGTTTAAGAAAAGTGATAAAAATAATGATGTTAAGGCAATTGGTTGGGATGCTATAACTAATTTGTGCAATAAGATATATCCTAATCAAGAAAATCCAAAACATTATGGAACATTAATTAGTTGGAAATTTGGAGGTAATGATCCACTCAGGGTATAAGTATTTATGATGGCGGTG
Organism: uncultured Bacilli bacterium; assembly: GCA_934167935.1. Next base: position 977 of record CAKPMH010000092.1, read on the forward strand.
ATTATTGGCATTTTATAACTTATGGACTATCAGAGTTGTACGAAAAAGAGTCTGATGTAAAAGATGTAAGTGGTTATGGAATGGAATTCACCTTTAAACTGAAAAAAGATAACTATGAAAATGAAGAAAATGAAATAAAATGTATTTGTGGCATTTTACAATCTATTGCTAGAATTACTTTTACAAAAGGAGAGGTATTTAATTCATATGAGTATTTATATACAGGACAAACTGAGGGAATTGATTGTAATAGAAAATCTAATATAACCGGATTTATTACTGTGCCTGATGATAAATTTCATGAAATAAATACTCAAAACGGCAAAGTCAATTTTGTTGAGTTTATAGGAGTAACTGATAATGAATTAAAAGCAATTCAAAGGAAACAGATTACAGTTAAGGAACTATACAAAAAAATTGGTAGTGATGTAACAAGTTATAACAGAAATTCAGTAATATAAATTGTAATTTATTAATGAGATTAGTTTGAAATATAACTAGTCTTTTTAGGTTCTTTGTCAAATAGTGTTGGTCGACAATAAATTTGATGAATGAATTGTCAATATAGGAGTGATGAAAAATCAC